>NZ_KQ031382.1:3431568-3744074 GCF_000384335.2 Hyphomicrobium sp. 99
GAACAGGGAGGGGACGGCAAACTCCACCGGCATCTGAGACGCCTCGTCATAGACGATAGTGTCGAAAAGGGCGGGTTTCAGCGGCAGCATGCGGCTAGCAACATCGGGCCCCATCAACCAAACAGGCCGCAGCTCCATGAGGCCGATTTCCGACGCTCTGTCCATGAACTCGCGAAGCCGCAAAGCACGCGGTCCTGTGAATCGGGTGACATCCGTCCATTCCTCCAACGTCCGCAACGATGGTAGATGAATGTTCGACTTGATCGCCTTCCTGTTGATTTGTTGCAGCTCTGCTTCGGCTGCCGCCAGCGACGACACCGCCGTTTCGAGTTCGTGATCATCGCTTAGAAGCCGCTGGTCGGCATGCTCAAGCCGCGACTTCCAAGCGAGCAACGATTCTCTCCGGATCAGTCTACCGACCGCGTCAGCGAGTCTTGCCGCGTCCAAAGTCTTCAACCAAGAGGCTGTGGAGCGCATGGCTGCAAACACCTTGAGCACACCTCCACCCTGATCCCTGACCCGCACGCGGAATTGCTGATAAGGGACCAAACTCGGTAAAGCATTCACGATCGGTGTTATGAGATCGGCTGTGGATTGGTTGGCTCGAATGCGATTGTGACAGGCCGCGAGCCACTCGACTTCAAACCACGGCGCCAATGCATTGAGAGCGGAAAGGCTCGACGTCCGGCCAGCATGCCGGGCAAGTGCATCCTGCACCTGTACGAAATGTTGCCGGACCGCTTCCGCCCGTCGCGTACGAAGAGCGAGTAGCGTTTCTTTGAGAACCGGCGACGCTTCAATGTACGTTGCGGCCTCTGCCACATACTCTAAGCTAGCCTGCAGCCCATCAAGGTAATGTGTAAGCTCTCTGACCTGTGCCTTGGCGAATTCTTGTTGCTCAAACCCCAGTTCGACAAAGACGGTATTGAGGCGCGCGCGAAGATCCCTGAGACTTCGTTCATGCTCGGCGGCCGACAAAAATGACCCTGCGACGCTATCGGAAATCACAGGGGTCGACTGCCGCAGAAATTGCCAAACTTTCTTCCGCTTCGAATAGCGTGACAAACTTAGACGGCCGAATAGGGAAGGCTTTCGAAGCGCCTCGCCCGTCAACGCAATCCAGCCCTCCAACGCGAGGTCACTAAGACCATCGACAAGTTCTGCCAAACCTGCATCCCGTTTGACGGGAGGTAGTGCGGTAAGCTCGTTGCGAATTGTTGTGAGCGTGGCAGAAGCATTTGGTCCGACCGTCTGTGGGCCTTGCTCGTTGACGAAAGCACCGATGAGGAACCCGAGCTGATCGACTTGGCTCTCAGTCAGGGTCGACAACACAGGATACGCCTGGTCCGCCCAGTCTCTCAGTGCTGAGGCATCCTCAAAGTCAAAGGCCCCATCCGTGCCCGCCGGTGGGCGCGTGCGCTCGACTACAACGAAACCCTCGAGATCCGCGAAGAACTGCGCGATATGCTGTTGATCCCAACCAAAAGCCCGCAGCTGCGCAAGGGCGTTGTTCTCGAACTCGGATGGCAACCAGACGGCAGCGAGGCTGGCACAAGCCTCATTGACGGCCTGCACATGCTCAGCCGTCATCGTTCCCAGAATCTTGCGTAGACTCAGAACATCCGGAAGAGGTCCGAGGCCCTCGATCAAGATGAGTTCACCTACGATCTCGCGATAGGTAAGCCCCGATACATCATCCCGCCGGTGCAGCGCGTCCTGATGTGAGTTGAGTTGGCTTTCCAAGCGCTTGATACGTTCCAACACCTCGTTTCGCTGTCGCTGCCATACTGTACTCGGCGCGCCATTTGTGAAGAGCCCGGTCACCTGGTTGCGCACTTCCTGAATGACCGCCCGCCTGTCTTTGCTCTCGTCTCGCACGAGCATGATCCGATTATCGAGACCCTCGCGCTGCAGGCGCTTAAACACGACATCTAATGCTGCTTGCTTTTGGCAAACGATGAGGATGCTCTTCTTGCGCCCGATGGCATCGGCCACCAAGTTGACGATGGTCTGACTTTTGCCGGTGCCCGGAGGTCCTTCTACTACGAGGCCCGGAGCTGAGCGCGACTGCAATACCGCCAGATCCTGTGTCGGATCGCTGTCGGCCGTTGTGAAGCGGTCCAAGCCCTCTCCGGCTGGCGTTGGGAGTACCGGTTTTCGTTTCGTTTCCTGAACACGCAGCAAAGCCTCCAGGCCTGTGCCTTGAGGCGGAATAGCCTTGAGTTGCCGAATGTCTTCGACAATAGCTTGACCGACAAAGGTGACATGAAACAGCACAGCCGCCGATGTCAGCTCTGTGGTTCCGGAGGCGACCTTGGCGTCAGCTGCTGGCAGCTTTGCCAACTCGCTCTGCCGGACCTTCTGTGTAAGCAGCGAGAATTGATCCATGACGGACATGGCCGTCGTGGATCCGCTCAAAACTGCATCGCGCGCGGCTTTCCACTTTTCAATTTCTTCGGGACTGAAGACATTCTGTAGCGCCGGGTTCAGCCTGACCTCTTCCCGATCGCGGTCAAAACCCACCGTAATACTTGCCCGTTGCCCCACCTCCATCCCAATGCGGATCGGCCAGAGTAGAACCGGTGCGATACGCGGCTTTACGCTTTCGCCGCGCGGCTGCACCAGCACAAACGGAAAGCCGAGGTAAAGTCCATTGATCCCTGTATCGCGACGGAGCAATTCGGCACGGCTCACCAAAGTGCGCAGGCGCGGCTCCAGCGATGGATCGCGGCCAAATACTCCTGGATCAACCGGCAGCGTCGCATCCGAACGCTCCAGAAGTTGATCCAGCAGCGCCGCAGCTGGAACTCGGGATGTCCCAAGCTCCGTAACGTCGATGCGTGGGCTAGTTTTTGTGATTGTCATTCGGGCGAGAGCGCCCCGTGATACGCTCGTTGTAATGCGCTTCTCAAAGAAATCGAGAAGTTTGGCGACGTAATCCTGCTTGGGCGGCTGACGCCACAGTTCCTTTGGCACCGAAAGAATGACCGCTGCGCGCGGCAGGCCAATGCGCCGTTCGAGACGATACTGATCCGCCCACTCATCCAGGCGCTGCATGCCGCAACGAGAAAAGTTCTCTATCCGATCGTTTAGCCGGCCGAGCACGTCGCGGCGGGGAAGCTGCAAAAGCGTAGCGGCTACTTGCTCGTCGAACGCAGTGACGCCTTCGCGTCGCGCAAGTTCTGCCGCGCTCGTGACAAGCTCGTGCAACGGTATAAATTGCCCTTTGCCAGCTGAGAGCAAGAGCACCAGGTCCTCCTCCGTCAGCTGGCGACGATCCATAAGGGAGTTGAGGCCCTTATGTTCAGTATCCGGACTCAAGCGACGTTGTGCCTCCCACTGCTCCTCCAGCTTGAGACGCGACGTGCACAGCGCATGGATGCGCAGAACATTCTCGTTCAGTTCAATCTCATGCAGCTTCGCGCGCTTGCGCACTTGATCTAGGCGTTGGCTCAGTGCCGTGAGCCATGGTTCGAAGCCGAACTGCTGCAGCAGGTCTGGCGCTTCTCCGCTGATAAAGCTGAAAGCCTCCTGCGGGAATGCGAGCAACCAATGGGGCGTCACGATATGGCCAGACAGCACCAACGGCATGTCAGGGTTCAAGACCTTGAGCGCAATCGCCAGCCGCGTATCATCATCGACGTTGTCCCGTCGCAGCACATTCCTCAGAGCCGAGCGCATGCGCTCGCCGCCCTTCAGCTCTTCCAACCACGTCGTGATTTGGCCACGAACCAGCTGTTCGCGCGCCTCATCCCAATTCTCGGGTTGTGCTGCAGCCAGAGCATAGAGGGTGGGCCTGCGATATGACTTTCCACCCAATAGGAAGCCTGACACTTCGGCAGTGTTCAGCAGCGGCGGCTCACTCGGCGGAACAATCGGCTCTCCGCGTAGCCATGCCTCAACCTCCGCCCACTGCCAGCGTTTTGCACGGTCCCGGAACAGGAGCCCGCGCAGAAGCACCAAAAATTCATCGGAGAGGTCTGACGGAAGCTCAACACCATGAGCGACAACACTCATGAGATAGGCCTGATCATTGATCCCAGCAAAACAAGCGCCGTGGGTGAGCCGCTCCAAGAGGACGATGCCAAAGCTCCACCAATCCGCTGCGGGTGCGACCGCGCCTGCGAGGCATTCTGGTGCCGTATACCGCGTTAGTTCGGACGGAACGGCAGTATCCAGGTCCCGATTGGAAAGTCTGGCCTGGCCGAACCTGCAAAGCGCGACAGCCGCCGGATCTTCACCGCCAAGGAGAAACGCCTCGGGCCGTAGATCACGATGCCGGAGACCGGCCCGGCCCATTGCGTGGATTGCGGCGGCAGCCGAGGCCACGAACGCGCGAGCGATTTCCGGTTGCCAAGTCTCGGTGATGGCGGCCAAGAGCGTTGCGCCATTCGTGGCAACCACCTCGAAAGCGCGCCCTTGCCATTCCCCCGCGTCTAAGACCGAGGCAACCGGCAGGGGCGCTAACGCCGGCAGCGCCGCGTAGACCGACGGATCGGGCTTGACCTCGCAAGCCCACAGCGTGAGTACGCCCTCGCCCCGTCCTTCCTGCCGAACGTGGAAGACTTCCGCCAACGTCCCGGCAGCATTAACGAGTGAGAGTACCTCCCAACCGGCTATGATTGTCGTCGCGCCATATCCGACTTGGGGCTCTTCTCCAGCACCGGGAGGGACTCCGATGCCGTCCGGAGTAATAGGTAGTTCATCGAGAAATACCCCGCACTCTCCGCAAACCAAGTCACCCGGCCGCACGGGATGGCCGCTGGGGCACGTCGGACCTATGGGCTGCGTCGTAAGCGCCGGCGCCGGTACGTAGACCGGCTCCAACGTCAGATCCCAATTGCAGGTGCCATCGCCCTCGGGGGTCTGACAGAAAACCTCCTCGACCGGCCTCTGCTGTTTGCACTTGGGGCAGATTTTGAAGGTCATGGGGCTACCCCCTTAGAGCTCGGTCCTTTATCCTCGGACGTTGATACACGGTGCCCCTCAAGGTCGAGTGAGGCTGCGATTTGGCGAAACGCGTTTTGGCTCGGCACGCCGGCAAACCAGACAGAGCCGTCTTCATCGAACATCACGTCGAACTTCGGCGCATAGGAGCTCGGCACAGTGAAGGGCGCGAATCGATCCGCGCCGAGCGACGTCAGCAGATGCAGCCGCTGATTATCACTGCCCCGCAAGGGTAAGCTCTGGGCCATGCCGGCCACAAATGGATCAGTCATCAAGGCATCGATGAGCCCGTCTGCGGCAGATAACTCGCTATGCAGTTTCTCGAACGGATAGCCGCTATAGACGAAGATGTCGCCGCTGAACTCTCCGCGAATGGCTTTCAGGAGTGTCACTAACGCGAGCGACTGGTCAAATGGCTCGCCTCCGGAAACAGTTATGCCATCGGCGATCCGTAGCCATTTCTGTAATGCGCCCATCACCTCACCAATGGTCGTCGTATGGCGACCAGCAGCCCAGGTGTCCGCAGAAATGCAACCCGGGCAGCGGATTGAGCAGCCTTGCAACCAGATGCCGATGCGCTTTCCTGGCCCAAGTGTTGTTACAGGGAAATGCAGTCTGGAAAGCGCGATCTCGATCATGCGACGCTCCGCAACTCGATACGTGTCACCTTGCCGGGAACGACGGCGCTGATATTCGCGCGGCTTCCTGATTTGATGCCGGCATCAAATAGCGCGCGAGCCAGCGGATTGATGAGATGCGCTTCGATCTGATTCCGGATACCGCGTCCGCCATTTGAGAGATCCTTGAGGCACAAAGCCCGAAGCGTTGCCAAAGCTTCTTGGAAAATCTCTATGAAGATGTCTTTGTCAGCGAGGTCCTTGATCGTACTGGCCACCATGGCTTCAAAGATTTCTAACGCGACCGGATCGCGAATGAAATCGAACACGATGATGTTCTCGCCCATCCGGTTCAGCAGCTCTGGCCGATTGATGACCTGCTTGAAGTGGCGGTCGATTTCGCTGCGAACCTTGCTCTGAACGGCGGAGAACTCCTCGCTCGGCAATACATTGGAAACACGTTCGCCGTCAGTGCCCTGGCGATAAATACCCAGATTGGAAGTGAACAAGATCAAGGCTTCAGAGAAATAGACTCGTTCGCCGCGCCCCGAGGTGAGCAGGCCGTCATCCAGAACCTGTAGAAACTTATCCAGGATGCGGGGATGTGCCTTCTCAATCTCATCGAAAAGAACGACGCTGAACGGCTTTTCGCGGATGGCGTTCGTAAGTTCTCCGCCAGCGTCATAACCAACATATCCAGGCGGAGCACCAATCAAACGCTGGTCGGCGTGTTCGGCGCTGAACTCCGACATATCGAAACGGATGTAGGCGCTCTCGTCGTTGAACAGCAGCTGCGTGATGGTTTTAGCCAGTTCAGTTTTACCGACACCGGTCGGTCCCGCTAGGAAAGCCACTCCCCTTGGCCGCCCACCGCGTCGTCCTCCGCCAACGCCGGTAATGGCGCGCTTGATGATGTCGAGCACATGCACGACAGCATGGTCCTGCCCCTTGACGCGAGCCGTGATGAACTCTTCACCATCCCTGATTTTTTCCTGAGGTATTTTCGCCCATGGGTCCTCGGTGACCCCTACCTTGTAGTTGCGGACGGCATCCTTGACCTTTGTCACGGGAATGTTCTCGCGACGGGCGAGTACGGCGATCGCCGTGAGATCAAGCAGCAAAAGCCCCTCTGTTTGCTCAACGAACTCGCGGCCGAGTGTCTCCGCGATTTGGCTATCGAGCGTCGCTCCCTGAGGCATCGTACGCAGCAGGGACGGGACTAGGACGTTGCGCGCACTATTGTCAGGCTTCGGGATCGGGATGCTGCGGATACGCGGATTATCGATCAGGAACCAATCAGGAAGGTTTCCCTCACGCTCGGCGATCCACACAATCGTGTTGAACGCCGGAGCTCTGTTTGGACCGGCAGGACGGGCTTTCGCCCGATGTGCCTGAACTAGAGCGTTCGCGAACAGCCGATGCTCCCCCTCGCTCAACGTATCCGACCGCACTAAGAGCCGCGACGCGAAGTCGACCAGCAAGGCGACGGGTGGCCCGTCCAAGCTCACGAAGCGGCCCAATATGTCCATCAACGCGGTTGGGCCCGCTGGTGATTGACCGGATTCACTGACAGTAAGTCCAAGTCGCTCGAGCAGCTGTCGGCTTGCCGTTATCTCGTCTGGGTTGAGACCGAACTGACCGAACCCATTCACGAGATCATAGACGATTGTGCCGGCATATCCCGCCGCCCTCAGCTCCCGGTGAACACAGTCGCTCAGCGACACCGCGCTGTAGGTCCCGGTGCTCGTCTCGCTAACCTGCAGGTCTCTTACATTGCCCGAGAAAACGAATTGGCTTTTGAGGGGAACGTAGCGCGCAAAATCCCGAAGCCATCGCGGCTTCTCAAAATGACTTAGTCCGGCCATGCCGCCCCCTGGTTTTAACCGAATGCACGTTCATTTAAACGAAGGCACTACTTAACAACATAGCCGGACCAGCTGAACCAAAACCATTTCTAACTACAAGCACCAACATGACCGAACGCGTACGGTCCGGAAGTCATGGTGACAGCCTCGATGCCATCCGGATCAACAAGACTGCCAGCAATGCTTTGATAGGATCGACCACCATTGAGGCGGCGGAGCAATTCACTTAGAGCAAACGCTGCCGCGACTAGCCCGACGAAGGGAACACCGACAGAACGGGACGCGAGTTGGGCAAGTCCGCAGGTATCCAGACCTTTCGCTTTGAGGGCTTGGTAAGCTGGTTGGTCAGAAACGTTAGGTCCGCCAGGGACCTTATCTTGCGACCAGAGACGATCTGCATTCAGCGCAGACGGAAATGTGTGCATCGCAAATGCGCGAAAGCCCTCCGGCCCGCCGCCCAGCCCGGCCTCGACCACGAGACCAAAACCCGCCCTTTCCAGAGAAGCGCGAGAGAGAGGATTGTCCACGCCACAGAGTGCGACTGGCGGATCATGAGGCGAGACGCGGGTCCATGTGCCGAACCGCTGTTCGTTGATCGCAACGTCCATCCCGCGCTGCTCCAGCCAGGACGCCACAACGCGTGTCTTATGCTTGCCTGCCCGGTCGAGTGAAGAAAGCACCGATGTGCTGTCATTCGAGGGCGCGATGCGATCGAAATCCTGCAGCATGAGCCGCACCTGCCCTCGATCACCATACGGCAGGCATGCGAGAAGCCAAGCTGTTGCCTGCCCCAGATTCCCCATTCCGATCAGCCACAGTGCAGACGGCAGGTAAGTAAGTCCCGGTCCTTTGGCATCCGCGTCCAGCCAATGGCTCTTTGGCGACCAAAGCGAAAATCCGCACGAACGGCGACCCGCCATCGGATGATCGCCTGCATGGTATGAAAAGGCCTCTCCAATACACGCGCAGGCGGCTATGACGGGCGCAAGCGGCATGGCCCCGTCGTCGCACAATGCCGAACCATTGCGCGCAGGGATTACGCCGCCGCACCAGCCCGACCATAAAAGATGCCACGCCGGCAAACCCGGTCCGGCATGTTCAACATCACCGATCAGCGCGAGCGGCAAAGATGGCGAAAGGGATGAAACAAGCTTTCCGCCCAGTTCTTGGACGGCCTCACGAACCGACGGCGCTTCGGCAAGGGGAAGAAGAAGGGGTGCATCGATGAGATCCGCGACTTCAATGCCGCCGAGGAACGTGCGGCGTGCGGCGTTCACTAAGGTCAGAAGCGCGATCTGGCCGTTGCGTGTCTGCTGCGCCTTCTCGGAAATGCGCACGCCTAGGCCAAAGCCAGCAAGCATTTCGATCGCTTCGTCCTGCGTCGCTGCTTTGCCGTTGTCCATGAAGAGCTTCGCGGTGCGGTGCATGTGCTCGTGATCAATCGGGAGGCCCATGGTCAGCTCCAGAATCCGCAGTAGATGAACCCCGGGCGGCGAGCGGGGCTGCAATCTGTCCATTGATGACTGCCGCGATATTCGAAGACGCCAAGTCGATCCCACGGGACCGGCGGCGCTGCGAAGTCCGGCGCTATCATCGCGATATGCCCTTCCCTCGCGACCATCGGGTTGGTGCGGTCAGAATGGCTTTGAAACGCCGCGCCGGGATGGGTGTGGATGTCGGCGACCACGGTCAGGCTGCGGGATCGGCAGATCGACCACAGCTTCGAGAACGCATCAGCGCGAAGGACGCAGACGCCGGTCCGGTAGACCTGCGGATCAAGCTCGTCGTAGAACACGAAGTCGTTGACGTTGCGGATGTCACCCGCGCGGCTGCCGAGAAGAAACGCGCCGGCTTCGTGGACGCCACCGCCACGTCGATGCAGCCCGTCTGTCAATCTGCTCCAGACGTCAGGCGCGCAATTGATCCTGTGCCTAGGCGCCGCGAACGCCCGTATAATCGCTTTGATCGAGAAGTTCATAAATCTGATCCAGATAACAGGTTATGCCAATGGCCGGCTGCCAGAGGCGGTTGGGATGCTGGTGAAGCCAGTCACTATGACCTTCGAGCGAGATGCGGTCGCAGGGAAGATACAGACACGTGCCGCCCTTCCACTCGGGCCGGAAGATGGAAGGGACAATCAACTTGCCACCAGGCCACCGTGCCGGAGCCAGCGGCGCGTTGGCATCGAAATCCCACGGCTGCGCCGTCACGGGTGATAGCCGGTAGCCCGAGCACTGGAATCGGAACGCGTATTCGGCCGGGGATTCCGGCCGTGGTGCCGCCGCAATCGCTATGACGGCGTACGGCCAGGCCACGGACAGCAGACGCCACTTCCCTTCGACCTCGCCGCACCGAAAACGCGGTGCGGCAAGATCTGCGAGCAGCAACAACTCGCCTGGCGAATTGATGAGAGACACGGCCTTAACCCTCCACGCGCTTTACGGGGACGAGATCGAAGCAGACGCTGCACTCGCGCCCGTTCGTAAGCTCATGTAACGGGGTGTCGGTGGCGGGTTCGCGGTCCGTGCCGCAAAGGCGCAGCACGTGCTCGCCGGCGTCCTTCGGATCGAGCTTGAGCTTGTCGACCGCCCACGCCTTGACCTTACGAACGCGCGCGCCCGGGGCAAACTTGTGATCGATGGTGCGTTCAAGGAAATTGACCGAGACCGCAATCTTGCGACAGCGGCTGAGATGCAAGCGGCAACCGCGCTTAATACCCTTCACCGTCTTCTTGTGATCGTCGAGTTCGTGGCCATCCTCGTCTTCATTGACGAAGAGCAGCGCGTCTGCGTCTACCGTGACGCCGTGTTTTGCCATCGCATCGAGAACGTCGCCAACGGTGCTATCCGCGAGCAGTTCGATCTCAATGATGCCGGGTTTGTCCTGTACTTGAAGAAATGCCAGTGCCTTGTCCATGATGCTCTCCCTTTCGCGCTCTCAGGGAGTAAGCGAAGCCACATGGAAAAAAGCGGAAGTGCTAAGCACCGCAGATAAAGTAATACGGGCAGGCCGGGCAATGCCGGTCGGAGCGATCTGGCGGAAAGGCGCCGTTCTCGATGCCGGTGATGGCGTCCACGTATTCTCCGAGCTTGTCAGCCTCTTTCTTATGGACCGGCACCGATACGGATAGGGCATGCGCCGCGTATAACGTTTCGACAGAGGCGCGGTTGGCGCCGTATCGATCGTTGGCCCCTTTTCTCAAGAGCGCGTAGACCGCATTGTCGGGCTCGGATTTTGTCTGTCTTCCGGTGCGGATCCGCTGAATACGAACGGAGCCGTCTGCACCGATGACGACTCTGTCCGGTCTAACGGACACACTTCTGCCGCTCACATCGACCGACCACTCGTCACGCTCATAGCGGGCATCTTCACCGCCAACGAGCGTTGCCATGGCAGACACCATCGCATCGGCGCTTTTGCGATAGAAGGGCTCGAAGCCGTGATCGGCTGGACCGCGTTCGGACCAGTCGCGATCGAGTTGAGCCATCGCCGTAACGGCATCTGCGGGTTCCTGCCTCGCGCGCGCGTCTTCGAGCCACGAGATCGTGCGATAGACGCAGCCGTGAAACTTCACATAAGCGGAGCTGCGGCCGCCGCCCGAGATCCCGTCGACGAACTCATAGCGATAGCGGCGCGGGCATTGCATATAGGTGCTGAGTTCGCGCTCTGTGTAGAACTGTTTGGTGGTCACGTTCACGCGTTCAGGCGCTGCACCCGGCAAGAACGTAGACCCATGCCGTGATTGCTGCACGCTCGCGACCCTGCCTACGAATGCCGATGCGTTTGACTTTCTGACAGCCGTGTATTGCTCGGCCCGGCTGATGCAGAGGTAGTCGCGGGCCCGAGACAACGCTACGAAAAACAGGCACTCTTCTTCGGCTGCGTGATCCTCGCTTGCCGTAGCGAGTGCGGGCAAAGTCGGCGGCGGCGGACAGCGGACTGGATGCGCACGTGCCGGCATATAGCCGGCAGCCAGTCCCGGAAGGTGGACGGCCGTGAACTCTAGCCCTTTGCTGCCGTGGATGGTCATGACGCGCACGGCGTCGAGGTCGGACGCTTCGGACGCGACCGGCCGGAACATTCGGTCGTCGTTCAAGGCTTCCAGGCGGCGAACGCGATCGAGAAGTGTGCGGCGCGACGCGTGGCCTCTGTCAGGATGGTCGATGCACAGCTTGAGGAATTGATAGATCGCAATCAGGCATTGCTGCGATTTGCTGTCGTTCGCTTCGAGAAGCGGGTCCAGATATTCGCTGCGCTCGACAAGATACGTGGAAAGCATCGACCACGCCGAGCTCGCCGGACCCATGCCTTGCAGATGCGTGGCCAGGAGGCTGAGCCCCCTCTTCCCGTCTTCGGTGAGGTCGGCAATGGTGTCTAGGTGTCGGATCGCATCCAATACCGTCTGGCCGGTCTCCGCCACGCGGGAAAGCACCTTGACGGCATCGCTGCGGGGTATGCGGTATTGCAGGAATCTCGCAACCCGCATAAGGCCGACACCGCCAAATTCAGCGTCGAGAGCCAGAAGGGATTGGAGGTCACGGATCTCGTCACGCTCGAACAGATCGCCAAGATAAAGCAGCGGCACGCCCATGCTTTCGAGGGGGCCGCAGATTCTCGCGAGAGTGAGATGAGATCGCGCCAGGATGACCTGGTCTTCGTAACGGATGCCCTTCGCCCGCAACTCTTCGATGTTTGCCTTTATGGCGGCGGCTTCGGACGTTACGTCCGGTGCAACGACGATTTTGACGCCGCCGCTATCCTGGCGGGCCGGAATCCATGAAGGCGCCATGGCGCCGTTTGGCATCGTGCGCGCGAACGAACCAAACGCCGTGACCACATCGGGGACCGATCGATAGTTGTACTTCAGGGAAAGCGTCTCGCCGCCGAACTCTTCGGTGAATCGCGTCACGTTGCCGGGTTCGGCGCCCCGGAACCTGTAGATCGACTGTCTGGCGTCGGCGACCACCCACACTTCAGTCTCGGGCTTGCAAAGCGCGCGAAGAAACTGCGCGCTCGCAAGATTCACGTCCTGGTACTCATCGACAAGAATATGCGCGTAGCCATCGCGATAAGTCTGTGCAATGTCGGCATGCTCCGTGAGCATTCTGGCGGGGAGCATCACAAGGTCGCCGAAATCGACCGCATCATTCTCAAGCAACAGCTCTTCGTAGACCTTGTAAATCGAGGCAACTTCCTTCGCTTTCTCTCCGATCTCGCGCACGGCCGGGTCGGCTGACGCGCATGCGGCGTCAGCCTCGTTCATGTATTGCTGCCAGGGGATCATCTCATCCTTGCAGCGGGAGATGGCCCGCAGGACTTCGCGGAGTTCAAGGGCGGGATCATAGATATTGAGAAAGTGATGCAGGTCGAGGCGGGTCAGGTTGTTCTCAAGCAGTACAAGACATCCGGCCTCGTCGAGCAGCTTGACGTTGATGGTTCGGCCCACGCGATCGGCGTGCTTCGCAAGAATTTCCCAGCCGAAGGCGTGGAACGTTCCGGTCCACATTTCAATCGCGGCACGCGGGTTCATGGCGCTGATGCGCTCCCGCATCTCTTCAGCGGCCTTGTTCGAGAATGTCAGCGCCAGAATAGAAGACGGCGCTACGCCATCGTTGATAAGGCGTTCAAGGCGGTGCACAAGCGTTCTGGTCTTGCCCGTGCCCGGGCCGGCGTCCACCAACAGTGGACGCCCGCGCCACTCAGCGGCTTTGCGCTGCGATTTATCAAGCTCGTATCTTGGCGCCGCAACTTCGGGGTCACGCGGCCGCAGTGGCGGAAGAAGTAGCGCTCTTACGGCCTGGTTCATGACGAGGCCGAATGGCAGGCCAAGATCGCGCGCGATGCCTGCAATATCGCGCTTTCCTGCCAGAAGCTCGGTGCGCAGCCAATCGGAAGGACAAAGGAATTCGCCGGCGAAGATGTCGGCCTGAACCTCTTTGCGCTCCTTGGGCGAGTAACCCTGCGCCGCAGCAACGCCGCCGTCAATCTTATCCCCGCCCAGACCCGGCGCGATCATCGTCACATCGCTGCGCGGATCGCGATGCAATTCGAAGTGGCCGATTTCGTGGGCGGTAACGACCGCCTCATCTTCGCGGGTCTGCCCCTGGGCGAGGTGAACGATGAAGGCTGGGCGATCAAGAAAGCCCAATACCCCCTCGCCGGCCCTCGTGCCGGGTTCAAAATATCTGATCTCGAGATCATGGATTAATAGCGAGGCAGACAGCAACGCCGATGCCCTTCTGTCTCCAGAAGCGCGATCGAGCGATTGTCCGTGCAAGGCGCGCGCAGCTAACCGGATATCCCGCCAGGCGTCCATGGGGAGTCCCTTCCAAGCCAGTAATTCTTTTTCTCTTCACTCATGTCAGTGTTCAGGATGACGGCCTCATATGATTGCGTGTGAACTTCGGGCTTGTTCGATGCTTTGGCATTCCCGAGCATGGGCGCTGAAAGCGTTCGGGCGATACTTTGCTCCAAATCGCTCGCGGCACTTCCAAGCGCATTCGACAAAGCCTGAAGCAAGCGGGAGTCTATCGGCAGTCGCAACCGTCCCGCGTTGAGTTCGCCCAGAACCAGACGATCGATCTCAATGCGGCGCGCGAGAGCCGGTATCGTGACTCCTGCCCGTTCCAGCAGCTGGGAGAATGTCTCGCCGCCTTTTGCAGCCTCCAGCGATCCCGCCTTTTCGGCGTCGTAGATCGCGTTCAACGTCCAGCTCCAGTTGCGCGCGATATCGGCCTCGTCAGGTTCGACGCCATGCAGTTCCGGCTGCGCTTTCCAGGAAAGCTGATGCTCTGCATGGGCAATGATATCGTCGGCGAATTCCGGATATCGGCTCGTCCACTCCAAAATCTGTTCAGCAGTCGGGTGCTCGCAAGCCTCATGGAAGGCGAACAGAACTTCATCTCTGCGGGTGTCGTTCGTGCTCATTTCGACTCTCCAACCTTCGATTTGATGAAGACAAGCATCTCAGCAACCCATTGGCCGGCTGTCTTCTCACTGACCCCCAGTACCCCGCTGATCGAGGTCGTCCCCTTACCCGGTTTCAACGGCACACCCTGCAGGTGCAGCCGGACCGCAAGGCGTTTGCGTTCATCCGGCACCAACCGTAAAATTCGCTCCAGATCTGCCCGGAGTTCCGCAAGCTCTGTGGCGCCGGTAGCCGCGATCATACCTTCGGCGTCATCAAGAGAGATCGAGTCCGGTGTCGTCGCCAGCTTCTTGCGCTCTTCCCTGACCGCATCGATCGTCCTGGTCTTCACCACGGCCCCGTAGCGCGTCTCCATCTGCCTGCCGTCTGCAGAATTCGGATCGAGCACTGCCGCTATTAGCTGATGGTGAACCCGCTCAGTGATTTCCTTCCCGTTGTTCCGCCATCCGCTGTTGACCCGGTTTCCGACATCTTTCAGGATGATCCGGTTGAGGAACGCCATCAGCTCACTGAATACGCGCTTATCCGCCTGGATCGCACGGTGTCGCACAGCCTTGATGACGTCTTCACGCCTCAGCCGTTCGATCTCGCCGGACGCTGCAATCACGTCCGACCATCCTTTCAAGTCGTCGGGCGGAGGCGCCCCCTTCGTTTCACTCATAATCAGCCCTCGCCCTGATGGCCCTTCTCACCCTCTAAGCGTATCGGCGCAGAAAAAAGCGGAAGCGGCCCGTCATCTAATTGATTTCGCGGCCGGTTCTCAAGCTGCAACACACTGAAAGGAGGTCATCGCATGTACTGAAATGTAAGGGGGGCTGAAGACTGTCTCCGTAGGACATGGAGGCACGACGTCTAGTTTCGGGTCAGCAATGTGCAGGCCGTATCTTAACCGCAGACAGACTTAGGCAGTAACACTGCCGTAGGATGTCCGCGCCGACCCTGCGGTCGTCCGAAATTGGGCTAACGTGAGCAGGTTTGTGGCCGCCGACGCGAGGCCGTCAAACCATCGATGTATCGGGGAGCCCGAGCTTCTTGCAATAAGCCACTAATGACGCATTTTTCGGCAGCTCGAACGTCTCGTCGCTGATTGGGTTGCCTTGCCAGATTCTCGGTGCCTGCGGCACGTTCGTACGATTGTGATAGAGTAGATGCCCGGAGCCAGTTGCCCTGATCGAAAGACGGGGGTCCCGCACGAAAAGCACCCGCGTCCCGCTCTTCGGAGGAGTGAATCGACGAGCTTGCCGTCGGACTGTTCCCATACACTATGAAAATCGCCCACGATGACAGCGTTGCTGCCCTGGCGGAATCTCCAAAGCGCCCAACCGTGAATGCGCCGGCCGCCACGCTGCTGCACGATATGTTTAGACGATACGTGACAGAACTTTGGTTCGTAACCTCCGCCCAGGTCCTCGAAATCCACGAACACAGGGCTGCTCAAATTCCACAGCTTCAAATATTCGAGAACGTCGGCATCTGATCCAGAACCCGGCAGCTCCATCTTGTCCTCCTTGCTGCTCGCCCCATTTCGCTTTTCGTGCTCAAACAGCGGCAGTTGGCCAGTCATGAACTGAGCTGCGTTGCCAGGCTCACGGTGCCCAAATTATCCAGGCGGCCGACTGGCTCTCATCGAAGCCACACCTCAGATTCCGGACCTGGTCTTTTGTGCTCGCACTTTGCCGGTCGCACACCGCTCGATGTCGGCAATTGAGATTCAGCGGCCGTTCATATCGGCATGACCTACAGCATACAGCCCCTACGCACAGTCATTTGCCTCGATTAATGCAGGCATTCTTTTCGTAATACAACGCCCCATTTTCTATTGAAAATTCGTCTTTTCGCTGGCCATTTCCGGCCGGTATGGGGAATAGAACTCCACCTCGCCATCATTGCAAAGCGAGCGAGGTCTCCGTGGCAGGCTCAATGAGCTTCAGCAGTATTGGGAGAAGGGGCCTTGTCCGACTTCTCTTGCTCGAGTTTCAATTTACAGTTTGTCTCTGCAAACTGTAGCGCGACCGCCAAACCTTCAACCTCATAAGTGTTCTGCGATTGGATCGAATCGTCGATCTTGATTGCTATCCCGAAGCGCTTTTTTGCGGCTAATGCCCGATTGAACAAGGCTAACACGTTAGGTCCGTTGCCCATGAAGCGGTAGCTGTTCGAAATGATGTCCCAAGAAGCCGGAACTTCAACTCGCGGATCATTGTCCACGATAACAACCAGTGACATCTTCGGATTGGTTTTGAGGTACTTGGTATCGTCGTCATTTGGCTTCCTGCCGTCGGGAACATAAATAAGAGTCGGCTCGCTTTGCCCAGCGGTGCAGCTGAACCCCGCTTCTGCAGCGCTAAAAATGTTCCCTTGCGTAACGTAGCTATAGTAGCTGTCGCCGTTGAAGGCGTCTGCATATGTATGCGTTTGCCATTCCGCCAACGCCGGCGTTGCGATCAGAAGAGCGAGCCCGACTGAAAATAAAATTCTTCTCATAGTCATTCCCGTGAACATGCTGCCTTCCAATTCGCTTACACTTTCGACCGTCAAAGAATCTGCGCACGAACACATCGCAGCAGACTAGGCGCGGATCGAAGCCTGCCCGGAGTCCATAGATATCTCCTGCTACGTCGGACAGGCACTGTGTCGTCTCGTGTTTGAACAGAATTTTCGTAGGGCTCGCGGTAGATTTCGCCGGGTTGTGGTGAACGCACCGACGAACATCTCGAGGCCGAGACTAAAAGGCTCGGCTTCGAGCATGATTTGTGGCTCGATGACGAATTGGGGGCTTGAGAGAGCTGGCGAACTATAGCCCCGGCGCTCGCGTTGAAGACCTACGCCAAAGGATTGAACCAGAAGGCGACGGCCAGCTCTCCTAGCGCCACTTGAATGCACGCCCCGGCTTCGTCTATCTGGCCTACCGTCCTCTGACCGTGTCGGCCATAATGCCGGGCATGAAGCCGTGTATGTCGCTGCGCACTTCGCCCTCCACGGTCGCGCGGCAGCCGGTAGCACAATTGGTGACGATCCATTTCCGCATTTCGCGGGGCACTTTCGAGATGTCCACGGCAATGCCGTTCATGTCGAAAGCAGTAGCCGGGTCCGTGAGCATGAACATATCGCCCACATACATGCCTTTTCCCAAGGTCCGAATTCGCTGGCCCTCAAGCTCTTTGATATCGACCTTGAGATCGACGAGCTTAAGATCGGCATAGCTCGCCGTTTCGTGCTCTTTTGGCGCCGATGGCTGGATCTGATAAGTGCCGTCATCTTTGAGCAAGACCTGACGACCGTCTCCCAAAGTCGCGATCTGGTCGGCGTAGGCAGTTCCAATCGAGCAGAGGAATAGTACTACAAAGCCAGCTTTTCGCATTTCGCTTCCTATCTAATTAGTCATGCTGACAACAACGCCACAACCACCCGCTCGCCGGAAAAATCGAAATCCTAAAGCTCGCGCTAGTCCGGACACTCCATCATCATTTTTGCAAATACCGGCTTTGCTGAACCGATCGGAATATCTTCCTCGATGGAATTTCCTAAAACCGTAAGGGTCGTCACCCTAAGACGAGAACCTGCCATTATCCGTTGAAAATTATCGTCGCCAATGTGAACGGCCCCTATTTGCTGCTCTATCTGTGTGGGCAGCTGCATTCCCGATGGCGGATTGTTATCGATCCTGTACTGAAATCCACCGACACCGCCTCGCGCGCGATAGCTTATGTAGAGATCACGGCTGGAAATCTGAATGTGCGGTTTCCCTACCGGCAGGAGAAGGCAGGACACCTTGTCGGTCATCGAATCCTTGCTTCGATGAATTTCCCAACCCGAAAACCCCGATTGTTGATCTGCCTTTGCCTTGCCCGCCTGTGTGGATTTGCCATCCATTTCCGCCGCCTTTCGGTCGTAACAGGCTAATCGAGCTGACGGATTTGCAATCGTTTTGCATTCCTCTGCGAATGCCGACTGGGCGGTTGAAATTAGCGTGGCCGAGACGGCCAAGGCAAAAAAACGGTTCTTCTCGATTATAAATTGCATCATATCCCCCCAATACAGTTCGCCACTATGGCGGGTGGCTATTAATCGTCAAGAGCATAGCCGCAGGGGCATTAGACGACGCGATTATAAGTCTTACCATCAAGGACGCGTTGAACTTGATCGGTATTGCGTGCGCCGATCCGCACGACGATCTCCTGAACCGGAAACGAGTTCGCAAGTTCGCGAATAGCACGAACTTGATCTACGGAAAGTCGATCGTCACGCCCGCAGATCTGCGCAACTGCCCAGGCGTCGTCTTTCCACTTCTCAGAAACCCAAGGAGCAGGAAGGCCCTTGCGCGGGTGGTCCCGCAGCCAAGCTTCTAGAATACGGTCCCGCTCGTCGGGCATAGGCACCACGCGATCAGCAAGCATTCCATTTTCGCGTAAGTATCGAAGTCCGGACTTGCCACCAGGAATCATGTTTAGCCGACGAGCATCGATCCAGTGCCCTTCGACAATCGCTTCCTCTGCCGAATAAAGTGCCTCCAGGTCATCGGTAATACCCATCACCTTATGATGGATGTAGGTGACCCGTCCGGCGGCTAGCTCGTCTCGCAGTTTTCTATGAAATAGGAGAGGGCTTCCGGCTTCAATGGCCCGGCGGTGTTCAGCCCAGCGCAATTGCCAGCTGCGCGTTGTTACGCCGACGTAGAAGTAACCGTCGCCAGGATATGAACCGCTGTGCCCGAAAATGTGCTGATAAAGCACGAAGGCTTTCTTTGGCCACGATGACGGGGCGATGAGGTGTTGTGCCGGCGACGAAAAGATTGCGCTTGGAGTTTTGACGTTGAGGAGCGTTATCGTCGAGTCTCTTCCCAGAGCTTCCAACCGTCCCCCCTCGATGAGCGCCGGATCTTCAACGATTTCCAACCGAATTTCTGGAGTGATGGCGAGTTCACCCTCTTCGAGCGGTCGTCCGGAGCGAAAGTCGCACGAGCCTACGCCCCGGTGTCCGACTTGCACCCTTTGCTGGGGCACTATGAAAATCGGTTCATCACCAAGTGCCACCATGTGCACGACTGGGATCATCTGACCGGGTTTGACCCGCATGAGCCCGCCGCGCTCTCGTGCGACAGTTAGCCAGTGCTTGCCGTAGCCAGTGCGGCACCAGCTTCGTAGCATTGATTCAACTTCATGCAGGCGCCGGTGCATGACTTTTGGCGCTAGATGTTCCCACCACTGCCTGTTGATTTGGATCGCTTTCAAGGCCCTGCCTCCGCGAGCTGTACGCAGGCACGCCGATCCATTTTACGCAGAGCTTTGATTCGCGCTTCCCGTCATTTTAAACCCTCTCATAATCGGGAAGCAGTCGGCTAAGATCTAAGCATCATACTTAGACGGCCCTCAGCCGACCGATGCCGCAGAGAGGCTTGAGATTGCACGATAGTCCGTCTGCCCGGCGGCTTTAGAGAGTGGATATCCAATGCGCCGATGGAAGCGAACAAGACAAGACTTTGCAGAATTTACGAAGGGCCAGGACGTCATTCTTGACGAACTGGCAAATGCTGTTTCGGGCGAGATGCTGCTTGATCTTCTGACGTGGCTGGCAGACTTCAAAAGTGCGAAGCAGACGAGTGAGAGGTTTTTAGCCGGTAAACTTGAGCGCGAGCGAGTTTGGATCTCGAAAAGATGATCGCTCGAAGATTTGGGCTGGGTACGGGCTTCTATGGTGAGAAATCGCCTTGGCCCCCAGTCTATGTATGCGACGAGAAAAATTATCGACTCTGGCTCGACCATGATGGCAGTCTCGGTCGGAAAGATGACCGGACCTGAAGTCGCATTCGAACCAAAACTAAGCACCTCGGAACACCTCAAACTTTGAGTTGGGAGGCGATTTCTGAAGTGATCCCGCTTGGCCTAATGACTCAAGTTGCGCCTACATAAATAATAGTTGGTGAGGTCTGTCTCAGATGGCGACCCCGACGGCCCGTGCACAACAGGCACCAACGTCAGACTGGACGCTGCGGGGCGACCCTGCCGGTGGGGTGGACGCTGCGGCAGGACGCGGGGGCGCGACCCCCATTGGCAGTGGACGCTGCGGCTGTCACCTCCGGTCCCGGCTACCGACGAGTACCGACCCCGACGACATACCGTGCTTCCGGACCGTGATCCGCTTCGCTAAGAATTGAGGCAATAGAGGATGAGCGAGAGTGAGCGCGAGCATGAGAGACATAGGCGGTGGGTTCCCCGGTGGCGGCGGAGACGGCGGCGGCGCGAACGCTGGCATCACGTACACGCTGAAAGTTCAATTGGCCGGACGCCCGAGGCCCAATATGTTTTACATCGCGGGCGGCGAGAAAGAGGTCGCGCGCCTGCGTGGCCGCGTTGCCGATGGCGGCATCATCGCCTTCAACACGCTGACGCATTCGATCGCGGTGAACCTCGACCACGCCTTGTGGGTGAACTTCCTCGAAGACTACGGCACATTGAAAGGGACAGGGCCCGGCTGGAAGCTTCCGATCGATAACGATTACGCCGTCGGAATGCTGTTTGCTGGGCACGAAAAGCCGGTCGTGGTTGCGGTCGATCCCGATGCTAATTCGCCCGTGCGCATGAAGGGCAAGAAGATCCCGGAGCACGAGTTCGACAACGAGGGCGTCAGCGGCTGGAATTTCCTGATGCACTTCATGATCGATCTTGACGTCTACGGCGACAGCGAGGTGGACGACGCGTTCCTCTCCTTCCCCGACATTGACGGCGAAACGTTCCACGTGAACGTCGACCTGTTGCAGCTTGCCGTCATCCCGTTTGAGATCGAAGGCAATCACGACTGCATCGAAGAGAAACCGAAGAGGCGCAGCCCCAAGAAAAAATGACGGACACGACGACACCCGAAACGAAATTGCCAGATACAGTGGGTCAGAGATGAAGACCATCTTGAAGGGCGTTAGCTTGAGCGTTCTCCTGCCCGCGATTCCGGTCGCCGCCGAGACGCGGGTCGAAGGGGCCATACGACTATCGCAGCTCACGCTCAGCGCTATGGAGTGCACCGTCTTCGCTAAAGAGGACGCTGAGGCTAATCGGTTGTTTCAAATCGCCATAGACGCGGGGCGAAAATTTCTCGCTCTGGCCCCGACATTGACGCCTGAAGAACAGAAAGCCGCAAGCCCACAAATTGCGGTGCTATGGGGAGGCCTGTCGGGTCCATCGGTTGATTTCGTCTTGGGCGAAGCATGGCACGCGATGTCGTCCGCCGCCTATAAGAAGCTGGGCGATGACACGAAACGCTGGGATACCGAAAAGGTATTCAAGTATGCAGACGCTAATTGCAGGCTCATCCGTTGAGCCGTGAGCAGATTATCTACCTGAATCGAACCACATGCTAGGGCAACGGAATGTCAGTGTTGCGTAGCTCTTTTGGAATTTGAGACGCTACATCTGTGGCAGGTTCTTCGACTTTAGTCATCGCCTGAACCGCTGCCGTGATTTCTGCCGCCCGCCGAAAGGCCTCATCATCAAGATCTCTGCCATGGAGAAAGTTTGCAATGGCAGCCAGCAACTTCTGCTCGATAGCTCCAAGCAGATAGTAGTAGCCACTAGCGCCAAACTTTTCGATGAACTCGCTCTTCTCGGGCAAGACGGAAATCATCATTGGCTTTAGGGTATCTTCCTGATTGAGATATCTGATACCACCGTTGCTGAGCGCTTTGAGCACAGCCACAGATTGGATGAGAACGCTCTGGTAGGCCCCGAACAACGCCCAGATGTCGGCCGGCACGAAGGGTCGTTCGGAAAGTGCGGAAGCTGGCTTCATATCCAAGCCGTCAAGTCCGGCCATGGTATGCAGATTTTCGGCAAGCTTCTGCACTCTGGAATCTCCATCTTCCGCCGCTTTGAAAACCTCCTTCAGGTTCAAGTTCGATAGAAAGCGCGCTGCTATTTGCATCTGATCAGTGGCGATCTTAGCCGACCAGAGCTTTTCAACTGCTTGGAGCCGCCGGACATCAAGCGCCGACTGCCTAGCCGACCGCAACGACAACGTCGCGTCAGCAATTGATCGAAGCTGCCTCTCGCGTGCATCGAGTTCTGCGCTGAATTTCTGTTCTGTGCGCCGCAATTCCGATTTCAGATTTTCGATGCGCTGATCAAAATGATGCTGAACGAACCCGCCAACATATTTCCCCACCGCTTGTCGAACGAAGGGAAAAGTCAATCCGACGGCCATGAGAAAAATCGAGCCGATGGTAGTGAGCGCGATAGATGAAAAATCGATGTTGATTGCCACTATCGCTTCCCCGCGTGATGCGAAATCTTCGAGCCCGGTTCGTTCGCATCCATACCACGATGACGGTATCGCTCGAAGGACATTGGGGAGCCGATAACTCATCTATCAAAAATCTAAAAGTTTTGATCCCCCTCAAATCATGCTCCGAAATACGGCCTTCTCGTCGATTATCAAAACTCCTTCGCTAGCACAGTAGTACCGGCGGTTCCTTGGGTGCCCGGTGAGTCGCTATGTCTTCCGCCGCCGCGCACGCTCAGCAGTCTCGAAGGTCTGCCCGACTTGAATTGAAGATTCAAAATCAATGGCGGTCAGCCCAAATTCACATTGAAAATTTCTCTTATCGCTAGTAATATATATAGGAGATTCAATGAGTTATTGAATGTCCGAGATCGCAAACAATATCGCCCTCTCTCTGCATCCGACGACATCGCACCTTTCAGAACATGCCCGTCTCTATAGCGCTGCGTCGCTGCGGCCAACAACGCGCCGCGCTTATGCAGCGGCACTCGAGGGCTGGCTCGAGTGGCGAGATCAAGAAGAGCTCGAACCGGCCCTTCCGGTCGATGTCGCAAACTACATCGCTGGGCGCGCCGCAGCCGGTCAATCCGTTTCAACGTTGCGCACTATCATCGCCGCACTAAAAGCCGGTCACGAAGCGAAAGGCTGGACGTTTGACTCATCGTCTCCAGTAGTCAGCCGCGTACTACGCGGCATTGCCAATTTGGAGTACCGGCTCCCTCGACAGGCCGAGCCCTTGCACGGGGCAACCTTACTGCGCATCTTGAACGCCATTGCTTCCGTCGAAAGACCATCAATCATCGATCGACGCGACGCGGCCCTCCTCGCGCTCGGCTACACCTTCGCGCTTCGACGTTCCGAGTTGGTGGGTCTTGACTTCCACGAACAAGGTCGAGGTGAACAACGCGGAACGGGCGTCCTCCGGATGAAAGAAAGAACGATCGAAATTGCATTCGCAATCTCGAAGACAGCGAGCGGGCAACCCGAAGTCGTCACGGTTCCTCGTGACGAAGCGATTGAAACCGCGAAAGCCATCGAAGCTTGGCTCGAAGTATCAAACATCCACTCAGGGGAGCCCCTTTTCCGGAGCGTGTCGAAGAGTGGAAAAATTCGCCAGCGACTAAGTGGACAGAGCGTCTCATTGATTGTGAAAGCGCGCTTCGCCGAGCACGCAAGGATTGAGCACGGGTTCTCCAGCCACTCCGCCAAGCTCAAGGCGCAACACTATTCCGGACATTCCCTTCGCGTTGGCTTCTGCGTTTCCGCCGCAGAAAATGGCGCCGACATCCGCTCAATCGCGAGTGTCACACGGCATCGTTCGTTGGTCATGCCGTGTCGGTACGCACAGCGCGCCGATCAAATTCGGACATCCCCCCATCGCCTTCAAGGAATTGGGCTCAAAAGCATGGAGCAATAGGAATGGCGACTTTGATCAAGTTCCCGCGACCTAAACAAGAACTTGAGCCGGACGAGGATGTTGTTGCGATTCTGGCCGAACTCTTGGTGCGGGCCGAGGCTGGCAAGCTTCAAAGCCTTGTGGTGGTCACCATTTCCGAAGACGGTACGCCCGAACTCGCGATGAAGATGGATCGAGGACACGCAGCCAGCGTTATCGGCGGCCTCCATGTCGCCGGCACAAAACTCGCACGGCTGCTCGACTTCGCGCTGAGTGACGAGACAAGCGAAATTCAGGACGACGAGGAACTATGAGCAACGGCTTCGTCTCAGTTTCAACGAACATTCCGAGGATTGTTACATCCTCCTGGTTCGTGCCGTTAGAGCCGACCAAATTCTGCCGTGTCGGAATTTCGCGTGGCACTCCACGGGGACAGTCCGGCATCCAAAGTTGCCGCCGTCACCGCGAATACGGTGCCCGCAACTTCAACTTACCTAACACACAATCAAAGTGGCACTTTGGGCGAATGACTTTTTCTACTTCCCAGAAGTCATCTGACTCCCGCCCAGGTCCATTTCTTCCACTTTCTTCGAAGCGGAATTGGACACTAACCTCTCCTCGCTGAAACGAAGCTATCGGCTCCCCCTTCCGCCTCTGGAAGCGCACCTTGCCCGTTAACGAGCCAAATCATAGAAGGTCGTGAAATCCCCCAATGGCGTGCCCAATATTTTCAAAAAACGGGGTCCTGCCCTTCCAATTAGCACCCGATTGCAAATGGACATCGAACAGCCAAGCCGGAAGACAGATCGAATAGCGATTGCCGCTTCACATTTGGCCACCAGCGGCAAGGAGAACCGCTCATGGTAGGGGGCCTACCTTCCGCCAGGAGAGCAATTAGGCACGTCTCATTGATGGCTACGTATTGCTTTGTCCGGGCGCGTCTAACCTCATTTCAGAATGACGGAAGAGTTGGATACAATCATTGATTGCAAACGCGAAGAACGATGAAAAGCTCCTGATAGGCTTCTTGGGGTCTTGTTTCTCCGCCCTTGCCCAAAGGGTAACGAACAGGCTCGCCGGATCTAAATACGGAATCCTCTTCCACTCCTTCGCCCAGTCTTTCAACGCCGCGACCGTTGCAACACGCTGGTGCTCAAGGTCAGCCATCATACGGCCGCGAACTGCTTCACAAGCGAGTTCAAAATAGGTTTCATCCGACAAGCCATCGAAGCCACGCTCGTCGATCGACGCTCCCAGCAGCGACCGATATGCATCGATGCCCAAACGGGGCTTTGGTGCGTCGATGGGACGAGCGACCTCGATCGCGGCAACGGCCTCGCGCGCACGCGCGGAAGAACGCGCTGCTGCTGCTGCTGCTTCTGCTGTTCGCTGACACGCGCGCAAAGCGCTTTCCCTATTTAACGTAGGTATATGGCTAGAATAGTCTGTATATATGACCGGGATTTCACTGCCATCAACTCGGATTTCATCGACCCCAGACCCGGAATTGACGGCCGCGAAACCAAGTATTGATGCATGGTTTTCGGCTATGAAGACCGGGCCGTCGTAGGCACCGAAAGCGTCGGCGCCAAACACATCCGCACGGAAGGACAGCCGGTTCGGCCCGACGCATGCAACGACGCCGTCCGCAATGAGTTCCTTGACGAGCTTGATGACGGTCCTGCGCTTCAATCTCGTCGCCTGGATAAGGTCTTCAAGCGCCACATTCGCAAACCCTTCATCCAGGTCGAAGGCGGATTGAATCTCAAGGAGAAGCCTGAGTTTTGCTCCAAGGGTGCGCCCGTTCGACTTCAGGCGGCACAAATGCGAATAAAGCGTTCCGTGCGCGATAGCGATCCGTGAGCCGAAGTTGCGGCCGAATTTATCGCGATCGGAGGAATCCACGACAAGCAGTTTCTCGGCCGTGAGAACTGCAAGTACCCCACGGCCCTTTGCTTCCAACGAGTCCTCAGAGATTCCGATCTTGGCGGCAATTTGGGCATGCGTCAAAGCCCGACGTCGCTCGTTATCCCACAGAACACAGGGGTACGGGGGCTTTCCAGCACGCTTCGCAACAGATTGGAAAAAGCCTAGCGCGAGACCTAGCGCGTCGTGCCCTCCGGTTTTCGACGACGCCAAAAGCTTCAGCGCATCGGCACTAAAGAAATCAGCAAGCGTACTGGGTGAAAGTTGCGCATGGCGCCGCCAGTGTTGACCGGCAGTTATCGCCCATGCGCGCAATGCCAAATCGGACGACATGAGAGCTTACCTAATCGTATGAACACACCGAGATCGGGTTGCCGTGTCGCCAAAACCGACACCGCCTTAGCCCGCCCACTGTCAGTCAGTGTAGCGCGGAACGCAGTCGAACAGAGGTTTACTCCACAGCAACGTCGGACGCGATATTATCGCACTGCCCACAAGTTACTTGAAAGCAACTGTGGAATTACCAAAAAGTAAAGACTTGCTTGACTTTTATAAAGTAAAGCCTTCCGAGACTATACAGCAATCGATTGAGCTAATTGAGGAAAATGGAACTCCCTCATTATTGAATACTCAATAGAATACGAGCGTCGATGAACGAGACCGCCTAACCAGCGCGCACGCGTCAAAAAAATGCACGTGAAGAAAACAAGCGGCTTGCACATTTGCACGACCATCGTTCATCAATCGGAAGGTTTTTTGTAGCGCCTCGGCGGAATACAGAGAACCTTGACGTCGACGCTAGCGAAGCGTTCGTCAAAGTTAGCACCAACCGAAATGGATTGCTGGGCCGCCCCAATGGAGGATCACTGGCAGTTCCGGTGAAGGCGCAATTTCGCCCAGTCTTTGTAGCGTGCCCAGTCTCGTGACCAGTCCTCGTTCCGCGTTGTTATCGGTTTCATTGAACCGCTGACGGCGACGTCTGCGTTCACGAGGGGATTACTATGCTTTTGAACCGCTTCATCATGAAGTGCGATGAGCATGTGGGCATTGTCCTGATTGGGACAATGCTCGCAGCTAGTCTCGCCGCAAATCTCTATGCCGTCTCGACGCTGATGGACTCTTTCGTCGGGAGCTGCGTGCAGTTCGCCGTCGTGACCGTCTTCGTCTGCCTTGAGGCTCTGGGACCTATCAAGGCGCGCGAAGCTTTCCGCAACCGGAAATTCGCCGCCGGGATCTCAATGCTGGCTGCGGTGGCTTTGGCGGTCTGCAACACCACCGTCAACGAGTTGACGTTCTACAATGTCAACTATGCCAACAAATCGCAGGGCCTCACCAAGTCGAAAATGCTCTCCGATGACCTCGGCACCGAGAAGGCCGAGATCGAAGCGCGTCTCAAGGCAAACGCCAAGATCCGCCCGGCAGCAGAAATCGAGGCCGACATCGCAGCCGCGATGGCGAAGATTGTGCGCATTTCGCGCAAGCAGGGAGGCACGCTCAGCGACCTCACGAAAGACTGCACTGCGAAGCAAGCTGAGGCCTACCTCATGTGCGGCGGCGTCTTCGCATTGCGTTCAGAGCTTGCCAACGCCGTCGCGGCGCTGCCGCAGATGGCAAAGGACCGTGCCCGGCTTGAATTCATCCGGCAGTCGCGTGAATGGGTCACCTCGATCGGCACCACACATCCCGGCGCGGCGCTCTTTGCCAAATGGGCTTCCATCGACGCCGAGCAGGCTCAAGGGATTTTTATCTTCCTGACCGTGCTCACCCTGCAGTGCCTGAACCTCATGCTGCCGTTCGCTTGGTTCTATGCCGAGGAGCGGAAGTGCAGTGCCGTCCCTGCCGAGCCTACTGGCAAGACGCCGGAGGCTTCAGCTCTTACCGGCAAACCCGCCGACAAACTGGCCGTTACCGGTAAGCCCGCAGAGCACATTGAAATTGCGGGCATGTTTACCGGTAACGCGATCAACGAGGTTACCGGTAACGCTGCGCGTGCGACCGACACTCAAGCCGAGATTCCACATAAGCCCCTTGTCAGAGATTCCGTGGAAATTACCGGCAACCTCGCCGAGGGCCTTACGGGCAACGTCAACGCAGGCGAGACTGAGTCGGCTACCGGCAAATCCGATGAAACCCATGCCGGTAAGTCTGGCGAGAGTTCTACCGGAAGCGTCGGTCCCCACGCGGATAACGCGCTCAAGTCGGCGCATCATACCGGTAAAGCAAAGCGCCTCGCCTATGCTGGCATCGAGCGCTTCGCGATGCAGTTCTGCGACATCGGAGAAGGCTTTCACGAATGTACGTGTGACCTGTTCGCGGCATACGCGCCCACTACGGATCCCTTATACCGCCTCAACAACGTGCACTTCAGCCGCCGGCTCCGCCAATTAATCGGAAAGGGGACTAACGCGCGCGACACCGCGCCTCGCAAAAACGGTCGTCGCATCGTCATGGGCCTGCGCCTGAATGACGAGGGCCTCAAGCTGATCGGCCGTTATACGAACAATCTCGCGTCTTCGCCGCTCGCGGCCAAGGGAGCCTCACGCCGGGCCGCTTCGCATGAGCTCGCAACGGTATAGGACCGATCCTGATACGATAGGTGCAAGGTTCAGCCATAAAAGCTTTGACGTGATCCCGAGCGCGGGAGGTGCCCCGCGCCCAGAAAGAGATCACATGGTCATCAGGCTGAGCGCCACATGCGGCGACGACTTAAGGCCGATCGGAATGAGCTGTCCGTGCTGGCACGATCCGAAAGTGATGGCGCACTTCAGAGAGAGATCAGCGTTGCTCTTGCTTGGGCCGCGTAACCGGCTCAAATATCAGACCGACTCCATTTCGGAGCGCCGCGCAAACAAGAGGAGGTTTCCATGTAGGTAAGCAACCCATGGAGCCCAAAATGGCACACTACAAGCGCCGCAAGGCACGTATTCATTGCCCCAGAGCTATTCGAGGCAGCGAGACGAGCTGGCGAGCGAAGAACAAGCTGAAGCCGGTCGTTCTCTCCCGCGAAAGCCGGCTGAAGGCAGGTAATTGGGAAGGCTGGGCCTTAGCCTGGCATCCCTACAAGCGAATGATGAACAGCTACCCAAAGTCGTGGGATATTCTCTTTCACACTCGACCGAAGCGTCGCGAGAGTCGGGCGCTCGAAAAGAAGATTATCCAGGGTTACGACGCCGACGGAATCGTCTGGCCCGTCGGAAACCACAAGCCGCACACTTACTATTGGTGACGCCAAAGGCCGGACTCCATGCCGGCCTTTTTCATTCCATCGGCTCCGCGTCCGTGCTCGAGGCAACCCAGGAATCAAATCGCTGGGTGAAACACCACGAGAGCCCCATCGAGCGTCGGATCCGTCGTTCTTTGCTATGAATGAATGGCCCATTCGCTGCGTGTTCTCCGGTTTTGGAAGCTCTGCCTATTGCCATAAGGTCTAGCATCACGATACAATTATTGCAGACTCGAAGTCCCGACGATGTCGGTCGGCTTGAAACCGCAG
Source organism: Hyphomicrobium sp. 99 (assembly GCF_000384335.2). Taxonomy (NCBI): domain Bacteria; kingdom Pseudomonadati; phylum Pseudomonadota; class Alphaproteobacteria; order Hyphomicrobiales; family Hyphomicrobiaceae; genus Hyphomicrobium; species Hyphomicrobium sp. 99. The sequence goes on from NZ_KQ031382.1 coordinate 3,461,009, forward strand.
CGCAGGTCGGAGTTGGTGGAAGACACTATGAAAGACGAAATTAGAAGTCTGGGGAAGCGTCTCAAGGATGCACGGCGAGATGCGAAGATGACCGGCGATGAAGTGGCAAAAATTCTATCAAAAAGTAAGCAACTCATAAGTCATTGGGAGGCCGGAAGGTCGGAGATAACGATCGTAGATCTGCGGAAGGTAGCAAGTCTGTATGGGGTGGAGATTGAATGGCTTCTATCAGGTACCCCATCGAAGAGCGGCATGAGACTTAAGCCTCGGCAGGGGCGCATTGTATCAAAAGGCAGCAAAGCTGAGATTCTAGAGATCGCGCGTGGCGCTCTGACCATAGAAGATATTGCAGAGAAACGGCACACGTATGCGGATTGCTCAGCGCACTCTATCTCCTTCGAGATCTTCGAAGATGCGATGGACGGCGCCAGCATAGCCGGGGTTACGGCATTCAAACCCGGCCATATCGTCACCGTAGACCGTGAAAAGATGCCTTCTCCTGGCGAGTGCGTAATGCTGGTTATGGTCCGCTCGAAGGACGTCGTTTTCCGGCGATACAAATCGCAGGGCTTCGGAAAGCCGCTAGCGGTACCGTTCAAGCTAACCGCCGACAATTCGAGCTACGACACGATAGACGTGAAGCGCGCCACTGACTTCGTCTTCTTCGGAACGCTCGTTGAGCACGTGATTCTCGGTTCGAAATAACCCAATCATGCAGATACCGCGCTCTCGCTCGATATGGTCGCCTCCTGCGCGTAACATCCAAATTGAAGTGATCGGCTCGATCAAGGTCGATGACACCTCACCGTCATAGGCGGCGGCGACTTGCCCATGGACGGTTTGAGGCGCCACCTCCGAGAGATCCGACGGGCCCTCACGGAAACCAGCAACGCCAAAAGACCTCCCTTCCGCGCTATTCACAAATTTCTCAGGAAAACCCGCTGCGAGAGGATCGTAGCAGGCTTTTCTGCAAGGCAGGCGCTGGCGCAGGAAGTATCGTATTGATATACTTCATTTAGACATTATAATTTCAAGGCACGATACTCTCGCCGGAGCCAAAGGTCATGTTTTCGAGCGCGCCGTCATCTGGTGAGCATCATGATGGTCTTGTCATCGCCGACGCGATCCCAGAAACCTTGCTCAAGGATGTTGAGGCGGTGTTCGCCGGCCGCCGTTATCAGACAACCGGCGTAGTCGCTCATCTGCTTGGGATGACCCCGGTGCACCTACGGCGCTTGGCAAATGCAGGCGCCATCGGCTCGGTGAAGCTGACGGGCTGCCATCGCCGGTTTCTCAAGGAAGACGTTTTGATGTACTTGAGGAGCAAACGCACATGTCAGTCTTCCGTGCCCTTCGCCGAGACGGAACTCCAGAGCCGTATTGGCGCTATTCGTTCAAAATGCGCCTCCCTGGGGAACTCAAATCCCGCAAGTTCCAAGGCTCCACGCGCCAGAAAACGAAAGCTGCAGCCCGCGAATACGAAGAGCAGATACGTCGGAAGGCAGCGACAGGACAACTAGCGACGCTGATGACCATCGGCGAGGCGACGGAGCGCTATCTCGATGAGATCCTCCCGACGTCGCCCTCAGACGAAGCTCGCCGGACCCAGCGCCTGCACATGGCCGAGGTTGTGCGTTACTTCGGTGCCGACACGCTCCTGACGTCGATCACGCAAGCGACCGTCTCCGGGGCTGCCAGCAAGCGCGCCAAGCAGCCGCTGACGCGTTGGAAGCGGGTGACGCCATTCGTCCGCAAGCGCGACCGCACACCGGCAACCCCGGAAGCCGTTTACGAGCTTCGGTCGATCCAGCAACTGCCGACGCCGGGTTGCGTCAATCGCCAGATCATCGAACCGCTGCGCCGCGTCCTCCGCCGCGCTAAAAAGCAGTGGGGCGTCATGATCGACCTCGATCAGTTCACCTGGGGCGGCCGCGACGGCGTCAAGCGCAAGGAACCCGACGAGCGCAACCGCGAGCTGTCGCTCAAGGAGGAGCTGCGTTTCTGGGGCGCTCTGCCGAGGGGCTATCACGACATCTGCGAACTCTTCATCATCTCGGGCAAGCGCCAGTCGATCTGGCTCGGGCTCGAAAAGGACAAGGTCGATCTCGAGGCCCGGACGATTACCTTCCGGCTCCTGAAGAAGCGCTCGGTGCAGATCGTCACCCAGAGGCTCACCCAGCGCGAGTACGAGATCGTCCGCAAGGCCTACGCGGAAAGCCCGGCCGAGTGCCCGTTCGTCTTCACGATCGAGAGCGAGCGGAATTTCGAGCACGGCGCCATCCGCGCCATCTCGGCGCAGATGCTCCGCCGCGCCGTCACGGCCGCCTGCGCAAAGGCCGGGATCGAGGACTTCCACCCCCACGACTTCCGCCACACGTTCGGCTCACGGCTGGCGCGGGCGACGAAGAACATCAAGCTCGTCCAGAAAGCGATGGATCACTCGAACATCAAGTCGACGCTGCGCTACGTCTCCGTGCAGCAGGAAGAGATCGTCGAGGCCCGGGGCCGCGTCCAGACGGCCAGGGCACCCTTGCGGCTCGTCGCCGCTGAGTGACGCCAATCATCGTTGGACGGCATCAGGCCTCGGAGCAATCCGGGGCCTTTTTGTTGCCGGGTGCAAGTCCGGGATCTGCACCCAAATTGCACCCGAACGTGCACCAGGTGCCCTCTCCCCTCCCCGGCCCCTGCCTCGAGGCCGGCTCCCGTGCGTTTGACGTAGCACATGCGTAGCACGCTTTTGCGCCTGCCTTGTTTTTTATTGGCTTTTATGTTCTTTTCGGGCTACGGGAAAACCCTGTGATTTCAGTCAAAAAGCCCAGGAAAATCGGGCTTTGCGGGCGTAGTTCAATGGTAGAACGGCAGCTTCCCAAGCTGCATACGAGGGTTCGATTCCCTTCGCCCGCTCCAAGATTTCTCGTCCACCGGTAAACGGCCGCCGCGCATCGGCCCGTTCAAACTGCGGATGATGACAGAAGCTCGCTCTCGCGCGCGACGCGCTCGAACACCTCAGCGATCGTCTTGATGCGGTAGAGGCGCTCGCCACCGTCAGCGGGCATAACGCGCGTAACCTTATAGAGTCTGGCCGACGCCGCGAGCCCTCGCATCGACGGAGAAAAGTCGACCGTCTGCCCCACTCTGAATTTCGCTATAGCCAAGTTCGTTCTAGACATTTTTCATCTCCGTATGTCGCGCCAGATCTGCTTCGAGATCGGCAAGTTGAAATCAACGATTTTTGGCATCGTGCCTGCAGAACAAATCAAAGCGCCAATTTGGCGTTTTCCGCGATTTCATCCGTCCACACACGGAAACCTTCCAGCGTGTTGGTACCAAACGTCGTTGTCATCGCGACGTCCGCCGCGTCCCGTCCACGCGCAATCAGTACGCGACCGATCCGAGGGACATTGTTCCGCGGATCGAACGTACACCAACGATTGCCGAGGTAGGCTTCGAACCACGCCGCGAAATCTCCCGGCGGATAAGGCGGCAGCGTGCCGACGTCGCCGAGATAGCCGGTGCAGTATCGTGCCGGGATGTTCAATGCGCGGCAGAAGGCGATAGCCAAATGCGCGTAGTCGCGGCAGACGCCGCGGCGCTCTTCATAGGCTTCCGAGGCCGTCCTCGTGACGCGTGCATGCTCGTAGCCAAAGGCTATGTGATTGTGCGCGAAATCGCAGATCGCTTGAACGCGTCCCCACCCCGGTGTCGCGTAGCCGAATAGCTTCCAAGCCAAATCCAACAGACGATCACTGTCGCAGAAGCGGCTGGCGAGAAGGAAGACGAGCGCCTCTTCCGGAAGCTGTTCGACCGGCACCTGCCACGCATCGGCAATCACCGGATCAGGCTGACCGGAATCGCTGACAATTGCATCGGTGGAAATTCGAACGCGTCCCGCCGGCGCAACGATCCGGCTGCACCAATTGCCGAATCCGTCGCGATAACCTGAGATCGGCGCCGGAGGGCTGACAATGATATTATCGGGCATCGCGAGATCCGAAACCCGCGTGTAGTGAATGTTGAGCATCAGAATGGCGGGTGTCGGTTGAGCGAACACATAGTCCAGCTCATAGCCGACCCGAAGCTTCATACGTTCATCCCTAATCTGGACCAGAGTTGAACCGTTCAATGCTGGACGTTCAGGTTGGCAAGCGCGAGCCGTTTCAGGCCCGGAAGATCGCGCACGCCATTCGCGGATGCTTCTATGACCCGCAGCGCGAGCATGAGGCACGTGCTGTCGGTCGGAGGCGCAGCGATCGGCCCGCCCGGTTGATTTTGAATATCGAGCAAAGCTGCTGCGTAAGCGCGATAGCAAAGTGCAAATTGATCGGCTGTGAAAGGCGGGCGAGCGTACATTCGCGTCCTCCGGGGGCAGGCGGGAGCGCGAGCATCTCTCAGCCATCGACGCCAGCAAACATTGCCGATGGTCGGATGATCATGCGCGGTTGAGGCGAATTTAGCTACCTTTTTTATTCGAAAGGACGGCGATGCATCGGCCGGGAGGATCTAAAACGGCCGGTACACCTCAAAATCGTCAGCATCCTGATAACCGCTAAAATGCTCAGACCCCGGCCCGATGAGCGTCCAAATCGATGATGTTGTCGCCCGGCGCGTTGATGGGCGAGAAGTCCGTGACCTTGTTGCTGTCGCAGACATACAGCCACTTCGCATCGAAGAGTTCGCCGTCGCGGATATACCCAAGGATGGCGCCGTGCTTGGGGCGCCAGAAAAGTGTAGGCGGCAACGCCGTCCCAAGCTTCACCCAGTTAGGCTCGACGTACTCTCCGACAGGCTTCCAGTGGATCATTATTGTCCTCGGCTTCCTTCATAATGAACGCAGCCGGAGCTAAGTCCCCGGCAAGATCGATCTCGAGAAGGGTTATAGGTCGATTTCAGCGAGGTGTCCTGGCCGAATATCAAAGCAATGCGATGGGATTATTCGATTTGCCCAACCGCGAGCACCTTTGAGATCGATCCTGCGCCGCTACCGACAAATCCAATTTGAACACCCGAAGTCATTGGCATCCGCGTGCGCATTTGGCAGTTGGGGATTGCACAATGGCGTCCGAACCCCCATCTATGGTTTATGTGGAACTATCCCAAGAGTGCGCAGCATCAAGCGGCAATTGATGCGATGAAACCCGAACGCGATCGCGAAGCTGCAAAATCAAGAGTCGCTGAAGCGAAGCTTCGTCGTCAGCAAGAGGCAATTCAAGCCATCCAAGAGCGCGAAAATGAGCGCATCGCTGTTTTGACGAAGACACAGCGTTTGCGGGCTGAACGTCTCGCGCGCGAGGCCCTCGAGGCCCCAGCTCCAAAAAAGGGATCGCGGTCCACCGTCAAACCGGCTACGAGATCCGCCACAAAACTCAAATAGCCGACGCATTAAACGACCGGAGCCACCCTTGCCTAAATTTCTCGAATGCACTGATCTGGCGAGTGGCGAAGCCATCAACGTCAACTTCGACAATGTCGAAGTGTTCGAAAAGGCCGATCAGTCCGGTCTATCCGGCACGAAGATCAGCTTCGTCGGCGGCCGGTATATCTTGGTGAAGCAAACGACCAAGCAATTGACCGACAGCGTCAACGGCGACCAATCCTGAAATTCATCTCCCTGTAGTTGGATGCGTGCGGGCCAATTCCCGCACGCATTTCATTTATGAAACTCGCGCTGCCCAGCGACGAGTTCTGTTGCGCTATCCGATCTGCAGATGAGGCCCCGCCGTCTCGCCTTTCAGAAGGGGCAAGTCGCGCGGTCTCCCGTTCACGGACCATTCAAGTGCTAACCTGCTGACTCGGGTTTCATACAAAACCGAAGCGGCACGTCAATCAAAGCAAGAATAACCGCCTTTGAGGGTGAACTTTACGCGGCCTGATTATATTTTTGGGGCTTTAGATGAACTTACACATTGTGGCCACATAACGTGCCCAAAGCGTTTCGACCAACCGTCAACCCGCGTTGCAGTTACGAACGAAAGTAAGAAAGAGAAGAGGATAGCCACGCATGAACACTCTCATCAAATACACGCTGATAGCCGCCGCCTTTGCGGCAATGCCGTTCGGAGCGCAAGCGGCTGACGCGGACAAGGGGCTCGAGCTGGCATTCTTGCCCAGCGCGCGAGAGGTCACGTTGCTCAACGAGGGCGGCAAGTTCGTCACCGTCGACATGAAGAAGCTTGCGAAGGGCGATAAGTGCCATCTCGAAAAGGATGCGGTCATTGTGAAGGTCGGCCCTGGCGCCACTCCGGCAACGACTCTCGTCCGCTACGCCGCGCCCAATCTCGCTCACGGTGGATGCCCATTCTTGACCGAGTTCGAAATATCGGACGAGGACTACACGGCAGCACGCGCAGCGTTCACTGCCAAGACGGATGAAGCCTCCAAGAAGGTCGACGATCTCAAGAAACAGCTCGGCGATAAGTGGAACGAGCTGACGAAGACGAAGCAGTAGTCAGCGGAAGCCGTAGAATGACGAGAGCGAAAGGCTTCCGGCTATTTGGCCTTTCGCTTTCTTCTCGCCGGGTCGTTGCGAAGAAGTGAGATCAGATAGATCCCAAGCGCTATCGGCGCGCCGATAGCCAAAATCATCTTGATATCCTCAAGCATCGCACAGGCTCCCAGAGCGATCCGCGAGCCGCCTTGATAGCACACGCGCGGCCAACGCTTTTGAGCGCGCTGTGCAGCAAATAATTATCCCCTCGCTTTTCTCGCACCTGATGCCTGAAATCATCAGTCGAGAGATCATGTTGTTCGGGGCTGATTTCAAAGGCCGGGAAGACAACGCCCCCCGACCTCAAGATAAACATTACTGCTGCTTAGCAGCCCAGTTGCAACATGCACCTACTATAATTCAGGCCTCCAGGAACCCATCGACTACCGCACACCTCCTGCACGGCATCGCAACTGTTGACGCCGGAGTAGGGAGGACCGCCAGGACCACTGGGCCGATCTGGCCAACCGAAATGCTGAATGCGCTGAACCAGCGTTTGATCCGGTGGTGCAGTCGTGATTCGTGGCTCTGCGAGAGCCGACGTTGCAACCACGGCAACACCACAAGCAATAAACCCGAACACGATTTTTTTCATTGTGCGTCTCCTTGCTGGGAAGCAAGAAGAGTCTAGCGCCACCTCAGTGCGAGAATGAACTTTCGCACTTCGCGCTGAACATCCAGTTCACAGACGGATTCCTTTGAGCCATGTTTCATGACGCGCTGCACACGCCGCGCGACGAATGAGAAATTGATCTTCGATTGCAGAAAGAGGTCATGAAACCCGAACCGAAAAAAAGCCGGGAAGCTGAAACCTCCCGGCCTCGAAAATTGATTTGGTAAGTCGCGCCTGTCAGCAGCCGTGACGCCACAGGCAACGGCGGAATCCAGGACCGCCCCAACCCCAGCGGTCAGCGCAGAGATGCCGCACGCCGAAGCAGCCGCGATATCCATAACCCCAACCCGGACCACGCCAGCCGGGACCACGCCAGCCGCGATGCCAGTGGTGATAGTAATCGGCTTTCTGAACCAACGATTGAGATGAAGGAGGCGTCGGGAACATCGGCTCCGCTGAGGCCACAGTCGCGAACAGGGAGCTGCTGAGTGCAATAAATCCGAGAGCAATTTTCCTCATTGGGTGTCTCCATTGCAGTAGAAGCAAGAGACATTTCTGACCCAAAAAATTGCGGAATTTGTGCGCTTACGAGAATGTATGGAAGACGCACGAAAATGAACATACGTTCACGATTTCCGCGCAATCAGCAGCATTCAGAAGATGCATTGGGTGCTAAGGAGGCGGTTGCGACCCGGAAGGGTGAAAGCGATTTAAATCGGGTTCACCCGCAGGCGCACTTGCCGCCGGAGCACTCGCCCCCTGAAGCGGCACCTTGGGATTCATCTGCCCATAATAATAGGCGCTTGCGCCCAACGCGAACGCCGCGAGCAGCACTGCCACAAGCACATTCAGCGTTGTGTCCGTTCTTCGAACCACCTCATTGATGCCGCGGCTCTCGCTCCAGAAGGCCATGATCGTCTCTCCTCGCCTAAGGCGTGTTTGGCTTTGGAGTGTCGAATGCGACAAGCGCCGCAGGCGATGTCGAAACAATTCCTGCGTCGTCGGTTAGGATGCGTCCGTACATCAGCACCGATAGCAGCACGATACCGAGAACGAACGAAACAAACACGCCGATCCAGACAATGCGCCGTGCGTCGCGACGCGCGAGCGCTTCGTCCGCGACGTCGATGAAATCGTGGTCTCGTTTTAACGCCATGGCGTTATCCTCCAAACGACTTTGGTAGGAAAACGGCGCGCGAGGAACGTAGTTCCGGATGAATTTTAGAATTAATCCGCATAAAGAAAAAGAGAGCGGCGCTGTAAGCCGCTCTCTTCCTTGAGCTTATCGCTCATAGACAGAACCATTTGGGGACGGCGCGGTTCTGCCAGCCACCGATCAAACCTCTGGGGTAGAGGTTGCCATGTAGATCCATGGGCAACAACTACTCAGCACTAATGCTGCTGTCGGCATTCGCTAAGCAATCTGATTTGGGTGCAGAGCGTCAAGCCCGTCGTGATAATGACGCCAACCAAATAATGCCATGAGCCACGCCGGACACACCACCCGAGGCCCGCTTCTCGGGCGAAATATCGCGGCAGGGAACCACAGGTAATGACAAGCGTTTTTGACCCCGAGCGCGGCATTTGCCTCGCTCTGTTAGGATGCCGGCTCGGTGCGGACGAGCCGGCATTCCGTTGGTATTAGGAATGACATGCAGATCACGTGCTACAGCTCGGATGAGCTAAAGAAACTCGCTCACATCATCACTGAAATTCTCGCAGAAACACGCAGCCGCTACCCGGAGCTTTCGACAGATGACGTCGTTCAGCGCGTCTGCGCTATCGCCGACCAAGGCGAGCGCGACATATCGAAATTCCGTAAAGCCGTCATGATGGACGCAGCTTGAGCGGTAGTCCGGCCATCAACCTGCGTTCAGCCTGCCTACGCTGTTCGCCGGAGGCAGTTTGGAGGAACCAAGCGTAGGTATCCGCGAGACCATCGTGGAGGCTCGTTCGCGGCTTCCAGCCGGTCGCCGAAAGACGCGAAACATCGAGAAGCTTGCGTGGCGTCCCATCGGGCTTCGAAGGGTCTGTAACGATCTTGCCTTCAAACCCGACCACGCGGCAAATCAGCTTCATGAGCTCCAGGATCGTGATGTCTTCGCCCGAGCCGATGTTGACATGGTGTCCGCCGGAATACCTCTCCAGCAAATGCACGATTGCATCCGCAGCATCGTCGACATGCAGGAATTCACGGCGAGGCGTGCCACTGCCCCATATCGAAACCTCGGAGGCGCGGCCGAGCTTGGCCTCATGCGCCTTGCGAAGAAGCGCTGGAATGACGTGCGACGTCTCAAGATGAAAATTGTCACCCGGTCCGTAGAGGTTGGTCGGCATCACCGAAAAGAAATCGGCGCCGTATTGCGCGCGATAGGCTTCGCACAACTTTAGCCCGGCTATTTTTGCAATGGCGTAGCAATCGTTGGTGGGCTCAAGAGGACCGCTGAGTAACGCCTCCTCTCGGATCGGCTGCGGCGCGAATTTGGGATAGATGCAAGAAGACCCGAGAAACACGAGCCTCTCCACGCCAGCTCGGAATGCGGAATGGATGACATTCGTCTCGATGACGAGATTTTCGTAAAGAAATTCCGCCGGCAGGGTACTGTTCGCCTGAATGCCGCCGACCCGAGCAGCCGCAACGATGACCGCGTCAGGTCGCGCTTCGAACATGAAGCTGCGAACGGCCGCCTGATCGAGCAGATCGAGACGGTCCCGCCCGGCAGTAATCAGTTCGCAAGGCTTGCGCCGAAGCCGGCGCATCAGCGCAGCTCCGACCATCCCACGATGACCGGCAACAAAAACGCGTTTTCCCGAAAGATCGTAGAACATCTGCGCGCCAACCGCTCAGGCAGACCGGTCCAAGCGCCAATGCTCTCGATCGACGAGAAGCAAATCGGCGTCGACCATTTCGGCCACCAATTCGGCAAATGACGTCTTGTGTCTCCAACCGAGTTTGGCGAATGCCTTGGAGGGATCGCCGTGCAAAAGATCGACCTCCGTTGGCCGGAAGTATTCGGGATCGACGCGCACGAGCACCCTGCCGCTGTTCGCATCGCGCCCGACCTCATCGGCTCCAGTGCCCTCCCAGCGGAGAAGGCGCCCGGCTCTTCGGAATGCGAGTTCGACGAATTCGCGAACCGAATGCGTTTCGCCAGTCGCCAGAACATAGTCGCCCGGCTCATCCTGCTGCAGCATGCGCCACATGCCGTCGACATAATCGCGGGCGTGGCCCCAATCGCGCTTCGCATCGAGATTGCCGAGGTACAGCGTGCGCTGGATACCTTTCTCGATCGCCGCCACACCGCGCGTGATCTTCCGCGTGACGAAGGTTTCACCGCGGACCGGACTTTCGTGATTGAAGAGAATGCCGTTCGAGGCGTGCAGCCCATAGGCTTCGCGGTAGTTGACCGTAATCCAATAGGCATAAAGCTTGGCGACGCCGTAGGGAGACCGCGGATAAAACGGCGTTGTCTCCGATTGGGGCGTTTCCCGGACGCTCCCGTAAAGTTCAGACGTCGAGGCCTGATAGAAGCGCGTCGATCCGGCGAGCCCTAAGATACGGATCGCTTCGAGCAGCCGAAGCGTACCGAGTGCGTCGGCATTGCCTGTGTATTCCGGCGTTTCAAAGCTCACGCCCACATGACTTTGCGCGGCGAGATTGTAAATCTCGTCAGGTCGAATTTCTTGCACAAGACGAATGACGTTCGTCGTGTCCGTCAGATCCCCGTAGTGGAGATGAAAGTGCGTCGCCCGCTCTCGTGGATCGCAATAGAGGTCGTTGATGCGCTCCGTATTGAAGGACGACGAGCGCCGTTTGATGCCATGAACTTCATAGCCCTGCTGAAGCAGAAGGCGCGCGAGATAGGATCCGTCTTGCCCGGCCACGCCTGTTATAAGTGCCGTCCGTCTTCGCTCTGCCATGCGCCCCCTCGTCCGATCACTACCTGAGATAGTAATGGAATCGATTGTGCCCGCAATAGTAGATACGCAGAAAGCGGCTCAACTGCAGATTGTTTCGCACTATATCAGTGGAGAACGGGACGAATGAGGGCGGGCACAATATTCCCGTGGCACCGCCCCTTTGGCCAAGGCATTACGACCGGCGGCTCACTCTTAATCAGCAGTACCGCTCATCGAAGGCGACTCCGGATTTTCAGGATCGACCCGCTGACTTAGTGGGACGTTCCGGCCCTGATCCGTCGACTCGTATTCCTCCGGCGCAGTTGGCCTTTCGACCTTGTCACCGATGTCATCGCTTCCGCTCCACCGGGGACCGTACCCCGATGGGGCAGTCCTCCCAGAGTCATTGTAATAAGCGCCGGGCGATTGGGCGATCGCGGGCGCCGTAGTCATGAGCACACCAATTATTCCGGCGAAAATCAAAGGTATCTTCACAGTATTTGCTCCTCCACGAGCTAATCGGCGGAGAACCTGAAATACCTATAAATGTTCCGTCATCAGATTGTCACAGATCCGTCACTGTGCCTGGCCGGACCGCGCGAGGAACCCTCATTCGTAGCTCGCGTTGCAGGGATGTCATTGGTGCATTGCGCGATTAGGAGCGGGTCATGACGATCGAGAACCTCGCCGTAAGCAATAATGAGCCCGCCGAGCTGTTCGATGCGCGATCCCGCATTGCGCGTCTGGAAGCCAAGGTCCAGCAGGCTGATTATCTTTTGAGCGATGCGTTGGATTCGGCCCTCGATTACGAGGATATGATCCGAAAACTACAGATGGCCCAACAAACTCTGAAAGAGGCGTTGGGCCAGCAAAGCGCTCTTATGCGCGCCTAGACCGGACCCGCATGCACGATGCGGTATTGGTACGGTAAGTCCGAGCAGTAATGGGCCCCGGCACGCTCAGCATCCTCAAAGGACTCGAACGCGCCATCGATGACCTCATTGCCGCCGCCGAAACATCCCTCATCGTCGCCCCGGCAGGATTCACACCAGACGACCACGCGAAATTTTTCCATTTGCCACCCCGTGAAACGCTTCGCACGAGCATACGAATCGGCCTGCCGTGCAGGTCTTCTTTCTGATTTCCCTTCTGAATTTCGGATGAATGTTTTCGTGAACTTCGTGTGCGGCCGTTCACGGATTTCGAACGGGCAGACCAGATCCCTCGAAACTCCGCCCACCGTACTCGACCCTCTACTAAGGCATACGGTGTGAACAAGTGCCGCATCAACCCTGCCAATTCGGTCGCAGGGGATTGAATGTGAGAGACGGGAGCTTTATCTCGCCAAACTCGTTTCCAGGACGCAGCCAACTCTGAGTTTTAGGTATGCCGAAGCAGGCAGTGAAAATCCGGTTCGAAGACGTAGAGGCTGCCGCATCTGACGGCTACTATGTCTTTCTCACTCTCCTAGGCGCAGTCGCCACAACGACGCTCGCGATCATCTTGAGCCTGAGCCTCGAAATGCTCGGCTAAGACGTCGATCAACGCGAGCATTGTTGCGGAATAGCTTTATCCAAAGACCTTGCGAACGGCGATGTCGGGAGATAATTGCACCCTCGCATCATTGGGATACTTTTGGACTCCCGCAAGCGTTACTCGCTTACGGTCAAGGCTCAAAAGTAGCACGCTGGTTCGACGAAATGGCCCGGGTATCGAGAAAAAATAAGTTTCTGGCAGCGATCGCGGGCCGCGTGGTCGTTGGACTGATCAAAGCCGTCAAAAAAACCTCCCGACCCGTCTACCAGCCCCCGACTTTTTTCGACGACCTTCGCGCTGAGGTGCCCTTCATCATGGCGATGTGGCACGGGCAGTTCATGATGCTGGCTGATCTCAACACGCGCGAATACAAAGTCGCGGCGATGGTCGCCCGCCACGGCGACGGCGAGATCGTCGCGCACTTTCTCCGCCAGTTCGACATCTCGGCAATTCGCGGAGCTGGCGCAGGTCACAGAAAAAGGGATCGCGGAGGCGCATACGCCCTTCGGGCGGCGGTGCGCGCTCTCGAAGAGGGAACGATCGTCGCAATGACCGCTGACGTGCCTCCGTCACGGCCGCGCCATGCGGGCAATGGCATCGTTACATTGGCCCGCCTCTCCGGTCGCCCGATCATTCCGGTCGCCGCGGCGACCTCCAGATTTATCGTGCTCAACACCTGGAGCAAGATGACGATCAATCTGCCCTTCTCCGATCTCGCGCTCGTCGCAGGCGATCCGATTTTCGTCGCGCCTGATGCCGATGATGCGGAACTCGAAAGGAAGCGGCGTGAGGTGGAAAACTCACTGAATGCCGCGACGAGCCGGGCCTACGAAATCGCGCAAGCGACCGAACCGAAGCTCGATACCTCGACCTCACAAACGACGAGCAGCCGAAACACCTGAGCTAACGACAACTCACTCCGCGGCAACGCTTTGGTGCGTTTCCTGCTCGCGGCCGCGCAGTTTGTCTTCTTCCGCGCTTATATAGCTGCGGACCCGCGGCACAGCATCGACAGTCTTCGCGAGCTGTATCTGGAAAACCATGAGCCCGCCGTAACGGAACCCGGCTTCCGCCGCCGCCAGATAGAATTCCCACATTCGGCAGAAACGCTCATCGAGCACCGCAGCCGCTTCCGCGCGCCTTGCCATAAACCGGCTTCGCCAAGCCGAAAGCGTATCCGCATAATGCAGCCGTAGGATCTCGACATCTGTCACGATGAGACCCGCTCGCTCGATAGAGGGAAGCACCTCGGCGAGCGTCGGAAGATAGCTGCCTGGAAAGATATATTTGGCAAACCACGGGTTGGTCGCGGACCGGCCGTCCATCCGGCCGATGGAATGAATCAAGGCCACGCCGTCATGCTTCAGACTTCGCCGGACCGTATCGAAGTAGGTATCGTAATCCTTGAGGCCGACGTGCTCGAACATCCCGACGGAGACAATCCGGTCGAAGCACTCATTCAGCGCACGATAATCTTCGAGACGGAATTCGATATGTGAGCTGAGGCCGCGCTCGTCGGCTCGCCGTTGCGCCACTTTAAGCTGCTCGGGTGATAGCGTCAGTCCGGTGACATTGGCGCCTGCGATATCGGCAAGATAAAGTGCGAGACCACCCCACCCGCATCCGATATCCAGAATTTTAGCCTGGGGCTTGATAAGAAGCTTCGCCGCTATGTGCCTTTTCTTGGCGAGTTGAGCTGCATCCAAACTCTGGCCAGGAGTTTCGAAGTAGGCACACGAATACTGCCGGTCGGGATCGAGAAAGAGCTCATAAATGCGATCGTCGATATCGTAATGGTAGTGAACATTCACGCGCGCCCGTCGCCGCGAATTCCGCAACGTCCATCGGCCGAATGCATTGCGCACCATGCTGCGCAGACGTCCGAGTTGCGGCGGCGTAAGGCAATTCAGATTCCGGCCCAAGAGCTCCAGCAGATCATAAATTGACCCGCCCGAGACCTGCAGCCGGCCATCGGTGAACAGCTCACCGAGCGCCATTTGCGGATTGAAGAAAAGCTCAGTTCCGGCTTTTGAATCGAGCAATCTGATGGTCAGCGGCAACCCGCTGCCGTCACCCGCTGAGAGCCGCTCGCCCCCAGGCAACTCCAGCGTCAAGGAACCCTTTTGGACGCAACTATTGAGAAGGGATTGCAATGCGCGTTTCATCGGTTTGCAAAACTCGAGCCGAACAACCAAGAGAAACAACCGGAAAGCATTTTAGTTCCGCATCAAATGCACTCCGTCAATAGGAACTTAGAAGACCACCTCCAGTTTTTCACGTGCATTGCAGTAACTGAGTAAAATCAGTCTAAAGGATTGTCATTTGCGCCAGAGCGATAAGCATTTGAAGCACGCGCCAAAAGCTCGTCCGCGTGCCAATCAGAATAAAGTTCAGAAGCGGTCAAAGCACCTATGGTCCGCGGACGTTACGGAAAATAGCGATGCACTCGATCTCGAGAACCATGTGTTCACGCGCAAACCGGCCGCAATTGCGCAATCGCTGAAGCGCTCCGCCGAGCGAAGCCACAGACGCAAGACGACGCCATTCCAATCGGCGATGTCCATGCTCAATTTTTACATTAATCGTGCGGGCAAGAACCTGACTGCCAAACGCCGGCAGACTTTGGATCGTGCGAAGGACGAGTTGCGAAAAGCATTCGGCCGCACGAAATAGCAGCCGAAATAATCATGGTAGCGGCCTCCGCGTTCGGCTCACGCCGTGCGTGGTCTTTTCCCAGTAAAACGGCCTGAGCACGAGGTCGGCGATCGCGCGATAGGCAGCGAATGAAATCGCGAGCCAATAGACGGGCAAAAATAAAACGGAGACGAGCCGTCGCGGCGCCCCTGTCCCCGCTGACGTGACGGCAATGAGCGACGCAGCCGAAACATACCCTGTCGCGAGATTTAATCCGCACAGCCAAAGCAGCAAGTCGCTGTCCGGCAGAATGCGCATGCCGAGAACGCCATGGATTGCGGCGAAAACATAGAACCAGGGATGACAGAGCATCGAGACGAGCATCGCGCAAATGGTCACCTGAAAACCTGCAAACTTCCACGGACCGAGATCACGCCAAAGGCGTGTAGGCCGCCGCATATGCACGAGATAGGTCTGCATCCAGCCCTTGATCCACCGGGTACGTTGACCGAGCCACGCCCGCCATGTCGTCGGCGCTTCCTCCATCGTTTCGGAATCGATCATGGAGACCTCATAACCGAGGCGAGCTAAGCGGATCCCGAGGTCGGCATCTTCCGTGACGTTGAAAGGATCCCAGCCGCCGCACTTCAGAAGAACATCGCGCCTGAAATGATTTGACGTTCCCCCAAGAGGAATTGCCCAGCGCAAATGGTCGAGGGCCGGAAGCAATCCCCGAAAGAGCGCCGAGTACTCGAGCGTAAACTGCCGGCTGAAGAATGACTCGTCGGCGTTCGAAACGGCAAGCCGCGCCTGCACGCAGGCGAGCCGCGGCCCTCCTTCGATGAACGCGCGCGCCGCCCGGCGAAGCTGATCCGGATCCGGAAGGTCTTCCGCGTCGAAGACTGCAACGAGCGCGCCGCGCGCATCCTGCAACGCGTAGTTCAGCGCCCTGGGCTTCGTCTTGGGTTGCCCGTGAGGAACCGTTACAGTCCGCATGTTCGCATAAAGTCGCGAGGTCTCAATCGCCCGCCGCGTGGCATGATCGTCCTCCTCTGTGATGAAAAGGATCTCCAGCAGCTCGCGCGGATAGTCGAGACGCCCCAGCGCTTCCACCAAACCCGGCACGACCGCGACTTCCCGGTAGAGCGGAATGAGCACGGAAAATGTCGGGAGCCATTTGTCGTAGCGGCGGTCGAATGACGGAGAATTTGAACCTCCCCGAGGACTTCGCAGTGCGCGCAAAAATGCGGCCACGCGAAGCGCGGAGATCATGAAGAACGGGATCGTAATCGTCAGCGACCAAAGAACGAGACCGAAGTCCTCAAGCAGGATCAACCCCGCAGTCAACGCCGAAAGCGCCGACAGAAGCACCGCGCGCTGCCACGCGAGGAGCGGAGAAGCCGCGGAAAAGTCCGGTGCGCGGCGCCTCAAATCGTTGACCGCGCGATCAAGTTGCCCAATATCGCGCTGGAACCGCGAATGCGAGGAACGAGATCTCCGGCCACGACCGCGCGATGTGCGGGCAGCTCGCACAGGCGGCGTCTTTGACCGAGCCCCGAACATTCAAGCCCCTGGTTGCCCCCGCGGCGACCGCCGTCGCCCAGCCAGTGACAAAGTATATGCTCAAGGTGTGCAGATTTGAAAGACGTTCAAAAAGGTCGCCCGGGTGAAACCGTCAGCGCCGGGAGCATGAGGGAAGCATGAAGGCTCGAAATCGAGTTCGGGACGTTTTCCTCGCCCTCGCGGCTTTCGCGGTTTTGACTTTCGGCCATTCCGTCGACGCGATATCCGAAGGGGCGGGCCCGGAACGAGTTGCAGCAACGTCCACCCCGCCGCCCACAGACTCTGGCCCCACACGCCGGGTCGTCATCCGGTTTCTGACCGACAGCGACTTTCCGCCCTTCAATTTCTACGATGAAGACGGCGTGCTGGTCGGCTTCAACGTCGATCTCGCGCGCGCCATTTGCTTAGAGCTCGGCACATCCTGCGATATCAAAGCCCGGCCCTGGGAGGAGCTTTTCACGGGCCTGAAGAAAGGCGAGGCCGATGCCGTCATCGCCGCCCACAAAGTCACGGCCTCAGCGCTGAAAGATGTCGACTTCACCGACCGCTACTTCCACACACCAGGCCGGTTCGCCGGACGCAAGGACGAGCCGCAAGTCGAAATGTCTCCGAACGGCCTCGATGGAAAGCGCATCGCCGTCGCCCGCGGCACCGCGCACGAAGCTTTCCTCAAAGCCTTTTTCCGCGACAGCCCGCTGGCGATTTACGAAAACGCCGATTTGGCGCGCGAGGCTCTCGCCGCCGGCAAGGCCGATTTCATATTCGACGACGGCATCTCCCTCGCCTTTTGGCTGAATGGAACCCTATCGCGACAGTGTTGCGAAATGCGCGGCGGTCCCTTTTTGGAACCGAAGTTCTTCGGCGACGGTATCGCAATCGCGGTACCGAAAACCGACCCTGGAATTAGGCTCTTGCTGAACAAAGCTCTGGACCGGGTAAGGGCGTCGGGGCGGTTTGAAGAACTCGTTCAACGCTACTTTCCCGTCAGAATTTATTGAGATTAATAGTCCTCGAAGCTGGGCGTCGCGCAAAAGCAGGCCTAATGCTTTTTGCCTTCGTCGAGCCGACTGGTCTCAACCCGACATCGTCGAGCGAATGATCAAGACCATTGCCCGGGCAGTTCTTCTCGCTTTCCTTTCGGTGACGCTATTGCCGTCACTGGAAGGAACCAGCGATGCCCATGCCGCATACGCGCGCAAATATTCGGCCCGCGCCCGATACAAAGCTGCCCGCATCTATCGTCGAAACCGCATGCTGGCGCTTCGCGCAGCAGCCGTCTCCGCAGCCAAGGCCCAGGCGGGGCACGCGCAAGGAACACCGCAACGCCCGCTCAAGCTCCTGACGAGAGATCAGATCCTCGCGTCAGACCCCGTACGCCTCGAGCGCCTCGGAAACCGCCTCGTCGTCGGCTTTCAAAGCTTTTCCGAGGTGAGACCGCTCGTCGAGAAAAAAGCCATCGCCGGCATCTTCATTACCGACCGCAACGTCCGCGGCCGGAAGGCCGCCGACGTGGCCAAAGACATTCAAGACCTGCAGAACATCCGACGGGCACAAGGCATGCCGCGCCTCATCGTGGCCGCGGATCAGGAAGGCGGATACGTGTCGCGCCTTTCGCCGCCGCTCAAATGGCAACCAACCCTTGGAATGATCATCGCCAAGCTCAAGACCGACAACGAACGGGAGAAAGCCGTCCGTGATTACGCGGAGGCGCAAGCGCGCGAACTCGATCGCCTCGGCATCACCATGAACTTCGGACCCGTCGTCGACCTGCGGCTGGGCGCGCCATCCCGCAACGACGGCGAAACACGCATCTACTGGCGCGCCATCGACAGCGACCCTTATCTCGTCGCCAAGGTCGCCGGCTGGTATTGCGATACGCTGACGAAGTTCAACATCATTTGCACGCTGAAGCATTTCCCGGGCCTCGGCCGGGTAGCGCGCGACACTCACGTTACTTCAGGCGAACTCACCGCGAAGCAAAGTCAGCTCGAACTCAGCGACTGGCTGCCGTTTCGCCGCGTCATGACAGAGCCCGGCATCGCAACGATGGTCGGCCACGTCCGCGTCGATGCCGTCGATAAGGAAACGCCCGCTTCGTTCTCCGATGCCGTCATCAACACGGTGATCAGACCGCGCTTCGAGAACGACGGTCTTTTGATCACGGACGATTTCAGCATGGGCGCCGTGACGGGTTCGAAAGACGGACTGGGCGGCGCTGCCGTAAAAGCCCTCAACGCCGGCGTAGACCTGATCCTGCTCTGCACGATCGACGGCCACTACGACATCCTGATGTCGGCATTGATCGAGGCGGACATCAAAGGCGAGACGGCCCTCGCCCGCGAGAGTGAATCCAACGAAAGACTGAAGCGCTACGTCTTCGTCGATGACCGTGAGCTGCCGCCATCGACACCGCTCCAGGCCGAGCAGACGGGCCCGGCAATTTCGCCGTAAAGCTGAATCGCTCAGCAAAAGCAGCCCCCGACGAGACTTAAAGCGGCGGCGACGGCTTGCTCGCGGGCGCGCCCGCCGGCTTTCCCAAGCCGCGCCGGTCTGCAGCGAGGAAATGACGAACGATCGACCACGTCCCGTCTTTGAGCGCGTACTCCATCGTATAGGTTCCCCCGAGCACGGCCCGCGTGCCCTTACGCTCGCCGGTCAAACGATAGGTGACCGGACCACTCACCACGGCCGTCCCGCAATCCGACGTCAGCGACGACGGCCTGATTGAAATCATCGGCCGCTTGGCGAGCAGATCTTTGTAATATGCCCGGATCGCCTCTTTCCCTTTGTGAGGTTCGCCGTCCTTGCTCGCAATGAGCGTCGCCGCATCCGCATAAAGCGCGGCAACCCGCTCCACATTGCCGCTCGTGAATTCCGCCTTCCATCTGTTTTGGAGCTGCACGGTCTCGACATCCGACAGCTTGATACACGGCGCTTCCGCCCGCGCCGGACCCGTCGTTCCGATGTTTACGATCACCGCCGCAACGCCGGCGATTGAACCGAACACTAGCGACCTAAGCGAGCGCCTGAAGAATACCAATCCGTCCATGCGTGCAGCCCTCCACCTCCCTCCGGTTTTCACGATTCCCAGCCAAAAGGCGACCGCCCGCCCGACGGCTGGGGTGACGAGTGGGGGAATTGCGCGCGGCCCGCAAAAATACTTTCCTCAACCGCGACGAACACTCACGCAGACCCAATTGCCAATCATCGTTGTGTTTGCTACAAGGCACTCAGAAAAGAAGCGCGGGCCCGGCGGCAAAACCACCGGCGTCGGTGTTTTTGTGCATCCCGATAATCTGGATTCTTTAGAGGATACAACCGCTTGCAGGTTCTCGTTCGCGACAACAACGTTGACCAAGCTCTCAAGGCGCTTAAGAAAAAGTTGCAGCGCGAGGGCGTCTTCCGCGAGATGAAACTTCGCGGCCATTTTGAAAAGCCTTCTGAAAAGAGAGCACGCGAGAAGGCCGAGGCGATCCGCCGGGCCCGTAAGCTCGCACGTAAGAAATTGCAGCGTGAAGGCCTTCTTCCGAGCAAGCCCGCCGTAGCGCGTGGCGGTCCCGGTGGTAAGGGCGGTCCGGGCGCCGGTCGTGGTGGCGCAGGCGGCAGCAGCGGTGGTGGTTTCGGCGGCGGCGGTTTCCGCAGCAGCGGTGGCCAGGGTGGCGCTGGCGGCGGCAGCAGCTTCTAAGCTTCAGCCCTTTCGGGCTATGCGAATATTCAAGGCTCGCGATTTTTTCGCGGGCCTTTTCGTTTGGCCAACGTTTCGTTTGACCAGCGCCCCCAGTTCGCAGCCTACGATCGCGCGGCCCTGAGCCTGCTGATCCAACCGTCGACAATGTCGAACGACGGCCCGTCGTGAATGACGTGTCCACCGTCCGGAATAGTGCTCATCTCTTTGGGTTCATTGGCCGCCGCGAAGAGCCGTTTCCCCATCCGCACCGGCACGACGTCGTCGGCTTCGCCATGCAGGATGAAAAGGGGAGCGTGAACGTCGCCGATGTGGCCGATCGAATCGTAACGATCCTTCAGCAGCCAACCGATGGGCAGCCAGGGATAGTACATCGACGCGAGTTCCAGGATCGACGTATACGGGCTGTCCAGGATGACGCCCGCCACCTTCTTTTCTCGCGCCACCTGTATCGCGACGCCACTGCCCAGCGATTCGCCATAGAGGATGATATCGTCCGGACTGACGCCCTCGCCAACCAGCGAGTCATAGGCGAGCTTTGCATCCGCGATGTTGGCCGCTTCCGACGGCGAACCGGTCGAGCCGCTATACCCGCGGTAGGCCATCATGAACACGCCGCGACCGCGATCGAGATACCGGCGGATCGTTTCACGCCTCAGCTCCAACGCTCCGCCGTTACCGTGGAAATAGAGAATCGTCGGCTGCCCGGGCTTCGCGTTGCCGTACCACGCGACGATTCTTTCGCCGTCCGGCGTCGACAGGATCCGTTCCGAGACATCAGGAAGATTGGCTGCGGCCGGCAACGTGCGCGCCGGATCGGGGAAGTAGATGAAATGGCGCTGTGCGATATACATGACCCCCACCGCTGCAGCGTAAATGGCCGCAGCAATCCCAATGACGACTTTAGTTATCAGAAGCATACCGAGCTTGTTTTAGCGCCCACGCCGGACCAGGTACCCAATCCTGTTGCCTTCCCGCTCGCGAATTCTTTCGAGCGCATCCATCACATCCAGACCATGCAGCGGCACCCCGGTATCGGCGACCGCTTCCTGATTGAGTTTTAGAAGCTCGTGGTAGATCGGCTCGGCGGTCTTGTGCAGCATCGCGACGACCGCCACCGTCTTTCTCGGCATGTTTACGGGAACGCGCGGGAAGACCGAAGAAAGCACTTCCTTGGCGTTGTCCGAGAAATGCGACGCAAAGCGTCCAAGCACCGAAACAAGCTTGATGGCTGCCGTCTCTTCGAACCGGTAGTTGTAGCGCTCCATCCATTCGAACAGCTTGTCCATCGTGAAATCCTGGAGCCGGATGCCCGCCGTCTCCCGGTAGTCTTGCCATTCAGCCACCAGGTCGAACTCCGATTCCATATCGATATCGGCCGGCGCGAAGGTGAGATCCGTCGCAACGCCGACGCGGTCCAGAAAGTCTTTGTTCTTTCGCGCGATCTTGGTCGGATACGTTGGCAGCTTGAACATACCGAAGCTGCCCTGTTCATACGCAAGCCTAACGAGCTTCGAGCAGAACAGGTTTCGCGTGTCGTCGGTGCGCATCGAGAAATCATAGAGGATGCGCTTGCCGCCCTTCGCGTGCGACGCAGCCACATAATCGAAGATGCATTTCGCCGCCCGCGCCGCGAGGTCGGCATCGCGATTGCGATAGAGCACCGCCCGGACGATGTTGTGATCGAGCGCTTTGGCGAGCGGCGTGATGACCGCGCCGTCCTCGATCAGGCTTTCGACCATCCAGTGATCGCCCGCGGGATCGATGTACACGATCCCGATGTGGCTGAACTGGCTGTCGACGTCTCCGATACGCGCTATGGCGGCGCTGTTGTGAGCGGTGCCACGGACAAGAATAACGTCGCCCGACCGGAAATTCTGCGCCGCGCCGCTTTGGTAGAAGGGATAATTCACGAGCGTATTGTTGTCGGACCCCGTGAACCCGCGCAGCAGATAGCCGCCCTCACTCACCCGCGGATGACCCGTGGTGATCTCGCCGAGCATGTCGGACACATAGCGAAGCACCCTAAACACGTCGCGAAAGCCCTGCGTCACGTCCGGCGTCATGAGCCCGAGCATCTCGTAATGCCCGAGATGATTGCGCAGCCCGACCCTGAGATCGAAAAGCCGGTAGATCAGCGCCTGCGCGTTTTTGGCGATCGCCGCGACATCGTAATCGGCGAAGCGCGCCTTGGAGGCTCGCTCGTAGATATATTGCAGGTTGCGCGCCAAAAGGGCCGAACTGGTCACCGGAGTGGCAGCCAGAATCTCGATGTACTCGATGTCTCTTTCGAATGACGCCGACGCAACGGGAGCCAACACGGAAAACCCCTCAAGACCAGAATTCGTCGAAGCTATAGCAGACCAATCCCGGTGCTGGGCGAAACCGGTCCGATGGGCAAACGATTGTTGCCGATCTGCCGCTATCCCTGGACTCGATCTACTCTGCGAGAGCTTTAACGATCTCTTCGGTCATTTTCTTGGCATCGCCAAGAACCATGACGGTGTTGTCGCGGTAAAATACCGGGTTGTCGATGCCGGCATAGCCGGAAGCCAGCGACCGCTTGTTGAAGAACACCGTTCCCGCCTTCCAGACCTGGAGCACGGGCATCCCGTAAATCGGCGACGACTTATCGTCTTCGGCAGCCGGGTTGACGACGTCGTTCGCACCGATGACGTAGACAGCGTCGGCCTGCGCGAACTCGCTATTGATATCCTCGAGTTCGAAAACTTCGTCATAGGGAACGTTGGCTTCGGCGAGCAGCACGTTCATGTGCCCCGGCATGCGCCCGGCGACCGGATGAATGGCGTATTTCACCTCGACGCCCGCCTTCTTGAGCGCATCGCCCATCTCGCGAAGCGCGTGCTGCGCCTGCGCGACCGCCATGCCGTACCCCGGCACGATGATGACCTTCGCGGCATTCTTCATGACGTATGCCGCGTCCTCGGCCGATCCGAGCTTCACCGGCTTCTGCTCGCCGCCGCCCGCACCGGCTGCCACCGTTTCACCGCCGAACCCGCCCGCGATGACGGACAGGAACTGCCGGTTCATCGCCTTGCACATGATGTAGGAAAGAATGGCGCCCGACGATCCGACAAGCGCGCCAGTGATGATCAGCGCGACATTGCCAAGCGTAAAGCCGATGCCCGCGGCCGCCCAACCCGAATACGAGTTCAGCATCGATACGACGACCGGCATGTCCGCGCCGCCGATCGGAATGATGATCAGCACGCCGAGCGCGAGGGCTGCGAGAACGATCAGCCAGAACAGCCACGCCGAACCGGCCGACTGGATGAAGGCATAGATGAGGAAAATCAGAAACAGCGCGAGGGCGCCGTTGATGACGTGCCGCATCGGCAGCAGGATCGGCTTGCCGGACATCCGCCCCGAGAGTTTCGAAAAGGCGATCACCGAGCCAGTGAACGTGATGGCGCCGATGGCGACGCCGAGCGACATTTCGAGAAGGCTGCCGCCCTTGATGCCTACGCTCGGGTCCAGAGGATCGGCGAGAATACCGAACGCCGACGGCGCGTAGAGCGCGCTCGCCGCAACGAAAACCGCAGCCAAACCGACGAGCGAGTGAAACGCCGCGACAAGTTCCGGCATCATCGTCATCGGAATTTCGCGCGCCGTCTTGGCGCCGATGAAGCCGCCGATACCGAGCCCGAGAACGATGAGGATCCACGACGTCGCCGTCGGCTCCGCGAGACCGAGCGTCGTCAGGATGGCGATCGTCATGCCGATCATGCCGTAGAGATTGCCCTGTCGCGACGTTGCCGGGCTCGACAACCCCCTGAGCGCGAGAATGAAGAGAACTCCCGAGGCGAGGTAGAGCAGTGCGGCGACGTTTGCGGACATTGGATCGTTTCCCCGGTCCCGTTGTCTGATGTCTTGGGCGCTTCTCTTGTGACCAGTCGAGCGTGAGCGTCAGCCGTCCTTTTTCACTGGCGCGTCTTTTTTCTTGTACATCGCGAGCATGCGGTTGGTGACGAGGAAACCGCCGAAGATGTTGACCGACGCCATCGTCAAGGCGAGGAAGCCAAACACTTTGGCGATGGTGCTATCGGATGAGGTCAGCGAAACGCCGACCGCGAGAAGCGCACCGACCACGATGACGGATGAAATCGCGTTGGTCACGCTCATCAGAGGCGTGTGCAGGGCCGGCGTCACCGACCAGACGACGTAGTAGCCGACGAACACCGCGATCACGAACACCATGAACTCGTAGACCGAGGGACTGATCAGCGTGCCCTCTGCCGCAAAGGCGGACGACGCGGTGAAAAAGAACACCGAAAGCGCTGCAAAAAGCGGTTTCATCACGCGCATGGCGAGGCTCCTCATGCCGTCTTTGTCGCGAAGTTCGGATGCACGAGCTGACCGTCTTTGGCGACCAAAGTCCCCTTGATCAGCTCGTCGTCCCAATTGACCGCAAGCGTCTTTTCCTTCTTGTCGATCATCGTCTCGATGAAGGCCAGGAGGTTGCGTGCGTACAAACTCGAAGCATTGACGGCAATCGTGCCCGCGAGATTGAGCGGTCCGAAAATCTTGACGCCGTTCGGCGTCTCGACGGTCCGGCCGGCTTCGGTCAGCTCGGTGTTGCCGCCGCGTTCGGCCGCAAGATCGACGATGACGGAACCGGGCTTCATGCTTTCGATCATCGCGCGCGAAATGAGCTTCGGCGCCGGACGCCCTGGAATGAGCGCCGTCGTGATGACGATGTCCTGGTTCTTGATATGGTTCGCGATGAGCTCAGCCTGTTTCGCCTGATACTCCGCGCTCATCGGCTTCGCGTAACCGGCGGCCGTCTGCGCCTGCTTGAATTCGTCGTCTTCGACCGCAACGAATTTCGCACCGAGCGACTGAACCTGCTCTTTCGTCGCCGGACGCACGTCCGTCGCCGTCACCTGCGCGCCGAGCCGCCGCGCCGTCGCGATGGCCTGCAACCCGGCAACGCCGACGCCCATGATGAAAGCTTTGGCCGCCGGAACGGTACCGGCTGGCGTCATCATCAACGGTAGTGCCTGTCCGAACATCGAGGCGCCATCGACGACGGCCTTATAACCCGCGAGATTGGCCTGGCTCGACAGCACGTCCATGGACTGCGCGCGCGTCGTTCGCGGCATCAGCTCCATCGAAAAGACCGTGCCCCCGCTTGCCGCGAGGGCTTCAAGACCCGCACGATCGCCGAACGGATCGATCATCCCGGCAACAATGGCGCCCGGCTTCAACGCCCGAATGTCTTCGGCGGACGGACGGCGAACCGAAAGAAGAATGTCGGCGCCTGCGAGCGCTTCCGCCCGGCTAACGATCTCCGCTCCCGCGGTCCGGTAGGCCTCGTCGGAAAAGCGCGATCGGAGCCCCGCCCCCTGCTCTATGCGCACACGCGCCCCGAGGGCCGAGAACTTTTTGACCGTGTCGGGAGAAATCGCGACACGCGGTTCGTCGGCCAGTTCACAGGTAACAGCTATCGTAACCATGTCTCGTTCCAATTGAGCGGGAGGGGCTGCGCGGCTCAATATGAAAAAGGGCAGTCCTTAATCGGGCCGCCCTGTTTTCTTTTTGCCTGTTGTGTCCGGTGTCTCAGACATCAGGCCAAAAAGAACTTCATGCCGGCAAGGATGACGACCACGAAAACGATGCCGTACTTCGTCAGACGCAGAAACGTCTCGTACGTCTCGACATGCTGCGCGTAGTCCATCGACGGACTACCTTTGGATGTATCGATGCTCAAGGCTTCACTCCCCTAGGCCGGTTGGAAATCGTTTCTTTCTTGCTTGGTATATCAGATTGTGGCGAGCTTCAAGCTGTCGCGGTTTTTCGGCCTTGGACATCGGATCAAGCGTCCATCAGAGGGTCGTCACGCGACCAAGTCCAAAGGAACCGGATAGGCGGCTAGATCGCTACTTGCGTGCCGACCTCGACGACTCGATCGGTCGGAATCTGGAAGTAGGTCGTCGCGTCCTCGGCGCTACCGGCAAGGGCGATGAACAGTCGCTCCTGCCAGCGCGGCAGCTCGGATTTGGACGTCATCCGCAACGACCGCCGCGACAGGAAGAACGATGTCGAGCCGATATCGATGTTGCAGTCTTTCCGGCGCGCGTGCTCGAGAATCTTCGGCACGCTCGGCGTTTCCATGAAGCCGTACCGCGCGATGATGCGGATGAAGTGATCCGAAATCCGCTCGATCGTCAGCCGTTCGTGCCGCGCGACACGAGGCGTCTCCACCGTCCGGATCGAGAGCAGAATGTTGCGCTCATGCATGATCCGGTTGTGCTTCAGGTTGTGCATCATAGACGTCGGCGCAGCATAAGGATCGCCGGTGAGGAACACGGCCGTACCCGAAACGCGATGCGGAGGCTTCGCCTCGAGCTTGCGCACGAGCCAATCGAGATCGGCTTCATTGCGCTTCGTGACCTTGGCGAGAACCCGCGTTCCGCGAACCCATGTGAACATGATCATCGCCAGCATGCAGGCAACAGCCAGCGGCACCCAGCCACCTTCGAACAGCTTCAGAATGTTGGCGGAGAAGAACGCCTGCTCGATCAAAAGTAGCGGAATGACGATCAGTGCCACCCGCCAGAGCGGCCAGTTCCAGCACTTCCAGATAACGAAGAACGCCATCAGCGTATCGATGACCATCGCGGCCGTAACCGACACGCCATAGGCCGCCGCCAGATTGGACGAAGTGCGGAACGCGAAAATCGCGACAAGAACGGCGATGAACAGGATCCAGTTGACCCTCGGCATGTAGATCTGCCCGGCCATGCTTTCGGACGTATGCCGGATTTCGAAGCGGGGAACGAGACCGAGCTGAATGGCCTGCCGGGTGAGTGAAAATGCGCCCGTAATCACGGCCTGGCTGGCAATCACCGTTGCGAACGTCGAAAGGATCAGCATCGGGATCAGCATGAAATCCGGGTAGAGCCGGTAGAACGGATTTTCGATCGCGTTCGCGTCGTTCATGACGAGCGCGCCCTGCCCGAAGTAGTTCAGAACCAGCGCCGGCATGACGAAGTAGATCCACGACGCTGTAATCGGACGACGGCCGAAATGCCCGAGATCGGCATAGAGCGCCTCCGCGCCCGTACAGGCCAGAAACACGAGGCCCATCACCGTCAGCCCCAAGAACCCGTGGTGGTAGACGAACGTCATTCCGTAGACCGGATTCAAGGCGAGAAGGACGTGCAGATTGTCCGCGATGTGTGCGAGGCCACCGAGCCCGAGCACGACGAACCAAACCACCATCACCGGCCCGAAAAATCGCGCGACCCGATCGGTGCCGCGCGATTGCATCCAGAACAGAAGAGCCAGCACCAGAAGGGCGACCGGAATAACGGCCCGCTCGAACTGCGGCGCGATGAGTTTCAGTCCCTCGACGGCCGAGAGCACGGAAATGGCAGGCGTGATGACGGCATCGCCGTAGAAGAACGACGCGCCTGCAATCCCGAGCGCTCCGAGCAGCGGAGCGCTGCGCCGTGCCACCGTCTGCCCCAGCGCCATCAGCGCGAACATGCCGCCTTCGCCCTTGTTGTCGGCGCGTAGCAACAGCAGCACGTATTTGATGGTGACGACGAGAGTCATCGCCCAGAATATCAACGACAGCACGCCGAGCGCCGCTTCTGCCGTCGTCAGCCCACGATGGGCAGCCGCAGTTATAGCTTCCTTGAACGCATAAAGCGGGCTCGTACCGATATCGCCAAAGACGACACCCACTGAGCCGATAGCCAATGCCCAGACGTTCTTACTGTGATGCCCCTCTCCGGCGCCAAGGTCGGCGGCGGCCTGAACAGAAGCGGGCGCTTGTGCCATGCAGGCACCTCGACCTTATTTAAAAGGCTGCATAGCAGCAAAGTGGCGGGCTTCTACTCTCACGTCATGCCGTTGGAAAGCGGCAAATTGGCCGCCGAGCGCTGTTAAACGCCCTTCCTAGGCTTGACAATGCATCGCCAAAGGATTCGTTGCACCGTCCTGCCTAGGATTTCCGGGGATGATTTTCACAGTCCTCAGTCGATTTTTTCCAGCTCGTCGATCATGCCTTCGATAACCTTGAGCCCCTTGTTCCAGAACTCCGGATCGCGGGCATCGAGACCGAACGGAGCGAGCAGCTCGGAATGGTGTTTCGACCCGCCCGCTTTCAAGAGGTTGAAATATTTCTGAACGAACTCAGGGTGTGCTTCAGAATAAAGGCCATATAGCGAATTCACCAAACAATCGCCGAAAGCGTAGGCATAGACGTAGAATGGCGAATGGATGAAGTGCGGGATGTAAGTCCAGAAGACTTCATATCCGGGCTTCAGATCGATGGACGGCCCGAGACTTTCCGCCTGAACTTCCAGCCACATTTTGTTGATCTGGTCGGATGTGAGTTCGCCCTCGCGGCGCGCTTCGTGAACCTTGCGCTCGAACGTGTAGAACGCGATCTGACGAACGACCGTGTTGAGCATATCCTCAACCTTGCCGGCGAGCATGGCCTTCTTCTCGCGCGGGTCCTTGGTCTCAGAAATGATCGAGTTGAACGTCAGCATCTCGCCGAATACCGAGGCGGTTTCGGCAAGCGTCAACGGCGTCGGAGCGAGAAGCGGGCCCTGGTCGCGCGCCAGCCACTGATGCACGCCGTGCCCCAGTTCATGCGCAAGAGTCATCACGTCCCGCGGCTTGCCCAGATAATTCATCATCACATAGGGATGCACCGACGGCACTGTGGACGCCGAGAATGCGCCAGGCGCCTTGCCGGGCCGCACGGGAGCATCGATCCAGTTCTTATCGAAGAACTGCTTGGCGATCGTCGCCATCTCCGGCGCAAACCCGTGGTACGCGCGCAGCACAATCTGCTCGGCTTCAGGCCATGAAATCATCCGCTCCGGCTTGTCGGGTAGCGGGGCGTTCCGGTCCCATGACGCGAGCTTCTTCTTGCCGAGCCACTTCGCCTTCATCGCATAGTAGCGGTGCGAAAGCAGCGGATAGGCCGCCCGAACGCTTGAAACGAGCGCGTCGACCACCGGGCCTTCAACCCGGTTTGCAAGATTGCGGCTGTCTGCGACGTCTTTGAAGTTGTGCCAGCGGTCGGAAATTTCCTTGTCCTTCGCCAGCGTGTTCGTAATGCGCGTGAAAAGCGGCAGATTGGCCGTGAAAACCTTGGACAACGCTTCCGACGCGGCCTTGCGCTTCTTCTCATCCGGATCGGACAGGAAGTTCAGCGTCGGCTCCAGCGACAGCGGTTCCTTGTGGCCTTTCACGACGAACTTGAGCGACGACATCGTCTCGTCGAACAACCGGTTCCAGGCAGCGCGGCTCGTCTGCGACTTCTCGGTGAAAAGCGTTTCGATCCGCTCATCGAGCTGATGCGGCTTTTCTTTCCGGAGATCCTCGAACCACGGCTTGTACCGCTTGATGCTCTCGTGCTTCAGCGCTTCATCGATGACGGCGTCATCGATCTGGTTGAGCTCGAGCTCGAAGAAGATGAGATCGGTATAAATCTTCGTCAGGGCTTCCGAGATGTCGGCGTTGAATTTGGCCCGAACGGGGTCCGTCTGGTTCAAGACATAGTAGAGCCCCGAATACGACCCGAGCTTGCCCGCGAGATCGGCGAGCTTCTCGTAATCCTTGATAGGCTCGATGAGCTTGCCGCCGTCCTTCGCAAGTTCGGCGAGACGCCCCTGGTAAGCAGCCTTGATACGCGTTGCCTCGGCAGCGGCTTCTTTGAGATCGCGCTGAATTTTAGGGTCATCGGGACCAGCATAAAGGTCGCTCAAATCCCATTCAGGCATCGTTCCGAGCGGCTGATCGGCGGACGACTGCGAAAGTGCGGCGTCGGAGGCAAAGTTGATGTCCGAAAAAGACTTGGCGCGCATGGGGGTCCTTCACAAACGATGGTTTTCGCCGTGGCTTACCACAGCCGAGCCAAAGATTGAAATTCGCGGCCGGTGATGTGGGATCGTGCAAAACTGGACCAGCGCTGCGAGCGGTAAAAAACTGCCGGTTCAATGTCCCGGAGAAAAAACTTCCGGGTCAGTTCAGCCGCTTACCTGTGAGCGAAGAATATTGTGCCAATTCGAAACCTTACATTTACCCTTGTCGGGCAATCTTCCACCCGTTGCGTAAGTTCTAGGTCACCGCGTGTTTGAAGCTGGAGCAAATCCAGCGTCGCCCGCCGCAGCTGACCGGTGTATCCGTAAGAGTAAAGTTGCGTGCCAATGTCCAAGCGTATTCTCATCGTAGACGACGATCCTGCCCAGCGTCGCATTCTTGAAGAAACGATCAAACGGTTTGGCTTCGAGACCAGAACCTGCGGATCGGGCGAACAAGCGATCCAGATCCTGGAAGGTCCGGAGCACTCGCAAATCGGCCTCGTATTGCTCGACCTAGTCATGCCCGGCATGGACGGCATGGCCGTACTCGACCGCATCGGCCGCGTCGCCGGCATGCCCCCGATTATCGTCCAGACAGCCCACGGTTCGATCGAGACGGCAATCAACGCGATGCGCCGCGGCGCCGTTGATTTTGTCGTCAAACCGGCATCGCCCGAACGGCTTGATGTATCCATCAAGAGCGCGCTCAAAATCGAAGCCCTCGCCGAAGAGATCAACCGCATCAAGAAGACGGTCGATGGCACGCTGACGTTCGGCGACCTCGTCCTCCGCGGCGAAGCGATGAAGCGCGTCATCACGCTCGGCAAGCGCGCCGCAGCTTCAAACATTCCCGTTCTGATCGAAGGCGAAAGCGGCGTCGGCAAAGAGCTGATAGCGCGCGCCATCCAGGGCGAAAGCGATCGCGCCGGCAAGCCGTTCATTACCGTGAACTGTGGCGCGATCCCCGAAAACCTTATTGAAAGCATCCTTTTCGGCCACGAAAAGGGCTCCTTCACCGGCGCAACCGACAAACGTATCGGCAAATTCCAGGAAGCCGACGGCGGCACGCTCTTCCTCGATGAGGTCGGCGAGCTTCCGCTCGAAGCCCAGGTGAAACTGCTCCGCGCCTTGCAGGAAGGCGAGATCGACCCCGTCGGCGCCAAGCGTCCGGTGAAGGTGAACTTCCGTCTCATCTCCGCGACCAACCGCGACATGATCCAGCAAGTGAAGGACGGCAAGTTCCGCGAGGACCTCTACTACCGCCTCAACGTCTTCCCGATTTTCATCCCGCCGCTGCGCGAACGGATTGAAGACATTCCTGAGCTTGCCCGCCACTTCCTCGCGCGCTTCGCGGCCGAAGAAGGCAAGCGCGTCGCAACGATCTCCGACCGCGCGATGAGGCTCCTTCAGGCGTATTCCTGGCCCGGCAACGTCCGCCAGCTCGAGAACGCAGTCTTCCGCGCCGTCGTCCTCGCAGACGGACCCGAGCTTTCGGTTGCTGAGTTCCCGCAGATCGCAGCTCACGTCGAAGGCTTCGAGACGGAGATTCCGGCGGCACCCTCGACCGTACAGAAAGCCCCGGCCTATACGGGCCCCGCTCTGCTCGGCGCCGAGAACACCGTCCCTCATACGATCGAAATGAAGACGCCCGCGTCCGGCGGCAGCTCGCTCGGTATCCAGGCAGTCGCCGAGGACGGCGAAATCCGCTCCCTCGAGGCCATCGAAGCCGACATGATCCGCTTGGCCCTCGGCCGTTATCGCGGACACATGACGGAAGTGGCCAAGCGGCTCAACATCGGCCGGTCGACACTCTACCGGAAGATGCAGGAATACGGATTAGAGCCCCGCACCAACTAGCCCAAGCGACAGAACCAAATGCGCGTACGCAGAGTTTGCGTACGCCGGGTTTTGGCCGGCCGTTCGGGTCGCTGTTGCCTTGGTGTCGCCCTGAATTCGAATTTTTTTAGTGAGAGGACGGAGCCCCTTCGCCCTCGAACGCAAGAGCCCCGGCTGCATCCGGGGCTTTTGCATTTTTAGATACTGGCCTGAAAATAAGGCGCTGCGGCCCAATCGGCTTCAATCAAATTGCAACTTTCCACGTCGTACTTTGTTAGTTAATCGCATCGGTCGGACGGGCGACGATTCTACGGCCACCCTACGCTTCGAGCACGAAACAGCAACAGTTTCGCCACAGCGCTGTGCAATACAGCCATGTCGCGCAATCTGACTGGCAAGGCGCGATGCTGGCGCGTATCTAAGGCCGGTAACAAGAGGTGAAGATTTCTATGCGTGTCGCGAGACTTCTGGCGGTCGGCATGGTGTTGCTGGCCACCGGCTCGGTATCTGCAGCTTTGGCTGTCGAACCCAGCAACGACCAAACCGATAAAGCCGCTGGCGCTTCGACTGCCCTCCCGGCTCCTGATCGAGACAGCTCCGACCCGCAAACTGCAATGCAGGTGCAGACCCCGCCACCACAGGACGGGTCGGCCTCGAGCCAGGCTGCACCTTCCGAAGATCCGGCCGTGCATTCGCAACCGGCAGCTGCGGCACAGGCCTCCGACCCGACACATACCGCGGACGCTCCGGCGGCTGCTTCGGCCCCGGCTTCCGCCGCGCCTGCCGGGAACACGGCGGCCCGCGAGATTACGCCGACCAATGACCTCCTCTATCTGCCCGTCGCCCGTTACCTGCAGGACAACGCCAAAAAGGCCTTGGCCAGCACCGACTTGGCCGATCGCCAGGTGTTGATCCAGTTCTACACCGCTCGCATGGGCTCCACGCTCTGGGTCAACAAACACGGCTACAACGATGCCGCGAAGAATCTTATCGCCACGCTCAATGATGCTGACAGCTGGGGCCTCCGCTCGGCGGATTTCAAAATCCCCGAACTGAAACCAGCTGCCGATGGGGAATTCAGCCTCGACGATCTGACGGTCGCCGAAACGCGCCTCTCTCTGTCAGCGATGGAATACGCCCGCGACGCGCGCGGCGATCGCATCCCTGACCCGTCGTCCCAGCTCGGCACCTACCTCGATCGGAAGCCGGTGCTTCTGGACCGCAGAACCGTCATCGATAGTCTGGCGACGGTTGCCGACAAGGGCGAATATCTGACCGAGCTTCACCCGAAGCATCCGCAATTCGTGCGTCTGCGTGAAAAGCTGCTCGCACTGCGTGCCAACGCCAAACAAGCAGAGGATCTGAAAATCCCGGACGGCCCGAAGCTGACGCCGGGCACGAGCCACGCACAGATCGCGATCCTCCGAAAGCGCCTCAAGGTTGCCGCCGCCACGACCAAAGAGGACGGCACGCCTGCCGACGACACCTATTATGACAAGGGTCTCGCCGCCGCAGTCGTCGCCTACAAGGA
Organism: Hyphomicrobium sp. 99; assembly: GCF_000384335.2. NCBI lineage: Bacteria > Pseudomonadati > Pseudomonadota > Alphaproteobacteria > Hyphomicrobiales > Hyphomicrobiaceae > Hyphomicrobium > Hyphomicrobium sp. 99. The sequence continues at coordinate 3,494,639 of NZ_KQ031382.1, forward strand.
AAGCAAAGGCATCGATCCGGCCAACCCGGCCATTACGTCGACGCTGCGCCGCTCGCTCAACGCATCAAACGACCTGAGCGAAGCAAAGCTCCTCGCCAACATGGAAGAGTGGCGCTGGATGCCGGACGACCTCGGCAAATACTACGTCATGGTCAACATTCCCGAGTTCAAAGTCCGCGTAATCTCGGACGGCGAAGTCATCCACGAGGAGCGTATCGTCTCGGGCCGCCCCGATACGCAATCGCCGATCTTCTCCGAGATGATGCGAACCGTCGTCATGCAGCCGCGCTGGAGCGTGCCGGATTCCATCAAGATCAAAGAGCTGTTGCCAAGTCTCAGAGCTGGCGGTGATCCGCTGCGCCGTCAGGGACTCGTGATCGAGCGCAACGGCCGCAAGATGGATCCGTATAGCGTCGATTGGAGAAGCAACGACATTCGCAACTTCAACGTCTATCAGCCGCCCGGCGGTGGTAATGCCCTCGGCGTCGTAAAATTCCTGTTCCCGAACAAGCACGCCGTCTATCTGCACGACACGCCGAGCAAGAGCCTCTTCAACGAAAGCACGCGTGCGTTCAGCCACGGCTGCATGCGCGTCCGCAATCCGGTGAAGCTTGCCGAAGTCATCCTCAACAAGGACAAGGGCTGGGACCCGGCGATGGTGCAAAATCTCATCGCCAAAGGCCCCGAGGAAAACGAAATCAGCCTCGATCAGCCGATCCCTGTCCACGTCACGTATTTCACCGCTTGGGTCGCCGACGACGGCGAAGTTCAGACGTACGGCGATGTCTACGGCCACGAGAAGCGGATCAATTTGGCGCTCCAGGGCCGCTGGAACCAGATCGCGAAAGCCGACGAAAAGAAAGTCTCGCCAGAGGACATTCCGCAGGCTGACGGCTGGGGCAACGACGGCGGCTTCGGCTCGCTGTTCGGCAGCTACGACGAACGCGATAGTCGTGGCCGCAAGAAGTATGACCCGGGCCTCGGCGGCTTCTTCAAGCAGGTTTTGGGCGGCTTTTAACTCCGCCAACTGATGTTCCGCAGCCGGCCGATCCATATCGGCCGGCTTTCGCTTATTAACTGCCTGAGTATTCCGGCCTTTTTATCGCCCTTTCCAACCCTTTAAATGTTCAGACAGGATAGTTACCGCCTCTTAACGGTTCGGGATTAACCGTTAATGGCCGAGCATTTTTAGCCCCAGTCGGGCTCGGGGATTTAGTAGGGACGGGGGATTCGTGGCCTTCAGCCGATCAGGCCTAGTTCTAGGCGCGTTGACGCTTGCTGTTTCCGTGTTCCTGCACGCCGACAATATGACGGCGGCCGGTCAACCCGAAGAGCGCACGATCTCGCTCTATCACATCCACACCAAAGAGCGTTTGACCGTCACGTATAAGCGGAATGGCCAATACATTCCCGAAGCGCTGAAGCAGATCAATTGGATCATGCGCGATTGGCGGCAGAACGAAGTGAAGGAAATCGCCCCCGCAACCATCGATATCGCGTGGGAAATGCACGAAGAACTCGGCTCGAAAGAGCCCATCAATATCATCTGCGGATACCGCTCTTCCGGCACCAACGAAATGTTGCGCCGGACCGTCGGCGGTCAGGCGAAGCAGAGCCAGCACATCACCGGCAAGGCGATCGACATCACCTTCCCGGACATTCCGCTGAAAAAGATGCGTTACTCCGCGTTGATCCGCGAACGCGGCGGCGTTGGCTATTACCCGACCTCGGGCGTCCCCTTCGTCCACGTCGACACGGCAAACGTCCGCATGTGGCCGCGCATGCCGCGCCAGGAACTCGCACTGCTTTTTCCCAACGGCCGCTCCAAATACGTGCCCGACGACGGCCGCCCCATCACGCCGGCGGATGTGACGACCGCACAGAGCAAGTTCCGCGAGCTCGCGACGCAGGTCGCCGAATTCTTCCATGATCGCCGCACGCCCGGAACCTCGCGAACGATGGTCGCCTCGTTGGAACTCAGCCCTCCGAAAAAGAGCCTGAACGTCGTCGCGTCACTTGGGAATGCAGCACAGCAGGCGCCCGCGTCGGACAACGGCTCAACGCGCCGAAACGTCAATCTGACGGCCGAGCCCGATCCGGCTCTGGCGGCACCGCGCCCGTTCGCCCCAGCCGCAGTTGCATCGCTTGAAACCGAAGCTGATCCAAAGCCCCAGCTCGTTTCCGCGCCGAAGCTCGTCGATCGCTCGTCGCACTTCACGCTCCCTTCGAAAGCCGACCGTGGCAAGCTCGACGCCCTGGTGACAGCCGCCGCAACAATGCCGGTGCCCGAACTGGTTCGCGGCCCACGGCCCGCCGTCCGTCCGCAGAAAGCCTTGGCGGCGGTCGCTTTGGCTGAAACCCGGCAGCCCGCTTCACCTGTTCCGGCCGCACGAGTTGCAAGCCTGGATCCCGCAGTCGGCACGGACATGCACCCGGCAAGCCTCGGCAACGGGTGGGCCCAGGCCCCGCAGTTCGACGAAGATCATCCCGACGAACTCGATTATCGACCGTTCCCGCTGTCGCCGCTTCTGAGCGACAAACCGGCATCACGAGACCAGCCGCTCGCCGAAATGCAGGCGCCCGACGTCGCAGCGACCCTCGAGGTTTTGGACGATGTCGGCGGTATCGTGCCGATGAAATTCAGAACTGGGCAGCAATTGGCGGAATCAGTCTCATCCGACCAGTTCAGCGGCAAAGCGGTCCACGCGGAAGCATTGATGGAAATAGAACAGAGCCGCATGCCTTCGGGGATCGAGAGCAGAGCCGTTCAAACCAGCGCGCGCTGATCTTCTAGGCCTGCAGCGCCAAAGCGCCTCGCTTCAACGAGGCCTGCCCCGCTTCGGCAACGAGTTTACCCAGCGCCAGAAAATCATCCCGGCGCGGGCTCGACCGCCGCCATGCGAGCCCGATGGATCGCGAAGGCTCCGGATCGACGAAGCGGATGATCTTGATCTCGCGGCTCCGGCCTTCGACACCAAGGCATATTTCGGGAAGCAGCGTGATGCCAAATCCCGCCGACACCATCTCGACGATCGTCGATAGGCTCGATGCGCCGAAAGTATTTACGTCGTCGACCTGTTGCAGGCTGCAATACGTGAGCGCCTGATCGCGCAGGCAGTGCCCCTCTTCGAGCAGCAATAGGCGGTCGTGCTCCACCATCTCCTTCGTGGCGCGAACCCGGCCCGAAAGCTTCCGCGTCTTCGGCAGAGCTAGCAAAAACCGGTCTTCGAAAACCGACAATGTTTCGAGGTCGGGATTCTTGATCGGCAACGCGAGCAGCAGAACATCCAGCTTGCCCTCGACGAGTTCGTCCGTCAGGGGCTGCGTTTGCGTTTCGCGGACATGCAGTTCGAGGTCCGGATACTTCGCTTTGAGCAGCGGCAACAGCGGCGGCAGGAGATAGGGGGCAACGGAGGGAATGACACCCAAGCGAAGCGTACCGGAAAGTATGCCGCCTGCGTGCTGCGCATAATCGACGAGATTGCGCACGTCGTTGAGCAACCTCTGCGCCCGGATCGCGATTTCCTCGCCCTTCGGCGTCAGCTTGATGCCGTTGCGCGTACGCTCGACGAGCGCAATGCCGAGCGACGCTTCAAGATCCTGAATTTGCATCGACAGCGCCGGCTGCGTCACCGCGCAGGCATCGGCCGCTCGTCCAAAATGCTGCTCGCGAGCGAGAGCATCGAAATACCGGAGTTGCTTCAGTGTGACGTGGGCCATCAGCTAGACTAATGTATTGGACAAGAAATCACGATTTGTCCTTATCACAGTCTAACGCTAGCGTGAACAAACCGGCGCGTGGAGATCAATCACTTTTCCGCGCGCAGATAGACGACACCCGTAAGGATGTCATCGCCAGCACCGTCCGGGTCCCAGCGCCGAATGGGGTCGGGCGGTGTTGTTTTATGTTGTAGACGCCTCTGCTTGGCAACCGCACCTGAGCTAGATGGCAGCCCGAGCCTACTCGGCGGCCATCATCTTATCGACGACGGACGTGTCCGGGGGCGCGTCGAGCATGCCAAGCGCGTGCATGTAGACTTCGAGGATGCTTTCCTCTTCCTGCCGCTCCTCGTTCGACTTTTTGCGAAGCCGCACGATCTGGCGCAGTGCCTTGACGTCGAAGCCGACCGATTTCGCCTCGGTGTACTTGTCGCGAATGTCGCTCGCGAGCTGCTTCTTTTCCTCTTCCAAGCGTTCGATCTGTTCGACGAACTGGCGCAACTGATTTTGCGCCGAGGCTTGAAGCGTGCTCATGAAGGCTCCTACTGATCTCAAGTGCCAGCCGACGCTACCGGCCGATCCTCTCCGCAGCAAGGCGACGAGCGAAGCTATCCAAAGGGATAATATCGAGCCGGGCCTTGACGTTGTATATGTCGCGGTCCGACTCGCTTTTCCGCGAGGCCTCGCCCGGCGGCCGGCTCCCCGCAGGGGAGTCGCCGGACGACATCAAAAGACTCGCCGGACGAAAACCAAAGCTCGCCCGGCTCCCCGCGCCGGCGGCCGGCGCGCGGAACGCGTGTCGCCGGCGCCAATTTTAATGATCCCGCGGCCGGTTTTGCTCGAAGGCCGCTTGCTTATCTGCGGGCGCATCGGTCTGATATTTGGCCTTCCACTCTTTGAAGGGCATGCCGTAGACGATTTCGCGGGCATCGTCCTTGGAGAGCTCGAGCCCCTTGGCTTCGGCCGCGTCCGACATCCAGGTCGAAAGGCAGTTTCTGCAGAACCCGGCCAGATTCATCATATCGATGTTCTGGACGTCCGTCCGCGACTGCAAATGCTCGACAAGGCGCCGAAAGACGGCTGCCTCGAGTTCGATTGTCGTCTGCGGATCGAATGTCTTCATTTCCGGTTCCTCGCTTCTTGGGGGCGTTTCCACAGGCCCATACGACATAAGCACCCCGCCAGCCATCCAAAAGCCCCGCGGGAACCCGCCATACGAAACCCGGTGACCGGCTGCGGCCTCTGATGCCTTGACGGGCGTGAGGCGTTTGCGCAAACCAAGACCAACAATCACAAAACAGCCGGCAACTGGCCAGGGAGATACGATGACAGACGGGTCGAACGGCGGCGTTCGCGAGACTTTGAGCACGCTGTTCGAAGCCGCGCATCGAACAGCCCATCCCTCGGTCTGCCTGCCGTCACACCTTCCCCCCGTCCCCGAAGGCGGCCGGATCATCATTATTGGCGCTGGCAAGGGCTCGGCCGCGATGGCCGTCGCAGCCGAGGCGCACTACATTGCCACCGGACAAGAGAGCAAGATATCGGGGCTCATCTCCACGCGGCACGGCTTCGGCCTTCCGACCGGGATCATCAAAATCCTGGAAGCCGGCCACCCCGTCCCCGATGCCAACTCGATCATCGGTGCCGAACGCGCCATCGCGCTCGCCAAGAGTGCAGGCCCGAATGACCTCGTCCTCTGCCTGTTGTCGGGCGGCGCCTCCGCCATCTGGGCGGCCCCCGTCGAGGGCGTCAGCTTCGAAGCCAAGCAGGCACTGACGAAGCAGCTTCTCAAATCCGGCGCGCCGATCTCCGAGATGAATTGCGTCCGCAAGCATCTCTCCGAAGTCAAAGGCGGCAAGCTCGCAGCCGCCGTCTATCCGGCGCGTCTCCTGACACTCGCGATTTCCGACGTGCCGGGCGACAACCCGGACGAGATCGGCTCCGGCCCGACCGTCGCCGATCGCTCGACGCTCGCCGACGCACGCGCTGTCCTCGAGAAATGGAAAATCACGCCGTCGCCTGAAATTGCAAAAGCCCTTGCCGACCCGCGCAATGAAACGCTGAAGGCCGGCGATCCGAAACTCGCGAACTCGACCTACAAAATCGTAGCAGCGCCGAGAGCGTCTATCGAAGCCGCGGCGAAGATCGCCCGTGATCTTGGTTATCGTGTTGTTTCGCTCGGAGACGATCTCGAAGGCGAAGCACGCGACGTCGCGCGCACTCACGCGGAAATGGCGCTCGAAGCCAAGCGCAAGCACGAAAAAATCGCGATCATGTCGGGCGGCGAATTGACGGTCACCGTTCGCGGCGACGGCTCAGGCGGCCCGAATCAGGAATACGCCCTCGGTCTCGCGTTGGCCCTCAACGGAACCCCGGGAATTGCCGGACTTGCCGGCGATACGGACGGTATCGATGGCGGCGGCGGTCACGCGGGCGATCCGGCGGGCGCATTGGTATTTCCCGATACGCTGAAACGCGCCGAAGCTGCCAATCTCAATGCCGCCAAGTTCCTGGAGAACAACGACTCCACGGCATTCTTCCGCTCGCTTGGCGACCTTATCCTTTGTGGCCCAACCCAAACCAACGTCAACGATTTCCGGGTCATCCTCGTTGACCCGTAAAGCGCAAACGACATCGGCGAAGGATCGGGGTAACGACCGGAATTCTCCCCTTCGAGACCGGAGGTTCTGACTTGCAACCCCGCTTCCGCCTGCCCGCGCTTCGACGGAACTTTGCTCTCGTCCTGGGCTTTTTCCTCTACGCGACCGCAGCGCACGCCGACTTGAAATTATGCAATGCCACCTCGAGCAGGGTCGGCGTCGCAATCGGATATCAAGACTCATCGGGCTGGGCGACGGAGGGCTGGTGGAACATAGCTTCGCAGACCTGCGAAACCCTTCTCAAAGGTGGGCTACCGAGTCGCTTTGTTTACGTTCACGCCGTTGATTATGACCGCGGCGGCGAATGGGGCGGCAAAAACGACATGTGCACGACTGAAAAATCCTTCGCTATCAGGGGGGTTCAGGATTGCGCGAAACGTGGATATAAGCGCACGGGTTTTTTTGAAGTAGACACCGGCGAGGCGAAAGAGTGGACCATCCGCCTCACTGATCCCGGGCAAGGAAAAGCAGACAAATGAGACGTAACAGGCGGGTCAAAATTGTAGCGACGCTCGGACCCGCGTCTGCTGCACCGGAAATGATCGAGCGGTTGTTCATTGCGGGCGTGGACGTTTTCCGCATCAACATGAGCCACTCGACACACGACGGTTCGAAGACGCTCTATAACGCTGTCCGTGCGTGCGCGGCGCGCCACCGCCATTCGATCGGCATCCTCGCCGATCTTCAGGGCCCGAAATTCCGCATCGGCAATTTCGCAACCGGTCGCGTGAACGTGGCCACGAAATCGATCTTCAAGTTCGATCGTGACGAGACGCTCGGCACCGAAGAACGCGTTCACCTGCCCCACAGCCAGATATTCGACGCGATCGAACCGGGCCACATGCTGGTCCTCGACGATGGCAAGTTGCGGATGCGCGTCATCGATAAATCACCCGTGCAGATCAAGGCGGAAGTCTTGACCGGCGGAATGCTCGCGAGCCGCAAGGGCATCTCCATGCCCGATACGCTGCTGCCCATCAGTCCGCTCACCGAGAAGGACAAACTCGATCTCGCCCACGCGCTGAAACTCGGCGTCGATTGGGTTGCGCTGTCGTTTGTCCAGCGCGCCGAAGACGTCCACGAGGTCCGAAAGCTGATCGGTACGCGCGCGGCGATCATGTCGAAGATCGAGAAGCCCTCGGCGGTTGCCCAGCTCGAGGAGGTCATCGCGGCGTCCGACGGCATCATGGTCGCCCGCGGCGATCTGGGCGTCGAAATGCCCGTCGAGAAGGTTCCTGGTCTCCAGAAGCGCATCACGCGTTTGTCACGCGCAGCCGGCAAGCCCGTCGTCGTCGCGACGCAGATGCTGGAGAGCATGATTTCCTCGCCCATGCCGACGCGTGCTGAAGTTTCAGACGTCGCCACCGCCGTCTTCGACGGCGCCGACGCCATCATGCTGTCAGCCGAAAGCGCGGTGGGCCAATATCCCGTCGAAGCCATCCAGATGATGGACAAGATCGCAATCCAGGTTGAGCAAGATCCGGTCTATGAGCCGATGCTCTATGCGACGCAGACGGAGCCTCAGCCGACCGGCGCCGACGCCATCGCCGCAGCCGCTTCCGCCATCGCCGACACCGTGCGCCTCGGCGCCATCGTCTGCTACACGGCGACCGGCTCGACAGTGCTCCGCGTAACCCGCGAACGTCCCGGCATTCCCGTGATCGGCCTCACCCCGATCGAATCGACGGCACGCCGCTTGGCTATGGTTTGGGGCGTGCACACGATCCTGACGGGCGATCCGGAAAACCTCTCGCACATGGTCCGCAAAGCCTGCCGCATCGCGTTCGAGGAAGGCCTCGTCAAGGCCCGCGAGGGTATCCTCATCACCGCCGGCATTCCGCTCGGCAGCCCCGGCGCAACGAACATGATCCGCATCGCCTTCGTCGACGAATCCGGCGCCCCGATCGCGGAAGAGGTCTGAGTCGAGCGTGAGCTTTTGATCTCTGAGTTGTCATCCTCGGGCTTGTCCCGAGGATCCATCGTGCAGCGAACGCGGACTCGCCTTCGCCTTAAATCCCCTGCCCCTCGACTTCTTTTTTGAGCTTGTCGCGCGCAGTCGCGGCACCCTCGATGTTCGGGTGCACCTTGAGAAGCTGATCGTAGACCTCGAGCGCCGCTTTCTTTTCGCCCATCAGCACGAGGATCTTTGCCATGCCATCGAGCGCCCGGAAGTGGTTGGGCTCGATCGCGAGCGCACGCCTCAGATCGCCGAGCGCCGCAGTGTAATTATTCAGCCGATATTCGACGTAGGCGCGATGGCTCCACGCTTCCGCATACTCAGGCGCCAGCTCGACAGCGGCATCCAGAAACGGCAGCGCCTTCTCGTTCTCATTCCGAGATGAGAAAATCTCAGCCCGATCGATCAGGAGATTAACGGTATCGCCGCCTTCGAGACGCCATAGCCTTTCGATGGCCGCACCGATTTCGCCGCCTTGGCGGTGGTCACCCTCGGTCGCGAGGTAGGCATAAAGATTGTCGAGCGTCTTGGCCGTTTCTTCCGGTGTCTTCGGCCAAGGCAAGCCCATCATGCCCGGCTCGCCCTTTTGCTGCTGAGCTGCACCGGGCGACGGCGCGACCGGAGGCGACTTCTTGACAGCCGGCGGCAGCTCCTGCCTCGGACGCGCAGGCGACGGCGTATCGGGGAAGGGCCGAGTCTTTAAAAGCTCATCGTCGGCTGCGGCCTGAGCCGCGCCGGCCGAGAGTGCCAGGAGTATGAGAAGAAGCCGCGCGCAAAAAGACATGCCCCGAAGTTAATCGAGGCATGCGTTTTGGTCAAAAAGACTCTCGTGAATTCGCCGTAACGTCGCGCATGTCCTGCGCAACGACCTCAGCCCTGGCGGGCTTTGAAGCGGCGGTGAGTCTTGTTGATGACGTAAACCCGGCCCTTACGACGAACAACGCGATTATCGCGGTGCCGTGAGCGCAGGGACTTCAAAGAGTTTCTAACTTTCATAACGACACCGGTTAAAATGGTGGGCTCTAGAGAGGACGCCCCTCTAACCCTGACCATGTCAAAAAGAGATGGAAGCCGGGCTTGTACCTGCCAAATCCTAGGAAAACAAGGGCGCACCGGCGAAAAGTCGCGTCGGAAAGGGCCGGGAATTTAGAGGCCACACCCAGAAGCCCAAAAACACGCCTTTTTGACGCGGCTTGCCCACGTTTACGGGAGCAGCGGCCCCGCCCCGTCTTCCCGCTTTTCATCCCCGACGGCAAGCCTTTCAGAGCAGGCGCGCCTCCCGCGGGCGATCCAGCCGATCGTTAACGACTTGGGAGCGCCCGCGACTCGTATGCAAGGCGGCCGGAGAAGCGTCTGCGCGGTCCCTCAACGTGCGCGATAGCAATGTCGCAAAGCGGTCCCAACTGTTCTGGCGCGAGAACTCGATCGCCGCCGCCGAAAGCCTGGTCCGCTCAGCCTCATCGGCCACCAGTTCCTCAATCGCATTGGCGAGCTCGAACGGCGCATGCATTGCGACGAGCTTCATGCAATTTCCATCATTCTGGACTTCCACGAACGGCGGGGTCGCGGAAGCTATAATGGGTTTACCGCGCGCCAGCGCGTCTGCGAGCGCCCCCGATCCTGCCGGGAAATTGTCGACATAAGGCGCGAGGATGATATCGACGTCCGCGAAGGCCTGATCCAAATCTTCGACAAACCCGAGAATCTTCACTCTGGAACTCAAATCGAAATGTGCGGCGCTCGTCGTCATAGGTTGAGCGCCTTTCCCACCCCAGACTCCGGTCCGGAGCATACGCTGAATGTTATTGAGGGTCGGATCGTTTTGAGCGAGCGGATGTTTACCGCCCATGATGACAAGCTTGTATCGCGGGGGCAGATGCTGCAAGGCCTCCAGCGCCGTCCGATACCCTTTGTAATGAGCAATGAAGCCGAAGATACCCAAGGTGATTTCGTCATCTTTCAGTTCCCGCTGCACGCTTGGTTCCACTCGCGGAATTGGAAGATGCACCTTCAGGAGCTTCTCCCGGTCGATCCCGAAATCGAGGAACGACTTCCAGCTGGCCTCGCCATGCACGACGACCCGGAGCATAGGATTCGAATTGATCGATCGCAAAATGCAGCGACGTATGGTTTCGGTATTCGAGAAGTAGCGAAAGAACCTCTTTGACGCCTTCGCCCGCGCCGGAAAATTGGTGTGAAATATCACGACGCATGGCTTCTCCATCACGCGAATGCGCTCGAGCAAGCGCGTAAAATTTCGAGCAGACTGCTTGATGCCAGGACCGAAGAAGCAGTGCTCGTGTTGAATGACCACTGCGTCGTACGATTTTAACCGCCGAACGAATTCGTCGAAGCACTCGGAACGCGCATCACGCATATCCTCGTCGATCGCGAATACCTCATACCGATTGCCGGCATCGCGCATCGCAGCGCCGAGCGACTTATTGGCATTGCCGATACCGCACGGCGTATCGATGGTGGAAAGACTGAGTATGTTCAAAGCACGATCCCATCTTCAAATTGGAAAAAAATGACAAGGCAGCAAATTGAAGAGTCTCTTCGTCGAAGTGGTGGGCTGCACCGCGCCACGTCGCGAACACCATTTGACTGGCTACGCGGCCAACGCCCGGCCCGTCAGTCGTTCGAGAACGCGTAGTGGAGATCGTTCCGCCCGGCACTGCGCGGCAACTGGAAGCTCAAATGTTTGCTCCAATACGAATTGTCCGCTGATGGCTGCATGCAAGACCTGGTCGGTAAAAACCACCCACGTGCTGCCGGCTGCAAAGGCGACTTCCTGCCGAGGCGCCTCACGCTGATAGTTGGCATCGCCCTTTGTCCGATCGTGCAGGTGCAGCATGATGTGATCATAAGGCGTTCTCACACCCTTGGTGATACCAAGGATCGACTCGATCTGCGCAAGCCCCGGCAGCGGTCGAGAGACGGTCGGCAAAAAGCGGCTCGCATAAGCCTCGAAAGGCTCGCCGATCTGCCACACCCGCGCTTTGCCCGCAGGATGGATGTTGGTGAAAACACGCAAGATGCGCGCGCCACGGTTCGGCCGAGAAGGAAAAGCATCGACGTGAAGACGGGTGTCGTCCTTCCGATAGGATTGGACGGGCCGCCCCTCGACCTCGTGTGGCCGAAAGCTCGTTCGCGCCAATCGTAAGGTGGAAGCATAAGGCGGCAAAAGACTGTGAAGGAACTGGCGTGCACCCGACGCGTATCGGCTCATCATGCCAACCAGCTTGTCACCGTCAGCGCCCTCGATCCTCGCGCCTCGCAACCGGCCTTCGGTAGGATCGAAGCTGATATTTTTTGCCTCCTGGTCCGACCAGGTGGTGGAAAGGAAAATCTTTTCTTGGGCCTCGAGTGAAAATGGCAAATTCTTGAAATAGAGAACTCGCCCGCTTTCGAGCCCGTCTACAGCACGCTCGCGATCTTCGGATGTAAACGGACCATCCCAGGCTGTCGCATCAAAAGATTCAAGTGAGGAAAAGACTTTACGCGTGGATTCGAAAGAAGACATGAGTACCCCCAATATCGAGGCCGAACATTTTGAAAAATTTTGCACTTCGTCGTTTGAGGCAAAAATAGCGCCTCGAAAGTTCGCTCAACGAGCGGCAAGGAAAATGCGTAATCGTCTGAAATTTAATATCGGCGCGTCACAATAGGCTGGGGCTCTGGCAATTCACTAAGTTCCCCACACCACAACAACACGGTGGTGACCGATCCCCACAACAGGCTATTTGGCCAAACGTGTGCTCTGCACCCGCTTATCCACAATTATGTCGCTCAAACGCGCGGCACACCGTTGATGGTCGGCAATCGAAACTCTTCTTGCCTCCGAGACCGGATGCGAACAAGTTTTCCTGAACAGTGATTACGTTCTACTCAGATTCGAAATAAGCGCAATCAGTGCCCCACGCGCCACGTATTCCCAGAAAACTTTTCCCCAACGGTCCGTTATGATGGCCGACTGGCCCATTCAAGCGGTAACTTCCCGTAGGCAATCTGGCCTAGTTGCATTTTGTTAAAATCAAGAGGTTGCAAAGACCCCAATGGCACTACCGCTCCTCGTTCATATCCACGTCCCGAAGTGCGCCGGCACTACGGTAGAGAAACACTTGTTCGAGCAGCTAGGGCGCGACGGGACTTGGAATCCCCCCAAACGAACCCGAAAATTCCCCCTGAGCATCTTCAATCACAAATATAACCGCGCGCTTCCCGAACGCCCCGACAAGATAAAAGCTATATCCGGCCATTTCATCGGAAAATCGGTCGAAGACCTGTTCCCGGACCGTCGCATCGTGCGCTCCATCATTCTCCGCGAGCCCGAGAGCATGATGCTGTCCTATTATAATTTTCGCATGATGCGGTATCTGCTCGAGGGCCAGCACACCTATTCCTTTTCGTTGTTCTTGCGGGCCACCCGCATGAATCCCACCGCCCATTTCCTGCTCGAGCGCTGGCTTGAAATGCCATGGATTCGATTGGTGCAATTATCCGATCAGCGCAAAGCGGAGCTTCTCGACGAGGTTCTGACCTCGATCGATTACGTCGCTGACATCAGCGAGACCGATGCGTTTATCGAGAAAATCTCGGCCGAAATTTCCATTTCTCCAGCGGCGCAGCGAGAGAATACCGCCGAAGAGAAGCAGGCAATGACAGGTTGGAAAATCATCAGGCTTGGCGACCTCTCTGCATCGGATCGAGCTCTACTCAAATCGCGAACCGCGCTGGACCACTATGTTTGGAACCGGTGGGTGCGGAAAGAAAAGAGACTGTTCGACGGTCGTGCTCAGAGCAGCTTTGCACTCAGTGAATTTGTGCGCCCAAGGTACCAGGCAGAGCGCCGGATTGCGCGCCGATTTGGCTGACACCAGTGAGCGACACATGAATTTCAAACGCCGAGACAATGCTGCAAACGCAGGGTCTCCAATCGGATGCTATGAAATGAGTGACATACCCGCACCTTCTCTTCTGCGTGAAATCGAAAGCATTGCGCTCGCCGCGGGCCGGCTCATTTTGGAAGTTCGGCAAAGCGGCACAAGCGTTCAGCGTAAAGGCGACGGCAGCCCGGTCACCGACGCCGATCAATTCGCAGAAGAGCTGATTACGCGAGAACTGCAGAGGATCGATTCATCGATTTCGATCGTCGGCGAGGAAGCAGCTTCTGCGGGCGACTTCGGAGGAGCCTCCGAAAGAACCTTCTTCCTTGTGGACCCACTGGATGGCACGAAGGAGTTCATCCGGGGCAGAGCTGATTTCACCGTGAATATTTGCCTGGTCGAAAACGGTCGCCCGCAACTGGGCGTCGTTGTTGCGCCGGCACGCCGCGAGCTTTTCAGCGGAAATGGCAGCATTTCCTATAAGTGCCAGCTCTCCGACGACCAGACCATCCGCGAGCGATCGCGGATCACGACGGCCACACCTTCCAATTTGCTTTCCGCCGTTGCGAGCGCATCGCACGAGAACGCCGAGACGAAGGACTTTCTGGATCGACTTCCGATCGGCAAGAAATTGTCGGTCGGATCTTCACTGAAGTTCTGTCTCGTGGCGACGGGAGAAGCGGACATCTATCCCCGCTTCGGAACAACCATGCAGTGGGATACGGCAGCTGGTGATGCTGTTTTGCGTGGAGCCGGAGGGTGCACGCTGACCTGTGATGGTCGAGAGCTTGGATACGGAGCAAAAGATCCGGACACGAAGGCATTGCAAAATCCGCACTTCGTTTCGTTTGGCGGAAGTGCGGAAGCATTGCGCGAACTGCTGCGTGTTTCGACACTGGAGGTCAGCTCGTGAGTGGGAGGGAAGGCATGAAGCCATCACCGGAAGCCCATCAACGTGTATTCGGAACACCAAAGCGCACTGCTCGTTCTTCGCTCGAGCTTCAGTGGAACGATTCCGCGATTACTAAAATCAAGCGGTCGGAGTTGAAGGCGCAGAGCGCGTGCTGCATTTGGCTCACTGGCCTCTCTGGAGCGGGAAAGACGACCCTCGCAAATCTCCTTGATGAGACGCTTTATAAATTGGGTCACCACACGTTCGTGCTCGATGGCGATCGCTGTCGGGACGGCATTTGCAGCGACCTTGACTTCACTCACGCCGGCCGCATGGAGAACGTGCGACGCGTTTCGGAAGTCGCGAAGCTGATGGTGGACGCGGGCTTGATTGTCATTGTCTCGCTGATTTCCCCGCTCATCGCTCAGAGGCAGCAAGCGCGCAGACTGTTCGAGCCCGGCGAGTTCATTGAGGTATATCTGAACACGCCGCTCGCAACCTGCGAGCAGCGCGACGCGAAAGGCCTGTACAAAAAGGCGCGACAGGGACTAATTCCGGATTTCACGGGAATATCTTCGGCCTACGAGCCGCCGGAGCGCCCGGAGATCACGCTTGATGGACAGGCTCCGCTCGAGGATCTTCTGAGTGAGATGCTCCAGGCTTTGCGGAAGCCTTTGGAAAGCGAAAAAATCAGCCTGCGAGCCAGCTGACATCGCGTTCTAGACGAACAAAGCGGGCATCGCGGTGCGAGCCGACAGCCATTCCGGGATCGGCAAGTTTTTGGATGCGAGAAACGCCGGGTTCATAAGTTTGGATTGGTAACGGGTGCCGTGATCGCAAAGCATCGTCACGATCAGATGTCCCGGGCCTAGCGTCTGCGCGAGCTTGATAGCTCCCGCAATGTTGACGCCGCTGGAACCTCCGAGGCAGAAGCCTTCTTCCACTATGAGACGGTGCACGATCGGAATGGATTCGGGGTCCGGGATCTCGAACGAAAAGTCCGGTGAGAAACCTTCGAGGTTCTTCGTAATGCGGTTCTGGCCGATGCCTTCGGTAATCGATGACCCGTGGGCCTCGAGCACACCGCGGGTGTAGAAGGAATAAAGCGCGGCTCCAGGCGGGTCGGCGAGCGCGATTTTAACGGACGCGCGTCGAGCTCTGAGGCCCGCAGCAACTCCGGCGAGCGTACCCCCGGTGCCGACAGCCGAGACGAAGCCATCGATCTTGCCATCCGTCTGCTGCCAGATTTCTTCCGCAGTTGTCCGGGCATGGCCATCGCGGTTGGCGACATTGTCAAACTGATTGGCCCAAACGGCACCGCTAGGCTCGGTCTTGGCGAGTGCTTCAGCGAGGCGGCGCGAATAGTGCACGTAGTTGTTCGGATTGGCATAGGGCACAGCTGGCACTTCCACCAGCTCCGCACCAAGCGCACGCACGGCGTCCTTCTTCTCGATCGATTGCGTGTCCGGCATGACGATAACGGCGCGCAGTCCGAAGACCCGGCTGAACGCCGCCAGGCCGATGCCAGTGTTGCCTGCCGTTCCCTCGACAATGACGCCACCCGGCTTTACCGCTCCACGCGATAGCGCGTCCTCGATCAAAAACAGGGCCGCCCGGTCTTTGACGGAGTGCGCCGGGTTCATGAACTCTGCTTTGCCGAGAATGGTGCAGCCCGTCTGCTCGGAGGCGCGCCGGAGCTTGATCAACGGCGTGTTTCCAACAGCATTCGCGAGGCTTTCGGCGTAAGGCATGCGCTTGTCCATTCGAGCAGAGTACCCTGGCGGTGATTGGTGAGAGAGTCTGCGGAGACGGCCGCTTGACCGATCAGACCTGATTCAAACTACGATACTTCGGCTCCTGAAAATCGCGAAGCCAAGTGGTAAAGAACAGCTGTGTAGAGGTGGACGCCTAGGCCGCCAATCTCAAATCGCGCGCCTGCTCTACCGTTGGTCCGAAGAATGGCGGCGTCTCCCAAATTGATGTGCGTTTGCTCGCCATCCGAGGTCAGAACGACAGGACCGGCCAGGGCGAAAAGCAACAGCACCTCACACGCTGCGGGAGCCAGAACGTGATCCCCTTCCTTCAAGACCGACACTTCGGCCCGCAGCCGGTCTCGCGCAAACAGCAAGTTTAGGACCGTGCTCGGCCCCGCTTGGACATGGCATACGGTTGGACTGTCGCCGGGAAAAGCTCGGGATAGGAATCGACGATTGGCGTGCACCGCTCCGAAGTCTTTGACGTCGAGGGTGAACCCCTCGCCATCGATCAAAGTGACGATGCGGTCGACGCCAGGGAAAACTGAAAATGGCGCGTCGCCTTCGATCAATGCTGTGGCAAAGCGCCAATCGCATTGGGCGGGCAGAGCATCCATAGGCGCGCTTGCGATATCCCACGACACGCCGGCACGATTAGGCCAGCGTCCCTCGCGAAATTCTGCACTCCGTATGATTTCCAGCGTCGCCATGCGCACTCTTGATGAACCGCGTCTTGCCGGCGCGCAAATGCATATACCAATCTTGCTGTCGCAGTGACGCCGGGATGCGCCGCTTGCATCCCCAACCCCGTGGGAAAAAGCCAGAGGTCTGAGAATAGCCGCAGCAATGAAGGGCGCTGAAGAGAGCCTCAAGACCGTTCGGTAAGGTCTAGCAAACAGTGGCCGCTATCGCGCCCACACCGGCGGCTTCCGGCGCCTCACCACCCCAAATCCCGGAACGTCGGGTTTTTAGGGATGGTGGGCACTAGAGGGATCGAACCTCTGACCCCTACCATGTCAAGGTAGTGCTCTACCGCTGAGCTAAGTGCCCGGAAGAAGCGAGCTTCTAGAGTGTTAGAGATACTCCGGTCAAGCCCTGGAACGCGGCAAATCGGCCGGATCTGAAATTTAAATTTTCAGACCGCCAGAAGACGGTCAACCTCGCGCACCAAATCCTTGAGGTGGAACGGCTTGGAGAGGACGCGGGCGTCCTTCGGCGGCTGGTTCTCGCTGTTGAGAACGACGGCCGCGAATCCGGTGATGAACATGATTTTGAGATCGGGATCGATCTCGCTCGCGCGGCGGGCGAGTTCGATGCCGTCCATCTTCGGCATCACGATGTCGGTGAGGAGGAGCGTGAACGGCTCCGTCTTGAGACGGTCGTAAGCGTCCTCGCCGTTCTCGAAGGCGACGACGTCGTAGTTCGCTTTTTCGAGCGCCTTGACGAGGAAACCGCGCATGGAATCGTCATCCTCTGCGAGCAGGATGCGGCGGATCGGCAGGCTGGATGGCTTGGCTGTCATGACTACTCTGATGTGCGGAAGGCCCCAGACGAGAAGTACCCGATATCTCATCTAATGCAAACTTGGCCCGACTTTGGTAAACGGAGCATGAAACTGTGGAAATGCAGAAAGACCCGCGGCAGTAGAGCATCACTCCGTTCAGAGTGACGTTCAGTTTCGTCAGCAGCTCGCTCCACAAGCTACATGCAAACGACGCAGGCCTAAGTCTTCCGTGGACTTACACCTGCTGCATTGGCAATGTATTCCACCATGAGCCTTCAAATTGCGGCCGGGATCTGAACGAGACACTGCTAATCATGCCCGACGATAGATCCCACGACGTACCGAGAGCATTTTTCCCGTCTTTCGACGTCCTGGCGCCGCGCGTTCAATCTGCGCCGTTCGTTTTCTCGTCGCCCCACTCGGGCAGGCTTTATCCGCCTGAGTTCCTTGCAATCTCGCGGCTCGATCCGAAAACTCTGCGCCGCTCAGAAGATTGCTTCGTCGATCGGCTTTTCCGCCCCGTGGCGAGCCTCGGAGCGCCGATCATCAGCGCCCGTTTCCCGCGCGCCTATCTCGATCTGAACCGCGAGCCCTACGAGCTCGATCCGGAACTCGTCGATGAGCCTCTGCCGGCCCACGCGAACACACAGTCGATTCGCGTTGCTGGCGGATTAGGCACCGTCGCCCGCATCGTCGCCGACGGCGAAGAAATTTATCCGGACCGTTTGAGCCTCGACAGCGTGCTCGCACGAATTGAACAGCTCTATTTTCCGTTCCATGCCGAGTTGTCGAGACTAGTCGCAACGACGCGCGAGACCTTTGGCTACGCCATCCTGATCGACTGTCACTCCATGCCGTCGACGGCGATGGCGCCAGGCGGCGCGCAACGGCCGGACATTGTCATTGGCGACCGCTTCGGCGCCTCCGCCGATCCGCGGCTCACTCTTCTGGTACGCGACGAGTTCCAGCGCCGGGGCTTCAAGGTGCAATTGAATCGGCCGTACGCTGGCGGCTACATCACCGAGCATCACGGCCGCCCAGCGCGCGGCACGCACGCGATTCAGATCGAGATCAATCGCGGGCTCTACATAAACGAACTGACGTTCCAGGAGACGGCCGGCTACGCCCGACTTGCGGAGGCACTGATAGAGATTGTTACTTCGCTGTTCCGCGAAGTACCCGGGCTACTCGATTACCGCGCTGCAGCTGAATAAAGCGCGCCGACGGGCATGTTAAGCAAATATATAAAGAAAAAGGGCCGTCCGAATTTTTCACGAACGGCCCAAGTCTAGGGAGGAAACGCCCAAGGAGGGCTGCGAAGCGCGAGCCGAGCTCACATATCGCACTGCAAAAACTAACGGTGCACTGCATTATCGGCAAATGCGATTTATGCAGAGCAGCATAGCCTGAAACGCGGATCTCGTGCGGGAGCTGTTTTGGTTCGCGCTGTTTTCAACTGGTGCGCGAGGGGTCATTTCCAATAAAGAAGGCCGTCCGAAAGCCGAACGGCCCAAGTCTAGGGAGGAAACGCCCAAATTGGGCAGCGATTGCGGTGAAGCGTGTCAACGCAACCGCCTAGCAACGATGGGCTGCTTCGGCCATCGCCGCAATCTCTACGAGTGTAGTATTAGCACATTGGGCCGGCGATGTATCCACCCCGCCACAACTTACGTTACTAATGTGTATCTAGCTCAACATTGCAGTATCTCGAAGTAACGTCTGATAGTAATTGGCGAACCAGCAAACACTTGAAATCGCAGGGTGAGCGCGTGCCGGGACCATCCCCCGCAGCAGAATTCCAAGCCATCGTCCAAGTGGCCCACGAACTGGCAGATATTTCAGGCCCCGTTATCCTCAAGCATTTTCGCAAGACAATGCCTGTGGAAAACAAGGCCGTCGGCGGCGCCTTCGACCCGGTAACCAAGGCCGACCGCGGCGCGGAAAAAGCGATATCGCAGGCGCTGGCCACAAGATTCCCTGATCACGGCATCGTCGGCGAAGAGTTCGGCACGAAAGCCGGAACGAGCCCCTATCAATGGATCGTCGATCCGATCGATGGGACGCGATCGTTCATCATCGGCTCGCCGCTGTGGGGCACGCTGATCGGAGTTCTGAAAGACGGCAAGCCCGTGTTCGGCCTGATGGATCAGCCGTTCACAGGCGAACGTTTTTGGTCCACCGACAAGGCTGCCTATCACAGTATTCGGGGCGGGCGACCTGTGCGGCTCAAGACACGCGAGTGCGCCCACATCGAAGATGCCGTTTTGACGACCACGCATCCCGAACTGTTCGAAGGGCCCGAGCAGACGTCGGCCCTCGCCGCCCTCAAGGAAAAGGCCAGGCTCACCCGCTACGGCGGCGACTGCTATGCCTATTGCCTGCTCGCGGCAGGCCTGATCGATACCATCATCGAACCAGGACTGAAGCCATACGATATCGTGGCGCTCATCCCCATCATCGAACGAGCTGGCGGCGTCATCACGACCTGGACCGGCGGCAGCGCATCGAGCGGCGGAAACATCATTGCAACGGGTGACGCCCGCCTGCACGAAATCGCCCTGGCGCTGATCAACAAGACCTAGACCCGTTCCGGCGACGACGTTTCGATGCCCATATAGGCATCGAATGCCGCCCAGAATCGCTGACGTATGGCATCCGTTTCCTGAAGAATTTCGTGCCGCGACCCGGGGATGAGAATGTGGCCGCCGGACTTGAGATCGACGGCAAAATCCTCAATCGCCTGCGGTGAAACGACGTGATCTGCACCGGCCGCAAACAGCATCATCGGCACAGCGACGTATTTCGGATAATCGGGCCGCGAAAGCATCGCGCAGCTCCGCAGCGACGCTCTGAGCCACCCGACCGTTGGCGCGCCGAGCGCCAGATCGGGAGCAGCTTCAATAATTGATTTGATGCGGGACCACCTGACAAAGTCCGCGGTCAGCCTGTTGTCTTCGAAGTTCGTGAGATCGTTCGGTTCATTGCCGCCACCCCGGACATAGGCCGTCGCAAATCCGCAGAGTGACGCGACGTTGGTATAGGTTTTCGCCAGCGACCTGCTGACGCCGAGCATCCGCTCGTGAATTTCAACCATCGGCGACAGCAGGATCATCCGCGCGAACGGGCTCTCTTCGTCCTGCGCACCGCGCAACAGGATATTTCCGCCGAGCGAATGGCCGAGTCCGATCAGCGGCTCCGGCAGCGCCGGTTTGACGATCTCGTCGATGAAAATCGCAAGATCGCGATCGTATTCGGTGAAAGCAACGACATGACCCTTGCGCCGGTTCGCAAGGATCCGCTCCGATCCCCCCTGCCCGCGAAGATCGAAAGTCGCGACGGCGAAGCCGCGACGGCGCAAGTCGGCGATGACCTCGAAATATTTTTCAATGAACTCGCCGCGGCCTTGCACGATGCAGACGGTGCCCCGTGACGGCCCGCGCGTTGCTTCCCAGAGGGCGCATCGAAGCTTCAGCCCATCGTAGCCGTCAAAAGCCGTCACCTTCGCGCCGCTGGGGACGGGATTGATCGAGAGCGAAACGAGTTTCATCTACCTCTCTCTGTGTCTGATCGACCGGCCGATGTTGGACGCTGGTAACGCGATTAACGCCTAGCACACGATATTGGCTGCGAACCCTCTTGAAGCCGTTTTTCCGCTTCCTACCTCTCTCATGCGGTTGCCGCAAAGCGGGACCGCACCACGGAAAGGACCAGTCCGGGTGGGCTGGTTCACATGTCGCTTCTCAGGAGGATATGTCATGCGACACGCAGAATTCGCTCCCTTTTATCGTTCGGCTATCGGCTTCGACCGTCTGTTCCAGATGTTGGATCAGTCCACGGGCTTCGACAGCGAATCCACATACCCGCCATATAACATCGAACGCACCGGCGAGAACGCGTACCGGATTACCTTGGCGGTCGCCGGCTTCTCGCAGGGCGAACTGAAGATCGAGGTCAAGGAGCAGGCCCTTTCGGTCGCCGGTGAAAAGGCTCCCGAGACAGGCGAAAAGACCTATCTCCATCGGGGCATCGCCGCCCGCGCGTTCGAGCGCCGCTTCCAGCTTGCCGATCATGTCGATGTGACAGGCGCAACGTTCGAAAATGGGCTTCTCCACGTTGATCTCGTCCGCAACGTCCCGGAGAGCAAGAAGCCCCGCACGATCGCTATCGGCACATCAAGCGCCGTCCAGCAGCTCGAGGCCAAGGCCGCTTAACGGCGGAAACAGCCTTCAATCGACGCAACAATGAAGCGGCAGCTGCGCCCCGTGCGCGGCTGCCGTCTTGCTATGGGAGGCGTCTCAAAGAAATTTTATTACTGCACAGCTTCGCAAACTTTCCAAAAATGATTGTGTCGTACGGCCGCTCTTACCGCTTGTGCCGCAGTGTCAAATCTGTAGAATTTGTTAGATAGGTCAATACTGCTGTCCTTTGTGCGCCGGTAGGGTGTGCACGGTGAACAGTGCGAACGATTCGCGATCGGCCGAGGCATTGCTTTGCGGCTGTTCGTGGCGTGGGAGATATTAGGTGTTTGAAAGCAGGATATGCGGTTTGCAGAGCCGTGAATTCGGCAGCGGGCTTCATACTGTTCGCCATCGAGCGTCGGCCCAAAGTGGCCGAAAACGCCCGCGCTACGCGTGACGGGTATTATCCGGCGACGTAGCGCTGCACGAACCATCGAATGAACCGCGCCTCTTAGAGGCATCCTATCACACCGAAGTTTTGAAATTCAGGCCACTGGCCATACGAGGCAAGAGATGAGCGAAGGTTACCTGTCTCCGCTGGAAGACGAAATCGGCGACGGAAGCCGTCCGGCGAAGGAAGGTCTTTTTGATCCGGCTCTTGAACGCGACGCATGCGGCGTCGGTTTCATCGCGAACCTCAAGGGTAAGAAGTCCCACGCCATCGTCGAAGGCGCTCTGAAGATTCTCGAGAACCTCGAGCACCGCGGCGCGGTTGGTGCCGATCCGCTCTCGGGCGACGGCGCCGGCATCCTGATTCAGATCCCACACGATTTCCTGGCAGCCGAGACCAAAACCTCGGGCTTCGAGTTGCCGGCACCCGGACAGTACGCCGTCGGCCAGATTTTCATGCCCCGCGACGAACGTCTTCGTGCGCATTGCGAACGTGTCTGGGCGCGCTGCCTCAAGGAAGAAGGTCTGGAGCTGATCGGCTGGCGCACGGTCCCTGTCGATAACAGCTGTCTTTCGGACATGGTGCGCGACGTCGAACCGGTACAGCGGCAGGTGTTCGTCCGCCGTCCGGCGTCGATGAACGATCAGGAAGAGTTCGAGCGTCACCTCTATATCGTTCGCAAGGTCGTCTCGAATGCCATTCACGACGCCTACAAGGGTCGCGACATCGGCCATTACACTGTGTCCCTGTCGACGCGCACGCTCGTCTACAAGGGCATGTTCCTCTCGTACCAGGTGAAGGCCTACTACAAGGATCTTTCCGATCCGCGCCTCGTATCGGCTCTCGCCCTCGTCCACCAGCGCTTCTCGACCAACACCTTCCCGTCGTGGAAGCTTGCGCATCCCTACCGGATGGTCGCCCATAACGGCGAAATCAATACGCTGCGCGGCAACGTCAACTGGATGGCCGCGCGCCAGGCATCCGTATCCTCGCCCCTATTCGGCGATCGGATCTCGAAGCTGTGGCCGATCTCGTATGAAGGCCAGTCCGACACGGCGTGCTTCGACAACGCGCTCGAATTCCTCGTGATGGGCGGCTATAGCCTCTCGCACGCTGCGATGATGCTGATCCCGGAAGCCTGGGCCGGCAATCCGACGATGGATACCAAGCGCCGCGCCTTCTACGAATACCATGCCTGCTTGATGGAACCGTGGGACGGCCCCGCGGCGATGGCGTTCACCGACGGCCGCCAGATCGGCGCCACGCTTGATCGCAATGGTCTGCGCCCGGCGCGCTATCTCGTCACCAAGGACGACACGGTAATCATGTCGTCGGAGTCGGGCGTGCTGCCCGTCGCCGAGGAAAACATCGTCAAGAAGTGGCGCCTCCAGCCCGGCAAGATGCTGCTGATCGACCTTGAGAACGGCTGCATCATTTCCGATGAGGAGCTGAAGTCAGAAATTACGGCGAGCCACCCCTACGAGACGTGGCTGAAGCGCACGCAGATCAAGGTTTCCGACCTGCCGCTCCCGACGAAGGGCGTAGCCGTGCCGAAGACGAACGTCGCGCTGCTCGATCTGCAGCAGGCGTTCGGCTACACGCAGGAAAGCATCAAGTTCCTGCTGACGCCTATGGCCGAGAAGGGTGAGGAAGCCACCGGCTCGATGGGAACCGACACGCCGATCTCGGCGCTCTCGTCGAAGTCGAAGCTGCTGCACACCTACTTCAAGCAGAACTTCGCGCAGGTGACGAACCCGCCGATCGACTCGATTCGCGAAGAGCTGGTGATGAGCCTTGTCTCGTTCATCGGTCCGCGTCCGAACATCCTCGACCTTCAAGGCACATCGAACCAGAAGCGCCTTGAGGTCAGCCAGCCTATTCTGACGAACGAAGACCTTGAGCGCATCCGCGGCATCGGCGCCGTGAAGGACAATGATTTCGAATCGATCACGATCGACATCACCTATCCGGCCGAGAAGGGCGAAGGCGGTATGGGCTCGGCGCTCGACGGCATCTGCGCCGAAGCGGAAGAGTACGTTCGCGCCAAAGAGTTCAACATCATCATTCTGTCCGACCGCCGCGCCGGACCGGACCGCATCGCGCTGCCCTCGCTGCTCGCGACGTCGGCCGTGCACCATCATCTGATCAAGCAGGGTCTGAGAACCTCCGTCGGTCTCGTCGTCGAGACGGGTGAAGCGCACGAGATCAATCAGTTCTGCACGCTCGCCGGCTACGGCGCCGAAGCGATCAACCCCTATCTCGCGTTCGAAACTCTCTACACGATGCTTCCGGAACTTCCCGAGGGAACGACGCCGGAGATGGTCAAGAAGCGCTTCATCAAGGCCATCGGCAAAGCCATGCTGAAGGTCATGGCGAAGATGGGTATCTCGACCTATCAGTCCTATTGCGGCGCCCAGATTTTCGACGCCGTCGGCCTGCGTTCGAGCTTCGTCGATCGCTACTTCACAGGCACCCACACCCAGGTCGAAGGCGTCGGCCTGCGCGAGATCGCGCGCGAAACGGTCGAGCGCCACAAAGCGGCGTTCGGCGACGTACCCGTTCTGGCGAACGCCCTCGAAGTCGGCGGCGAGTACGCCTATCGCGTCCGTGGCGAAGCCCACATGTGGCGGCCCGGAACGGTGGCGGATCTGCAGCATGCCGTCCGCGCGACCGACAACAAGGACGCGATGAGCGGGCGCGTTCCGCAGAAGTACCGCGACTATTCGAAGTCGATCGACGATCAGTCCGAGCAGTTGATGACGCTGCGCGGCATGTTCCGCATTCGCTCGGGCGAATCCTTCGGCCGCAAGCCCGTTCCCCTCGAGGAAGTGGAATCCGCCGCCAGCATCGTGAAGCGCTTTTCGACCGGCGCGATGAGCTACGGCTCGATCAGCCGCGAAGCGCACACCACGCTCGCCATCGCGATGAACCGTATCGGCGGCCGTTCCAACACCGGCGAAGGCGGCGAGGAATCCGATCGCTTCAAACCGATGGCCAACGGCGATTCGATGCGCTCGGCAATCAAGCAGGTCGCCTCCGGCCGCTTCGGCGTGACGACGGAATACCTCGTCAACTCCGACATGATTCAGATCAAGATGGCCCAGGGCGCCAAGCCCGGCGAAGGCGGCCAGCTGCCCGGTCACAAGGTCGACGCGACGATCGCCAAAGTCCGTCACTCGACACCGGGCGTCACGCTCGTCTCGCCGCCGCCGCATCACGACATCTATTCGATCGAGGATCTGGCGCAGCTCATCTACGACCTGAAGAACGTCAACCCGAAGGCTGACGTCTCCGTGAAGCTCGTCTCGGAAGTCGGCGTCGGCACTGTCGCGGCAGGCGTCGCGAAGGCGCGCGCCGACCACGTGACGATTTCAGGCTTCGAAGGCGGCACCGGCGCGTCTCCGTTGACGTCGATCAAGCACGCGGGCTCGCCGTGGGAGATCGGCCTCGCCGAAACCCATCAGACCCTCGTCGCCAATCGTCTGCGCGGCCGCATCGCCGTTCAGGTCGACGGCGGCATCAGGACCGGACGCGACGTCGTGATTGGTGCGCTTCTCGGCGCCGATGAATTCGGCTTCGCCACCGCGCCGCTGATCGCGGCTGGCTGCATCATGATGCGCAAGTGCCACCTGAACACCTGCCCGGTCGGCGTCGCGACGCAGGACCCGGTATTGCGCGCGAAGTTCTCCGGCAAACCCGAGCACGTGATCAACTACTTCTTCTTCGTCGCCGAAGAAGTCCGCGAGATCATGGCTCAGCTCGGCTTCCGCACCTTCAGCGAGATGATCGGCCAAAGCGATCAGCTCGATAAGGATCGCGCGATTGAGCACTGGAAGGCACGTGGTCTCGACTTCACGAAGCTCTTCCATAAGCCCCATGCGCCGAAGGGCGTCGCCGTATTCAACAGCGAGCGTCAGGATCACGGTCTCGACAAGGTCCTGGACGTCCAGCTGATCGAGCTTGCGAAACCCGCTCTTGAATTGAAGCGGCCGGTGAAAGCCGACCTCGAAATCAAGAACGTGAACCGCTCGACGGGCGCCATGCTCTCGGGCGAAGTCGCCAAGCGCTTCGGTCACACGGGCCTGCCGGAAGACACCATCTGGCTGTCGTTCAAAGGCACGGCGGGGCAGGCGTTCGGCGCATGGGTCGCGCACGGCGTCACGCTCGACCTCGTCGGCGAAGGCAACGACTACGTCGGCAAGGGATTGTCGGGCGGCAAGCTGATCGTTCGTCCTGATCCGAAATCCTCAATCACGCCCGAGGAAAGCATCATCGTCGGCAACACCGTGCTTTACGGCGCGATCACCGGCGAATGCTATTTCCGCGGCGTCGCCGGCGAGCGCTTCGCCGTCCGCAACTCCGGCGCCTATGCCGTCGTCGAAGGCACCGGCGATCACGGCTGCGAATACATGACGGGCGGCGTCGTCGTCGTTCTCGGTGAGACCGGGCGCAACTTTGCTGCCGGTATGTCGGGCGGCATCGCCTACGTGCTCGACGAGAAGGGCGACTTCGAAGGCCGTCTCAACAAGGAGATGGTGCAGCTCGAAGCGCTGACTGCCGATTCGGGCTCGCTCCAGAAGCTGGCTCAACAGGGCGGCGACGTTGCGATTGCGGTCCGGAACGTCATGGTCGATATGCGCGAGCAGGACGTTGAACGTCTGCACACGCTCATCTCGCGTCATGCGCACTACACCAACTCGCGTCGCGCCCAGGAAATCCTGAAGAACTTCTCGGACTTCCTGCCGAAGTTCAAAAAGGTGATGCCGGTCGAATACCGTCGCGCACTGACTGAGCTGGCCAAGGCCCGCGAAACCAATCGCGAGGCTGAGCTTGAGGCCGCAACCAAGCAATAGCTATCGCTCTGCCAATCGCGAATTAGAAAGACGAAAGAAGAAATGGGCAAGCCGACAGGGTTTCTGGAAATCGACCGCGCTGACCGCAAGTACAAGCCGGTCGAAGAGCGTCTGAAGCACTACAAGGAATTCGTCGTTCCGCTGGCCGAGCCTGACGTCAAGAAACAGGCTGCGCGCTGCATGGATTGCGGCATCCCGTATTGTCACTCGGGCTGCCCGGTCAACAACCAGATCCCCGACTGGAACGATCTCGTCTATCGCGGCGACTGGAAGGAAGCGTCCGACAACCTCCATTCGACGAACAACTTCCCCGAGGTGACGGGCCGCATCTGCCCAGCGCCCTGCGAAGCGTCGTGCACGCTGAACATCGACGACAAGCCGGTGACGATCAAAACGATCGAAAACACGATCGCCGATCGCGCTTGGGAAGAAGGCTGGGTGCTACCGCTTCCGCCCGATAAGAAGACCGGCAAGAAGGTCGCCATCATTGGCTCGGGTCCCGCAGGTCTCGCCGCCGCGCAACAGCTCGCGCGCGCCGGTCATGACGTCCACGTCTACGAGAAGAACGCCCGCCCCGGCGGCTTGCTCGTTTACGGCATCCCCGACTTCAAGATGGAAAAGGCCGTCATCGCCCGTCGCGTCAAGCAGATGGAAGCCGAAGGCGTGACCTTCCATTGCGGCATCCACGTCGGCCAGGATCTCTCAGCGAAGTATCTGGAATCAAAGCACGACGCCGTGCTGATCGCCATCGGCTCCGAGGAGCCGTTCGACTTCTTCGCGAAGTCACCGGGCCGCGATCTCGACGGCCTCCATTACGCGATGGATTTCCTGCCCCAGCAGAACCGTCGCAACGCGGGCGAGCCGCAGAAGCCGAAGACCAAGGAAATCTCCGCGAAGGATAAGCACGTCGTCGTCATCGGCGGCGGCGACACCGGCTCCGACTGCATCGGCACCTCCTTCCGCCAAGGCGCGAAGAGCGTGACGCAGCTCGAAATCATGCCGATGCCGCCTGAGAAGGAGAACAAGGCGCTCTCCTGGCCGCATTGGCCGCTGAAGCTGCGCGTCTCCTCCTCGCAAGCCGAAGGCGCGAAGACCGAGTATTCGATTTCGACCACCGGCTTCTCCGGCGAAGGCGGCAAGGTGAAGAAGCTTCACTACACGCGGGTGAACTCTAACCTGCAGCCGATCAAAGGCACCGAAGGTGCGCTCGACGCCGACCTTGTTCTCTTCGCGATGGGCTTTTCGGGCCCCGTGGAAGGCGACATCGTCAAGGAATTCCAGTTGCCGGTCGTACCGCGCGGCCGCTTCAAGGGCCTCGACGCGACGGACAAGGACTACAAGCTTTCGACCTCGCCGAAA
Source organism: Hyphomicrobium sp. 99 (assembly GCF_000384335.2). Lineage (NCBI taxonomy): Bacteria > Pseudomonadati > Pseudomonadota > Alphaproteobacteria > Hyphomicrobiales > Hyphomicrobiaceae > Hyphomicrobium > Hyphomicrobium sp. 99. The sequence goes on from NZ_KQ031382.1 coordinate 3,522,856, forward strand.
CTCTTCTGCGCGGGCGATATCCGGCGCGGTCAGTCGCTCGTCGTCTGGGCGATCCGGGAAGGCCGGCAAGCGGCGCACGCCATCGACAAGTTCCTGATGGGATCGACCGTTCTGCCGCGCTAAGGGCCGCGACGATTCAAACGAAACGAGCGAGCTGCTTCACCGCAGCTCGCTTTTTTTATCTCGAATTATCCTCTGGGCGGCGGCGCGGCAGGCCTCGCCTCGCTCGTCGTGTCAGGCTTCGGCGGCCACGTCACATCATCGGCGCGGCCAGGCTTCGGCTGCAGCCGCTCGCCTTTGACGAGCAGCCGGAAATACGGCGCTTGCGTCGGCGAAAGGCGTCCGCGGTCTTTATTTCCGGAAGGCGAAATCGAACTCATAAGCGTCAGACCACCGGCAATCTGATCGACGAGCAAATCGCCCCGCTGCCCCGAACCTTCCCGGCGCGCCATCAGCGTCACCACCGACGCAGGGATCGCAGGCCGGACGATCTCGATCGTCTGAGATTCTTCACGCCCGTTACTGCCAACGATCTTGAGCGTGATCCGGCCGTTGTCGGCCTTCTGCTCGCCCGAGCCGTCGCCCGATGCCGAAGGCGGCGAACCGTCGTGCGACGAGCCCTTGACGACAGGCGCCCGGTGAGCTGCCTCAGCTGACTGCGCGACAGGCGACGACGGCGCGGGAGTCTTCACCGCATTGTCCGGATTGATCTTTGCCTGCTCGGGTTCAGCCCCGAGCAACGGAACGTTGCGATTGGCCTTGGCCTGGATGAGATCGGGCCGCAATTCCTTCTCGACGAAATGCGCGAGCTTGCGATTCCCGGCGTCCGTAAAGTTGACGCCGTCCCGAAGCCGCAACAGCCGGATCGCGCCTTCGAGATCGGGCCCGTAAGACGAATACGCGCCGTTTTCGTCGGTGAACCCTTGGTAGGCGTCGATGTATTTATAGCCATTGAGATAGGCGCGTTCGCGGATGACGTCGTTCATTTTCTGAGCGAGTTCGTTGGCATCCGAGCGCGCGACATTAGGCATACCGACCCAGTAGACGCCGGCATTCTTGCTCTTGAACGCCCGCATCAGCCGATCGACGCGGCGGGTATATTCGGCAAGCCAAGCGTCGCCTCCAATCGGCAAGCGCTTGCCGTCGGGGCCACGAAAAAACATGCGGTCGTCTTCGCCCACCATCACGATCGCGATGTTGAGCGGCTGCGATGCGATCGCCTTTTCGAGGTTCGCAACCTTGGTATCGAAATCCGCGAGACCGATGCCGGAGAACGGTGTCACCTGACGCTGGATGTTCATCCGGATGTCGGAACCGAACGCGACGAGCAGACCCGCGAGCAGGCCTTCCGCAAACTCATCGCCGTAGACGGCCACTTGATAGACGTCATTATCCGGGAACGACGTGAGGAATGTTCCGCCCTGATCGTCGTCGCCAGCCATTACCGGCGAACCAGGCACGGCCGAGATCGCGGTGAGGATCACCGCGAGCCAGAGGCAGAGATGCCTGGAGAAAGCGCTCATCCGGTCGTGTGCCTTTCGTGAGCCGCAAGATTGCCGACGCGATGATTCCAAGTCCGCACCATACAGCGTCGGTGCCAGACCTCCAACGCCGAGCCTCACCGCAGCCGGAACGGCTTTAACGCTTCGCCTGCGAGTTGGCGTGCGCGAGCACCCCGTCAGACGGCCAGCAATCGATTTTCAGCCCATTGGCCTTTTGATAAAGCCCGATCTGCTTGCGCGTATTGGAGCCGATTTTCCCATCGGTCTTGTCCATGGGATAGCCCAAATCCTTGAGCTTGGCTTGCAGATCGTGAACGGTCTGCGTCCGTGGCTGCGCGAAGGATTTCCACGGCGTCACGAAATCTCCGTCCCCTCGGATGCGGTCGCCGAGATTTCCGACGAACAGCGCGTAGAGGTCGGATGTGTTGTAGAGCCGAATGACGCGAAAATTCTGTGCCGCGAGAAACGCCGGACCGTAGGCACCTGCAGGCATCATCAGGTAGGCATCGTCCGCAAGCTGCGCTTGTGTGAACGGCGCGCCGCTCGCCTTGCGGAAGCCCATCTTCACCCAGTCGCCGATCGGCCGGGCGTCGGGCGGCCCTTCGAGCGAGCAATCAGCCTTGGGGGGCGCAACCACCTCGTAACCCCAGCGCGCGCCGCGAACCCAACCCTTGCCTTCGAGCTGCCGCGCCGTGAACGCGAGCGCATCAGCGACCGAGCGCCAGATGTCGATCTTGCCGTCGCCATCGCCGTCGACCGCGTATTTCAGATATTCGGTCGGCATGGCCTGAGTCAGGCCGAGCGCACCGGCCCAGGAAGATTTCATGTCCGAGCGCGGAACGCCCTGCTGCAGCATCTCGAGCGCCGCGATCAGCTCCTCGCGAAACTTCTCCTTGCGTTTTCCGGTGTAAGCGAGCGTCGCAAGCATCCGGATCGCATCGTTCGGCGGATGATAAGATCCGTACGCTGTTTCACGACCCCAGATAGCGACGAGCGTATAGCGATCGACGCCGGTCATTTTTTCAATGCGCTCGAGATCGGCCTTGTGCTCGGCGAGAAATTTCCGGCCCTGCACGGCAAGCGATTCGAGATAAGCCTTCGAGAGATAATCGGCCGCCGTCTTCGTGAATTCCGCCTGACCGCTGTTATCAACCTTCGGCCGACCGGGAATATCGAGATCCGGAATGGTGTAATCGGGTTCGACGCCAGCGAAAGCTGCATCGAATGTTTGTCGGCTGACGCCCGCAGCCTTTGCATCAGGCCAAAGGCTCTCGATGAAGGCGCGGAATTCTTCCGCCGGTTTCGCTTGGACGACAGGCGTCGCAAATGCCATCACGGCCGCCACGACGACAGCAGACAAAATCTCGTAATAGCGTCGTCTGAACGACATCGGTCGCTGCCTTCCTTGCGTAACGGGCCGCCTAGCGGATGCGAGCGATTGCCTGATTTTCAGGGCATTTTTGGGGCTCAGGCCTCGACGGCCCCGGCCTTCAGGGCGTCAACGCGCCTCTCCCAGTTAAGCGCCTGCGCGACGATCTGTTCCAAATCGTCATGCTGCGGCCGCCAGCCGAGCTTCTCGCGGATTTTTGCAGACGCGGCGACGATCGCCGCGGGATCGCCCGCCCGCGGCGGCGACAGCAGTACCTTAAAATCGACACCGGAAACGCGCTTCACCGCGGCGATGACCTCGATGACGGAATAGCCCTTGGAGTAGCCGCAGTTGAAGATGTCGGACGCGCCCCCCCGGCGCAGATGGTCGAGCGCCACCGAGTGCGCCTTCGCGAGATCGCTGACGTGGATATAGTCGCGCACGCAGGTGCCGTCAGGCGTCGGATAATCGGTTCCGAAGACCTCCATTTGCGGACGCTTGCCGAGAGCGGTCTCGCAGGCAACCTTGATCAAGTGTGTCGCCCGAGGCGTCGATTGTCCGGACCGGCCTTTGGGATCGGCACCCGCCACGTTGAAATAGCGGAGGGCGACGAAACGGAAATCATGCGCGCGCGAAGCGTCGGACAGCATGATCTCGGTCATGAGCTTCGAGGAACCGTAGGGCGACATCGGGGCCGGCGGAGCGCTTTCCGATACCGGATTTTCCTCCGGGTTGCCGTAGACGGCCGCGGTCGAGGAGAAAATGAAATTCTTCACGCCGGTCTCGACCGCCGCAGCGATGAGCCCTCGCGATTTGACCGTATTGTTCAAATAATAGCCGAGCGGATCGGCGACCGAATCCGGAACCACGATCGACCCGGCGAAATGGATAATCGCATCGACGCCGTGGCTGTGGATCGTTTTCTTGACGAGGTCGTTATCGGCGATGTCGCCCACCACAAGCGTCGCACGGCTATCGACGGCCCAACGAAACCCCGTAGACAGATTATCGATGACGACGACGTCCTCACCCCTGTCCACTAGCTCGAGGACCATATGGCTGCCGATGTAACCGGCCCCGCCGGTGACCAGTACGCTCATAGTTGCAATGGACTCCCGAGTTCGATACCCACAGACCTAAAGGAGACAGCGCCCCAGCGCAAATGACCCGCCCCGCTCCCCGCGAGATTGCTTCTCAAAAACGGGGAATAGACATAAATCGTTACCAAATGAGCTTGGACCGCATCTAGCGTCCTCGGAGCATATGATGAGCGTTGCAAAAAGACCCATTCGTAAAGCTGTCTTCCCGGTTGCCGGTCTCGGGACCCGATTTCTTCCCGCCACCAAGGCGGTACCGAAAGAAATGTTAACGGTTGTCGATCGGCCCGTACTGCAGCACGTGGTCGACGAGGCGCGAGCCGCCGGCATTGAGCATTTCATTTTCGTCACCGGACGAAATAAGGGCGTCATCGAGGATCACTTCGACAAGCAGTTCGAGCTTGAATCGACCCTTGCCGCCCGCGGCAAAAGCAAGGAAATCGAAGCCCTCGCTCGCGATCTTCCGCAGGCAGGTCAAACGAGCTTCACACGCCAGCAGTCTCCGCTCGGTCTCGGACACGCCGTCTGGTGCGCGCGGGAACTCGTCGGCGACGAGCCCTTCGCGTTGCTCTTGCCCGACATGCTCCATCACGGCCGCTCGCCGTGCCTCGGCGATATGATCGAAGCCTATGCCAAGACGGGCGGCAACCTTCTCGCCGTCGCTCCCGTACCCGACGACCAAACGCATCAATACGGCATCGTCGGCGTAAAGGATCAAAACGCCAAGGTCTCCCCGATCACCGGAATGGTCGAGAAGCCGAAGCCCGGCACCGCGCCGTCCAACCTGCACATCACCGGACGCTACATTCTGCAGCCGGAGATTTTCGGCCTGCTCGAAAAGCAGGAACGCGGCGCCGGCGGCGAAATCCAGATCACAGACTCCATGATCGGCCTGATGCAAGTCGCTGGACAGCCCTTCCACGCCGTCCGTTTCGATGGCGACATCTACGACTGCGGATCGAAGCTCGGTTTCTTGACAGCGAACGTCGCGCTCGCGCTCGAGCGTCCCGATCTCGCCGATGACTTCAGGCGCGATCTGAACCGGCTGCTGGCATCGAACGCATAGCGTCTGACTGGCTTATTGGCGCAGCCGGACGCCGAAGTGGACCTCGTCGCCCACGTAGTCGTTCGGTACGCCGATGCCATTGAAATCCACGTGCTGGTATTTACCGAAGAGCACAGTGTTGCGGTTGGCGTAGTATTCGATGCCAACCGTCTCGGCCCATTGAGTATCGTTGATAATCCCGTCCTGCGAGTTCTGGTTCGAATAGACGAGCCCTGCGGAAGCGACGAGATAGCGTCTCAGCTCATGCCGAACCTCGAAGCCGACCGAACGATAAAATGCACCGCCGACATTTGCGGTCGTCGTCTCTGAAACATCCGTGCTGGCGTTGAACAAAACCGATGTCAGCGCGCTCGCACGCCACGTCGCATTGGCATCGATCGTCAGACCGTCGACCGGGTGAAGACGTGCATCTTCGGGCGTCTGGATGCCGTACCCGAGGCTGATGTCACCACGAAGAATTTCGCCCGTGTTTCCGAACGACACGCCGAACCGGTAGCGCTGACCATCCGACGTGCGATTGATGAGGTCGCTCTGAGCAGCTTCCCCGTAATCGCGATGATTGTATGCGAACTCGAAATAGGGCGAGAACGACGGCTTGGCCTCCCAAGAGGTTCGGACCGTCTCCTCGTAAACCGTATAGTCGCGATCGCGATTGGGCGTCACAACGCCCGCGTCTTCGGTACTGCCGTAAGTATAATCCTGGACACTTCCGCGAAGCTGGTACGACAGCCGATTGAAGCGCTGATTGTAGGCGACTTCCGCGCGATCCGTGTCGACGACCGACCGTGTGCCGACTGAACTTGCGTCAAGCGCCGAGCGATCTTCCAGATATTGCTGCCGCGAAATCAGTGCCTGGATATTGGCGCGCCTCGTGATGTCGAGCCGGGCGCGCGCCTCGAGCGTGTAGTCGCGATCGTCTTCGGTCGGAAAGTCGTTGTAAAAGCTCAGCGCGCCGACGGCCCTGAACTCGAGCGCATGCGTTCCCCAATTCGATACGAGCCGCGCCCCCGGTTTCACATCCATCGCCCAATCGGAGGGCGAACCGGGCGCGTGAAAGACGTTCGAATAGTAGGACGCGCCGAACTCGACCTCTGGAAAGAGAACGAAGCTGCCGACCTTGATGCCAACCGGATCGTAGGGCTCCTGCCGGAAGAGCCGCCGCGGGGTCCGGTTGTCGGAATAGGGATCGAGGTCTTCGATCTGGAAGAGCAACGGATCGTAACCCGCAGGTGGGTTTTCGTTGAGCACAACGTCGTCGCCGTCCGCGGGCGCGCCGCCACGCGTCGGATCTCCGTCCAACGACTGCGCCTGCTCACCCGCCGTATCGACGCCGCCATCGACAAGGCCGGAGGGATCGGCGGAGAGACCCGCGTCGCCGTCTTCCACCTGTCCACTCTGCTGCGGATCAACAGTATCTAATCGATCGGACTTCGATGCCGGCCCGTTTCCGGCATCATCGTCGTCCTGTGAATCGGATTGAAGCAGCGACTGTTGCGAAGATCCGGAAGGATAGGTCTCGCTGATCGTGGTCTGCCCACCAGCAGTTGCATCCTGCGCGCGAGCATGCTGTCCCGGCACGCTCGAAAGCGTTACAACCACAATTCCACTTATCAACCAGGCGAACAGCCGGTCGACCATTTCAGCGTCCCCATGAACGACTTTCCACGCGAAACGCCACAAGTCACCGAGGCACCGTAGAAACGGTTGGTTAATGTCGCTTTAAGACGAACCGGGGGTTGCTTCTGCGCCCCTCAAAAGCGAAACTGTTAATGCCGTTCGGTTGAGTCACAGAGCCAGCCGAACATCGCGCAAGTGGGGGAAATTGAGCGGATGCAGAAGGTAATTCCATTCCAGCTGCCTGACGGCGAGCGCAGGGGAAATGCCGGCGAGTCCGACGAGACGACGCCGATTTCCTCGGCACTTCGTACACTCAATCTCGGTGCCGAAGGCTTGTCGCAGCTCGCGAACGAGGTTGCGGGTCCCATGGCCCCGGCGTTCGATGAAGCCGTTCGCCGCCTGAAGGCTGTCAGCGGCCGCGTCATCGTGACCGGCATCGGCAAGAGCGGCCACGTCGCCCAGAAAATCGCTGCGACCTTTGCTTCGACCGGAACGCCGGCTTTCTTCGTCCACCCCGGCGAAGCCTCTCACGGCGACCTCGGAATGATCACGCGGTCGGATCTCATCCTCGCGCTGTCCTGGTCCGGTGAGACCGTTGAACTCAAACCCATCATTACCTATTCGCGCCGGTTTGCGGTTCCGTTGATCGCGATCACCTCGCAGGCAAATTCCGCTCTCGGCGAGCAGGCCGACATCCTTCTGCTTCTACCCCGCGTGAAGGAAGCCTGCCCGCACGGTCTCGCACCGACGACGTCGACGACCATCCAGCTCGCGATCGGCGACAGCCTCGCGATTGCGCTGCTGGACGCGCGCGGCTTCACTGCCCACGATTTCAAAATCTTCCATCCCGGCGGTTCGCTCGGCGCCAACCTGAAGTATGTCGCCGACGTCATGCATCCGTCCGATCGGCTGCCTTTGATCGCCAGCGGCGCTCTGATGTCGGAAGCTCTCGTCGCCATGACCGAAAAAAGCTTTGGCTGCGTCGGCGTGACGGATGCCAAAGGCCGCCTCATCGGCGTGATCACCGACGGCGATTTGCGGCGGCACATGGGCGCCAGATTGCTCGAAGTGACGGTGGACGAGGTGATGACCGCGAAGCCCAAGACGATTGCGCCGACCCTGCTGGCGTCAGCCGCCTTGGAGCTTATCAACTCGTCACGCATTACAGCGCTGTTCGTGGTCGAGAAGCAGAAGCCCGTCGGCATCGTGCACGTGCACGATTTGCTGAGAGTGGGCGTCGCCTAGTCGAACTGGCTCATCACGCCGCGACGCCCGTTCCCGTTAGAGCCAACCCTGCAACTCGCGGCGCACCACGGCTTCAATCACGTCGACACCCTCGGAACTGTCGTTGAGCGCTTTGAGATAAGCGAATTTCTCACCGCCGTTCGATTCGAAGATGTGCCGGTTCTCGACGTCGAGTTCTTCGAGCGTCTCAAGACAGTCGGCTGAAAAGCCCGGCGCGACCAGAGCCAATTTCTTGACGCCCGATTTGGCCAGCGCCTCGACGGTTTTATCCGTATAGGGCTGCAGCCACGGATCATTACCGAAACGCGACTGGAACGTCGTCAGCCACCGGTCTTCGGAAATGCCAAGCTTCTGCCGCAGCAGCCGCGAGGTTTTCTGGCACTGGCAATGATAGGGATCGCCGGCCTTGAAGTACTTCTCCGGCATCCCGTGGAACGTCGCGATGATCTTCTCCGGCTCGAAATCGAGATCGGCCAGGCTCTTCTGCATCGAACGCGCGAGCGCATCGATGTAAACGGGATGATCGTGATAGCTCGGTGCCGTACGAATGGCGGGCTGCCAGCGCATTTTCATCAGCGCGCGGAATGCTTGATCGCATGCCGTCGCAGTCGTCGCCGCTGCATATTGCGGATAGAGCGGCACGAGCAGAATGCGATCGCAGCCCTGCTCTTTCAGCGCCAGGATCCGGCTTTCCGTCGACGGATTGGCATAGCGCATTGCCCAATCAACGATGATCCGCGGATCACCCTGCAGCCGGCTCGTCAATTGCTCGGCCTTGCTCCGAGTAATCGTCTTCAGCGGTCCTTCGTTTCGCTCGTTGTTCCAGATCGACGCGTAGTCGCGACCCTTGCGGCTCGGACGCACCGTCAGGATGATGAGATTGAGGATCGGCCACCATTTCCACTTCGGCTCCTCGATGACGCGCTCGTCCGAGAGAAATTCGCGAAGGTAGCGGCGCATCGGCCAATAGGTCGTGCCGTCTGGGGTTCCGAGGTTGAGGAGAAGAACGCCGATACGGCCGAGCGCGACCGGGGGATGCCCAGCGGGCAGCACGACGGATTCGGGCTCAAACTGGTTTGGCTTTGGAACTTCGTTCATCCGCTCTCCGAATATGAAAAATCAGCGCGACCCTAGCGGATCAGGCGCGCCGTTGCGATGGGGCAGATGCCACCGATTTTGCAGCGAGCCTTGGCTTCGTCGGTGCACTCGTCTTATTCGCCTCGCCAGCCCGATCATCGACCGGAGCCAATTCGACATGATCCGCCTGATCGCTCGAATGCACCAGAGATGGTGCGTCGACCAGCGGATCCAATGCCCGGCCATAGTCCCAATATGCCGCTGCGCGCTTGATGAAGTCCCGCGTCTTTTCGCAAAAGAGCCGCTTCACGCGATATTCGGCTTTCGCACGCAAAACCTGCTGCTGCTGCCGGCAAAGCGCAATGGCCGCGTCTTTCTGCTCATCCGCCAAATCGGGCGCAGCCGACACTGCGGCGACCAGCACCGCGAGATCATGATCGTCGCCAAGCAGCTGCGAGAGCTCTCGCGCGGCGTTGACCCTGACAGCAAATTCATCCGGCCACGCGCGGCCGAGCAAGGCCATCTGCCGCCAATGCCACTGCACAGCTTTGCGCAATTCGTGGAAGTTTTCGTCGGTAGGCTCGTCGTAGGCGTATTGGCTTGCCTTCCGCCCTCGCCGGTAGCTCTCTTCCAAGCCGCCCGCAAGCGCCGCAAAGCCCTGCTTCTTGATGCCGAAATGCGTGATTTTCTTCGCCTCTTGGATCAGGAGATCACGCGCAAGATCGGCGGTATGCGGGTCGAGCCGCTCCGGCTCGATTGCGGCACGAGCCGCGAGCATAGCGTGAAAGGGCGCGAGCGCGGCCGCGCCATCCGGAAATTCGTTGGAAAGTTTCCCGATCGTTTCGAGCATCACGGTCTGGTCGCGCCGCGCGGAGAGAAGCCTCCCGATCTCGCCCAACGCCTTCGTGTGCCGCCGCGCCTTCTTTGCACCCAAGCCATCCGCAGCGAGACGCAACAGCGCCCGCAAACGCTTGATGGATTTACGGCACTCATGCACGGATTTGGGATCGGCTTCCGGACCCGCCAATTCAGCAAGCGAGCTATCGAGCTGCTCGCGCGCAATGCGACGAAACCCCTTTTCGACGGGCTCGTTGATTTTGAACCGATAGGGCATACGCGGGAACGGCTTCAAATGAGATAAGGTTCTGTCCTGGATCCGAACCACATAAAACTGTCACAAACAACGGCAGAGCACCATGGTTGTAGTTAACACATAGCTGTCAGCGTTATCGAGACTCTAACTGTCGCAACCATTGAAGAATCCGCGCCTCGGGATCGGCGGCCGTAAAGAAATCGGTAATAACCGCCAAGCTGTCCGCCCCAGCTTCCAGTACGTCTGCTGCGCGCTCCGGCGTCAGGCCGCCGATCGCGACCAAAGGCAGCCCAGCGAGCTTTTTCCGCCATTCTTTAATTTTATCAAGGCCTTGAGGAGCCCATGGCATGGCTTTTAGCTTGGTCTCGTAGATCGGGCCGAGTGCCACGTAATCGGGCTCCACGGCAAGGGCGGTTTGCAACTCCGCTTCATCGTGGGTCGAAATCCCGAGCTTGATGCCTGCGAGCTTTATCGCCTCAAGATCGGCTGTACGCAGATCGTCCTGCCCGAGATGAATGTAATCCGCACCCGTATCGAGCGCAGCCTCCCAATAATCGTTCAGAACGAGCTGACAGTTGTTCGCCCGGCAGAGGGCGAGCGCCCGCTTCGTTTGGGCGGCGACCTCAGCCGGTGAGGCATCCTTGATCCGCAGTTGCACCAGCTTCACGCCGAGCGGAACGATACGTTCCAGCCAGCCGATGTCGGGCACGATCGGATAGAAGCGGGCGAGCTTTGGCTGTTCGGATTTCAAGGTCAGCTCAATCAAGATCAAAAAACGGGGTACCCGCAACGGGCGTGGAAGGCACAGCCATATCGCGAGCCGGTATCAGCCCCGCTTCGAAACCGAGACGGCCTGATTGGATCGCAGAGGCAAACGCGCTTGCCATTTTCACGGGATCGCCCGCTTTCGCGACCGCAGTGTTGAGCAAGACGGCGTCATAGCCAAGCTCCATCGCGAGCGCCGCGTGCGATGGCGCGCCGATGCCCGCATCGATGATGAGAGTGACGTCAGGAAAATAGGCCCGCAAGCTCGTCAGCGCCTGCACGTTGGCGAGCCCCCGGCCGCTGCCGATCGGCGCCGCCCAAGGCATGATGACTTGGCACCCCGCGCGCTGCAGCCGTTCCGCAACCGAGAGATCCTCCGTTGTATAGGGCAGCACCTTGAAGCCGTCCCGAGTGAGCGCGCCGGCCGCTTCGACCAGCCCGAACACGTCGGGTTGGAGAGTGTCGTCGTTGGCGATGACTTCGAGCTTGATCCAATCCGTTCCGAAAAGCTCGCGCGCCATAGCGGCTGTCGTAATGGCTTCGCCCGCGGTTCGGCATCCGGCTGTGTTCGGAAGCACGCGAACGCCGAGGTCTTTGATGATTTCGAGAAACCGCTCGCCGGCCTTCCCGCCCGCAGCCTCGCGGCGCAACGACACGGTTACAATCTCTGCGGCCGATGCCTTGACGGCATTCGCCAGAATAGCTGGAGACGGATAGCCCGCCGTTCCGAGCAGAAGCCGCGACGAGATCTTCTCCCCGTAAACGGAGAGCGCACGCCCCGAATGCAACGCCTGATCGCGAATGTTCATCTAAAGCGTAACTAGCCCTTTTTAGCCGCCCTGCCGAGCCGAAACGATCTCGACGCGGTCACCGCGGCTCAGCATCGTCGTAGCACGCTGTGCCGCCGGTACGAACTGCCCGTTGAGCGCCGTCGCAACCTTCGCCTCGGACAAGCCGCGCTCGTCAATGAGCTCAGCGAGCGTAACGGCTCCGCTGGCGGTCTTCTGCCCGTTGACGATCAACTCGATGGTCGTTTCGTGTTGTAGCATCGCTCAAATGACCTGAGGGCGGGAGATGGGCATTTTAATCGTCGTTTACCAGAGCGTTCGCCGGATTTTTACCGCATATAAACCGGACGGGTCAAAGGGACCCGCCAATCCGCCGCAATTACCACCTGAATTTCCGGCATCGAACTTAAGGACCAACTGATGTTTTCGCGCTTGATGTCGTCCCGCCGCTTCGCGCCGCTCTTTTGGAGCCAGCTCCTGGCGGCGCTGAACGACAACCTGCTGAAGAACGCGCTTGCGATGCTGGTCGTCTACAAACTGGCGATGGAAAACGGGCCGGCGCTTGGAACGCTTGCCGGCGCGGCCCTCGTGCTTCCCTTTTTTGTCTTCTCGGCACTCGCCGGACAGCTCGCCGACAAGTTCGATAAGGCGAAGGTTGCCGCTCGCGTCCGCCTTTTGGAAATTCCAATCGCCCTCATCGCGGCCGCCGGCTTCCTGTTGCCGTCAGTCCCGCTTCTGTTCGCAGCGCTCGTCCTCTTCGGCACGTTGAGCGCGTTCTTCGGCCCGGTGAAATACGGGCTCCTGCCGTCCCATCTCGAAACCAAGGAACTTCCCTCGGGCAACGCGCTGATCGAAGGCGCGACTTTCATCGCCATCCTGATCGGAACCATCGGCGGCAATCTGGCGTCCGGCGGCGAGACGGAAATCATCATCGTTGCGAGCGCCATCGTCGGCATCTCGGTGCTTGGCTGGCTTTTCGCGCGGTTTATTCCGCCTGCGCCGTCATCCGTGCCCGATCTCGTCGTCGATAGGAACATCATCACGTCGACCGCCACTCTGCTGAAGGATCTGCGCGCCGACAAACGCATTTGGCAAGGCGCGCTCATTACGTCGTGGTTCTGGCTGGTCGGAGCTGCCGTGCTGGCCCTGCTGCAGAACCTCATCCCACAAGTTCTCAACGGCGCGCCCTCGGTTTACACGCTTGCGCTCTTCACGTTCGCGGTCGCGGTCGCCCTCGGATCGATCGCAGCCGCCCGCGCCAGCACCAATCGGCCCAATCTCGCGCTCGTGCCCATCGGCGCATTGCTGATGGGCATCTTCCTGCTCGATCTGGCGTGGCTCGCATCGACCATGAAGCCCGCGCCTGCGCCGCTCAGCGCGGCAGAGATCCTGGGCTCGATCGAGGGCCTTCACATGCTCGTCGATCTCGCGGGCATCGCCATCGCCGGCGGCCTTTTCATCGTGCCCTCGTTTGCGGCCGTGCAGGCCTGGTCGCCCGTCGAGCGTCGCTCGCGCGTGATCGCCGGCTGCAATGTTCTGTCTGCCGCATTCATGACGCTCGTCGGCATCGCGATCGCGGGCCTGCAATTCGAGAAGATCCCGGTCTCGATCCTTTACGCTGGCCTCGGAATCGCAAACCTCATCGTCGTCGGCCTCGTACTCAGAGCCTGGGGCGCCGAGGGCGTAAAAGACGTCGTCGTCTTCCTATTCAAGACGTTCTTCGGTCTCGAAATCCGGGGCCTCGAAAATCTCCCGAAAGTGGGAGAGCGCGCCATCATCGCCCCCAACCACGTCAGCCTGCTTGATGCGGGATTGATGAACGGACTTCTGCCCTCCCACACGGCCTATGCGGTCGATACCGATATCGCCAAGACGTGGTGGGCTAAGCCGTTCCTGAAGCTCGCGCAGTTCTACACGATCGACCCGACGCGCCCGCTCGGCATGCGCCATCTGATCCAGGCCGTCAAAGACGGAGCGTCGCTCGTGATCTTTCCGGAAGGACGCCTGACGGTCACCGGCGGACTAATGAAAGTTTACGACGGCACCGCGATGATCGCGGACAAGGCAAATGCGCCCGTCATCCCCGTTCGCATCGACGGCCTCGAGCGCTCGCATTTCGGATATCTGAGCAAAGCGCAGACGAAGAAAGTCTGGTTTCCGAAAACTACGGTGACCATTCTTCCGCCGGTCTGGCTGAAGGTCGATCCAGCGCTCCGCGGCAAGGCACGGCGGCAAGCAGCAGGCGCAGCGTTGCAAGACATCATGACCGATTCCGCCGTGCTGACGACGCCGATCGACCAGACGCTATTCGAAGCGCTCGTTCTCGCCAAGAAGACGCGCGACACCGGCAAGCCCGCCATCGAAGATCCGCTCGGCAGCAAGCTTTCCTACAAGAAGCTGATCGTCGGCGCTCAGGTTCTCGGCGCGAAGCTTGCGCCGATGTTGCCGCCGCCCGCATCCGCCGTCGGCGTGCTGTTGCCGAACTCCGCCGGCGTCGCGGTGACGTTCTTCGCTCTACAAACGATCGGCCGCGTCCCGGCGATGCTGAACTTCTCCGCCGGACCAGCCAACGTCGTCTCCGCTTGCAAGGCGGCGAATGTCTCCGTCGTGCTGACCTCGCGCGCCTTCGTCGAGAAGGGCCATTTGGAGCCGCTCATCCAAGCCATCGAACCGGTCGCGCGCGTGATTTATTTGGAAGACGTGCGCCCGACGATCACGTTCCGCGACAAGGTCAAAGGCATCACGCAGGGTGGAAGACCGCAAGTCAAAGCGGACTTCAATGCGCCAGCCGCAATCCTCTTCACGTCTGGTTCCGAAGGAACGCCAAAAGGCGTCGTGCTCTCGCACCGAAACATTCTTGCCAATTGCGCCCAAAGCCTCACGCGCGTCGCCTGCAACGGCACGGATAAGGTTTTCAATGCGCTTCCGGTCTTCCATTCGTTCGGCCTGACCGCAGGCCTGCTGATGCCGCTCGTCGCGGGCGTACCCGTCTATCTCTATCCGACGCCACTGCATTACCGCATCATTCCGGAACTCGTTTATCAGTCGAACGCCACGATCATGTTCGGCACGGATACGTTCCTCGCAGGCTACGCGCGCGCCGCCCATCCTTATGACTTCGCGCGCGTCCGCCTCGTTCTCGCAGGCGCCGAGGCGGTGAAGGACCGGACCCGTCAACTCTATATGGATCGCTTCGGCGTTCGCATTCTCGAAGGCTATGGCGTGACGGAAACGGCGCCAGTGCTCGCGATCAACACGCCGCTCGCCAATAAGGCCGGCAGCGTCGGCCGCCTCTCGCCGCTGATGGAAGCCCGCCTCGAACCTGTCCCCGGCATCGAAAGCGGCGGTCGTTTCTACGTGCGCGGACCCAACGTGATGCTCGGCTATTATCGCGCCGCAAACCCCGGCGTCCTCGAACCCCCGGCTGGCGGCTGGCACGACACCGGCGACATCGTCGAGATCGACCCGCAAGGCTTCATCACGATCAAAGGCCGCGCCAAGCGCTTCGCCAAGATCGGCGGAGAGATGATCTCGCTTTCCTCAGTCGAGGCATTGGCTGCCGAGCTTTGGCCACACCAGACGACCGTCGTCGTCGCGCTTCCCGACCAGCGAAAAGGCGAGCGCCTGGCGCTGCTGACGACCGATCCGAGTTGCACGCGTGATGCATTCGCGCAGTTCGTGCGCAGAAAAGGCGTGAGCGAATTGACGACGCCCGCAGACGTTCTCGTCGTCCCCAAAATTCCGCTGCTGGGCTCCGGCAAGCCCGACTACGTCGCAGCGCTCAACCTCGCAAAGCAAACCCTGGCCTCGAAGTCAGGGGGCGTCGAACAGCGGCCCCTCACGCCGGCCGTCTGACAGATATTCGCCAACCGCCCGCGCGAGTACCGGCGCAAGAAGAAACCCGTGCCGGTACGCGCCGTTGACGCGAATGAGGCGTCCTGTGTCTTCGACGATGATCCGGGGAACGTTGTCGGGGAATGCCGGTCTCACCCCCGCTCCCATTTCGAGAATGGAGGCTTCACCGAACGCTGGATGCAGCGCATAGGCGGAACCCAGAAGATCGAGCGCCGAGCGCAGCGACATCGGGCCATTGTCTTCGCGCTCAATGACCGTCGCGCCGACGACGAACCGTCCGTCCCCCTGCGGCACGACATAGATCGGCTGACGCGGATGCAAGAGACGAACCGGCCGCGATAAGCTCACGTCGTTTGTTTGAATGAGCACGCGCTCACCGCGCACGCCCCTGAGCGCTGCCAGATCTCCGCTCGCACCAATTCCCCGGCAATCGATCGTGATGTCTTGAGGCCGGCCGTCCCAACGAGTCTCAAACGCGATATCTGCCCCGAGCGACCGAAGCTCATCCAAGAGCCAACCCATTGCCTTCAGCGGATCGACGTGTGACTCGTTCTCGAAATAGAGGCCGCGCTCGAAACGCCCCGCGAGCGACGGCTCGAGATCCGCGATCCGCGTTCCCGTCACGGCCGCGTGTCCCTCCGTCATCTTTGCAAAGCGGGCGAGATCACCCGCGTCGCGCGCGTGCGCCAACACCAGCGATCCGTAATTCATGATGCCGGGATAGGTCTCGCGCCAAATGCGCAG
Organism: Hyphomicrobium sp. 99; assembly: GCF_000384335.2. Classification (NCBI taxonomy): domain Bacteria; kingdom Pseudomonadati; phylum Pseudomonadota; class Alphaproteobacteria; order Hyphomicrobiales; family Hyphomicrobiaceae; genus Hyphomicrobium; species Hyphomicrobium sp. 99. The sequence goes on from NZ_KQ031382.1 coordinate 3,539,074, forward strand.
CCCTTCACGTCCCAAATCGCGAACGCTCAGGGGCGCGCCTTCAGCCTCGCACTCGGGCGCAATCATCGCCCCCGCCCATCGGCTGGATGATCGCGCGAACAGATCGCGGCCTTCATCGATCAAACGCACGCGGTGCCCGGCGCGCGCCAGCGTGTAAGCCTGCCAAAGACCGAATATGCCGGCGCCGACAACGAGAATGGACGATTTGCTCAAGGTCGAAACTCTTTAGATGTTTCGCATCCTCTAGCATCAATCGCCGAGAGCGACACCCTCGCGTCGCGGATCCGCTCCACCATCGAGAACTCCGTTGCGCTTGACGATCATGTTCACACCGGAAGTCATCGTCGCCCCTGAGACCGCCTGACCATAGGACGTCAGCTCGTAGGCAGGCCACACGATTGGCAGCGAATATTCGATCAAGAACGGCCCGCCCTGACTGCCGAAGTTCGCAAGCGCCGCCGCCTGCTGGGCATCGAGCCCCCAGTCCAACACGGCAAGGAGCGTCTTCACCACATAAAGGATGATCTGCGAGCCGCCCGGAGAGCCGGTAACAATCTCCGGAGTGCCGTCCTGGCCCAGAACGATCGTCGGCGCCATCGAGCTACGCGGCCGCTTGCCCCCTTCGATCGCGTTGGCGACGGTCACGCCGGTTGCATCGACGGGTACGAATGAAAAGTCGGTGAGCTCGTTGTTGAGAAGAAAACCCTTCGCCCAAAGGTGCGAACCAAAAGCGCTTTCGATCGTCGCGGTCATCGAGAGCGCATTGCCTTCGTCGTCGATGATCGAAACCTGCGTCGTACCCGGCACTTCGTAAGTCGCATCCTTGCCGAACGCCTTTTTGGCAAGCCCCGGCGGTAGACCCGGCTCAGCCTTCGCCATCGCCTTCTTCGGATCGATGAGCTTCCGCCGCTCGGCGAGATATGCGTCATCGAGCAGCCCGGACGGAACGGCAATCCGATCCGGATCGGCGATGTACTTATTGCGATCGGCGAAGGCGAGCTTCTCCGCTTCCGCAATGATATGCAAAGCTGGTGCCGTCATCGCCGCTGACGCGCCCTGAACTTGGCGATACGGCTCGATGAGTTTCAGAACAGCGCCAACAGTGAGCGCGCCCGACGACGGCGGACCCATGCCGCAAACTTGGCGGCCGCGATAGGCGAAACAGACCGGCTCGCGTTCCTTCGCCTTGTAGGCGGTAAGATCCGCAGCGCTCAAATCACCGGGAATGGTCGGAGCTTCCTTGACGGCTTTGACCATCGCATCGGCAATATCGCCGCTGTAGAACGCATCCGGTCCGCGCTCCGCAATGGTTCTGAGCGTCGCCGCGTATTCCGGATTTTTCAGCAGCGATCCGGCAGCTCTCGGCGTAACGCCGCCCTCGAAGAAATACGCGCGCGCGTCGGCCGTGAACTTTTCCGGCTTCTCCGATTTGAGGAGCGTGGCGAGCCGCGGTGATACGGCGAACCCATCCTCTGCGAGCTTGATCGCGGGCTCGAAGAGCTTCGCCCACGGAAGCTTTCCATATTTCTCGTGCACCTCATGAAGCACGCGAAGTAGTCCCGGCACGCCGACGCTCAAGCCCGAGTTCACGGCATCCTCAAACGGCATCGGTTTGCCGTCGCGCATGAACCGGTCAGGCTTCGCCGTAGCGGGTGCGGTCTCACGGCCATCGTACGTCGTAACGCTGCGCGATTTCGCGTCCCAAAACGTGATGAACGCCCCGCCGCCAAGCCCGGAAGACTGCGGCTCGACAAGGCCAAGAACGAGTTCCGTCGCAATGGCGGCATCAGTCGCCGACCCACCCTGTCGCAATATCTGGCGGCCCGCTTCCGCAGCCAGCGGCTCCGCGGCAACGACCATATGCTGCTTGGCGACGACGAGAGCTTTCTCGCTTCGAGCGGACGCGCCTTCAGGCGCCGGGCGGAATTCCTGCGCAGCCGCTGTTCCAGCGGCTGCAAAGCAAAAAATCACGAACAAAATTCTGAAAATCATCAAATCCCCGCAGGTGAGTCGAGCGAATAAGACTATCTCTGGACTGCAAAAAGCAAGATTAAGGTGCGCACGTCATCAATGCCGAAACATGGGTGCCCGAGATGTCGCTTTCCATAAGAAAAAAAGTCCTCATCGCCTTGGGTGCACCGGCACTCTTCGCGCTTGGCGCCGCGACCGCCATGGCCCTGGTTCCGTCGATAAGCGTCGTGCCTCTGCTTGAAACGACGAAAACCATCGTGGGCGAGCCCATCGTCTACCCGACCGGCGCGCCGGCAAAGATCACGGCAAGCATCATCAACGTCTCACCGGGCGCCGCAACCGGATGGCACAAGCACGGCGTTCCGTTGGTCGGACTGATCATGGAGGGAGAACTCACCGTCGATTATGGAAGCAAGGGCAAACGCACTTTCAAGCAGGGCCAAGCTTTCGCCGAAGCGATAAACGAAACGCACCAGGGAACGAATAACGGGACAGAGATGGTTCGGCTCTTCGTCGTCTACATGGGCGCCGAAGGATTGCCGTCATCGATCCCAGAGAAAGCTCCGGAATAATCCGCTTAGCGACTAATAACTCTGCTGAATGAAGCTCTCCGGCGTGCCGTCCTCGGGATTGACGAAAATGACGTCCTTTGGATCACGCCGGGGTGTATCGACGGACAGAAAAACCACCGGCTCTTCGATGATGTCCGGCAGCGCATGTACGGTCCCCTTCTCGAAGAATAGCAATTGGCCTGGACCAAACTCGCTGATCGTCGAAGCGTCGCGCATCCAGAAAGTGCCGCGGCCCGAGAACACGTAGAGATATTCATCGCACGTCGCGTGATAGTGCGGCGGCGTCGGCTTGTAGACGCGGAAAACGCGGGCGCTCGCCGAGTCGCGGTTCGTAAGATAGCGATCCACCAGAAGCGTCGTCGCCGAAGGCGGAAACGATGCGGCGACCTCGCCGATATCGAATCGGCCAACGCTCGGCTGCTTGGACTTCTCTTCCATGAACTCAATCCTCGCTCGGATATCACGAATTTGTAAGGTTGGCCGCGCCGGGCGGCCATCCAGTGGCAATTCCGGCACGCCCCATATTCCCTTTGGTCATATCATAGCGACACCGGCTGTCCTTACCCTGGACGCTCGACTAGGTTCCGGCCCGGAAGACATGACTTTTCGGAGGGGCAAATGCGCTCATTGAAACTTGGTGTCGCTGCAGCTGCGGCGATGCTTGCACTTTCTGCGACGGCTCAAGCCGGTGACTGCGTGCGGGTCGGCGCGATCGGCGACGGCCTGACACATGACCTCGCGGTTATCATGTCGACGCATGGCTTGGCCAACATCATCGAAGCCAAGGGCCGGACGCCGAAGGGCGCGGTCCGCACGTCGTGCACGCCGGGAACGTTTGGCACGCAGTGCCAGTCGTCGCAGCTCGCCTGCAAGTAATGCGACTTTCAGATTTCGAGGGCTAACGGGCATCACCGCGCGGACAAGTCCGCACGGTGATGTTTTCGTTTAGTGGAAGTCTCGCGATTTCGGAATGATGCGAACATTGCGCGGATGACGCGGTTTGGGCTCCCGCGAGAACCGCGGATGGATCCGCCGGTCTTCTTTTCGGCTCGGATGCGCGGAGCCGGGCTCGGGGTGCAGCACCTCATCCGCGTTTGCAAGCGGCATGTCCATGTCCGCCGCCCATTCGGAAAGACGCAGCAGCCAATCGCTTCTGTCGATAAGTTTCGTCGAAACCACGTGGATGATATTCGCGTGCTCTTCGACCTGGTTTTGAATGCGGCCCTCGATCAGAATGAGCCGCGACGTCATCACGACCTTGCGAAAGCGTTCGAGCATCTTCGGCCAGATGATGGCGTTCGTAACACCGGTCTCATCCTCGATGGTCATGAACACGACGTTGCCCGACCCTGGCCTTTGCCGGACGAGAACGACACCCGCCACCCGGACGAAGGCGCCGTTCTTCGCTTCCGCCAACTCCTTGCAGGAGAGCACGCGCTCCTTGCGAAAATCTTCGCGCAGAAACGCCATCGGATGCTCTTTGAGCGATAGGCGCAGCGTCTGATAGTCGTTGACGACATGTTCCGAGAGAGCCATCTCGGGCAATGTGACGTCAGCCTCTTTGCCAGTATCCTGCGTCTCGCTCCAGGAAAAGAGCGGCAGCGGCGGCGCATTGGCGAGCGCCTTGACCTCCCAGAGCGCCTGCCGGCGATCGAGCCCCAGCGAGCGAAACGCATCCGCCGCCGCAAGCTTCTCGAGCGTGCTGACGCTGCTGCGCTTGGCGACATCCGGAATGCCTTGAAACCTCCTGTTCGTCCCGTGCTTCTGCGTCTGGGGTGCAGGCGGAATGAGCGTCGGGAATTTTCTGCGCGAAGCCCGCGTCTTCTCCGGATCTTTCTCCGGAACCTCGTGAATATCAGCTTCACTGAGGCCGTCGATGAGACGCAATCCAAGCCGCAGAGCCGGACCCTTTCCGTCGAGCGATGGCTCCAATGTGCAATCCCAATCGGAGAAATTGACGTCCGCCTCGCGAACCTCGACGCCATGCTCGCGCGCATCGCGCACGATCTGCGCCGGCGCGTAAAAACCCATCGGCTGCGAATTCAAAAGCGCGCACGCGAACGCCGCCGGATAATGACATTTGATCCACGCCGACACATAGACGAGCAGCGCGAAGCTCGCCGCATGGCTTTCGGGGAAACCGTATTCGCCGAAGCCTTTGATCTGCGAAAAACAGCGTTCCGCAAATTCCCGCTCGTAGCCGCGCCCGACCATGCGCGAGACCATCTTCTCTTCAAGAAGCCCGATCTTGCCGACCCGCCGAAACGTCGCCATCGCGCGCCTGAGTTCGTTGACCTCCTTGTCGTCGAACTTGGCGGCGACCATCGCAATGCGCATCGCCTGCTCTTGAAAGAGCGGCACGCCCAATGTCTTGCCGAGAATGTTCCTGAGTTCGTCTTCGTCGCCGCCCTTGGGATATGGATAGACCACGGTCTCGAGCCCGCTGCGGCGCCTGAGATACGGATGCACCATATCGCCTTGTATCGGCCCGGGACGCACGATCGCGACTTCGATGACGAGATCATAGAATTCGCGCGGCTTCAGCCTTGGCAGCATGTTCATCTGCGCCCGGCTTTCGACCTGAAACACGCCGATGGAATCCGCGCGACACAGCATATCGTAAGTCGCCTTGTCCGCGCGCGGCAGGGTCGCGAGCGTGAGCGCCCGCCCGTGATGTCGCTTGATCAGATCGAACGCCTTGCGCACGCACGTCAGCATGCCGAGCGCCAGAACGTCGACCTTCATCAATCCCAGCGCCGCGATGTCGTCCTTGTCCCATTCGATGAAGGTGCGGTCTGCCATCGCCGCGTTGCCGACCGGCACGACCTCGACCAAAGGACCGCGCGTCAGCACGAAACCGCCGACGTGCTGCGACAGATGCCGCGGAAAGCCCATCAATTGCTGAGCGAGATTCATCGCCGCAGCTAACGTCCGGTCGGTGGGATCGAGCCCCGCGCCGCGAACGTGCTGTTCCGGCGGCACGCCGCCCGCATGCGTTCCCCACACCATGCCGGCGAGCGCCGCGATCGAATCTTCCGAGAGACCGAAGACCTTGCCGACGTCACGCACGGCCGATCGCGAGCGATACGAAATGACCGTCGCGGCCAACCCCGCGCGGTGGCGGCCATAGCGCTCGTAGATCCACTGAATGACCTCCTCGCGCCGCTCGTGCTCGAAATCGACATCGATGTCGGGTGGCTCGAGACGAGCCGACGAGATGAAGCGCTCGAAGAGCAGATTGACCTCGATGGGGTTCACCGCCGTAATACCGAGGCAATAGCAAACGACCGAGTTCGCAGCCGATCCGCGCCCCTGGCAGAGAATGTCCTTGGATTTCGCAAAGGCGACGATGTCGTGGACGGTCAGAAAATACGGCGCGAACTTCAGTTGCCCGATGAGCGTGAGCTCTTTCTCGATCGTCTCCTGAACCTTTTCCGGAACACCCTCGGGAAAGTGGCTTCGAGCACCTTTCCACGTCAGCTCGACGAGATGCTGCTGCGAGGTCTTGCCCGGAGGCACCGGCTCGTCCGGATATTCGTATTTGAGATCGACGAGCGAAAACCGGCAGGCGTCCACGATATCGAGCGTCCGAGCGAGCGCCGCTTCATGGCCCCTGAAGAGGTGCGCCATTTCCTCCGGGCTTTTGATGTATCGCTCGGCGTTGGCCTCGAGCCGCAATCCCGCTTCGCGAAGCGTCGTCTTCTCGCGAATACAGGTGACGACGTCCTGCAGCGGACGGCAGTCGGGATGATGATAAAGCACGTCATTGGTCGCAACGATCGGCGTGCCCGCCCGTTCGCCGAGCATGGCAAGCGCCGCGATGCGCGACCGGTCGTCCCCCCGATACGTATGCGACGCCGCAAGATAAAGCGGCGCATTGCCAACGGCGCTTTTTATCCGCCCGAGCGACGCTTCCAAATTCACCCCTCCCCTTGACGGGGAGGGGTCGGGGGTGGGGTGAAGGAGGTCGTCATTGCAGCCCCCCCCCCCCCCCCCCCCCCCCCCCGGGGGGGGGGGGGGGGGGGGGGGGGGGGGGGTGAAGGAGGTCGTCATTGCAGCCCCCCACCCCTAACCCCTCCCCGCGAGGGGGAGGGGAATCGAAACCATTCAAACGCTCACGTACGGATTCAAATGAAACGATCTTTCCGGTTTGAATTTCGGGCGCCGACCTGCGCGCAGCACTTGGCAAAACCTCCCGCCAATCCCAATCATCCGGCGGCAGCGCGATGAAGATTTGGCCTTCCGCATGCGCGGCGACGTCGGCCAGATAGAGAATGCATTTGCCTTTGTCCGCCCTGAGCTGCCCATGCGAGAGCAAGCGGCAGAGCCGCCCATAGGCCGCGCGATCCGTCGGATAGACGAGCAGGCTCGGCGCATCTTCGAGATCGAGGCGCGCGCCGATCACGAGACGAATTCCAGGTTTCTCTTCTTCCGCTTTCGCCGCCACGTGCGCACGCACGACACCCGCGAGCGAATTGCGATCCGTCACCGCTATCGCCGAAAGGCCAAGCGCTTTCGCCTGCTCGACGAGATCATCGGCATGCGAAGCGCCGCGAAGAAATGAGAAGTTCGTCGTCACCTGAAGCTCGGCGTAGCGGACTGTCATGGACATCCCCTCACGCAAAGAGCCCATGCAGAAACCACGAGGGCCGCTCAGATGTCTCTTCGCCCTCATAGAGGCCATGCCGGAAAACCCAGTACATCGCGCCTTGCTGATCCTCGATCCGGTAATAGTCGCGCGTGCGCGGCCGCTTCTGATCTTCATCGAGATAGAGCGTCCGCCACCATTCAGGCGCGATGCGCTCCGGTCCCTCGGCGCGCGCCACGCGACGCTCGACACGCCGCCAGATGAAGCTCGCCGGCGGTCCATCCGGCACGCCGGCCGTGACTTCGATCGGCTCGGGCCGCGAAAGCATGAAGGCCGGGCGAAGCAATCTCTTCGGATAGGGCCAAGGCGGTGCGTAGTGAGCGACGCGCGAGGACGTTTCAGCCGCCAAAGCATCGATCGCAGAAAGCCGAATTTCCGCACGTTCCGGGATGTGGCTTCCCTGCGGACGCAAAACCGTGATCGCCTCGCGCCCGAAGCGATTGGCAAGACGATCGACAAGCTCCGACGGATCGCGAAAGGCCGCGCCCTCAGGTCCCGCAAAACCCTTCTGGCTGGCGGCGCGCCTTCCCGCACGCACCGCATCGAGCCGGAGAATATCGATCCCGAAGCCTGCTTCGATGCTCGAAAACTTCTCGCTGAGCAGCGCCATCATGTGGGCCGCCTCATGACACGGCGTGCTCATGGCAGCCGATATGGTCCCGCTCGTGCCGTCGGCGCGATAGAACGTCAGACGAAGAACCCGCACGCCGAGATCCTTGGCCGTGAGCGCCGCAGCGAGTTCCCCCGCAAGTTCATTCGTGAATGCTTCCAGCGCTTCCGAAGAAATCAGCGGCTCCGCAAAAGCCCGCGCGACTGACAGCACGGGCGGCGGCTGCATCGGCCGACGCGGCTCCTCCAGCATCCCAAGCGCCTGATCGAGCCGCACGAGAACGGCAGCCGCGACATCGGACGAACGAAACCGGCGCGCCAGGCTATCGCGCGGAATATCGTAGAGCTGGCCGATGTGACGAAGGCCCAAGCGCTTCAGCAGCAGAATACGCGGAGCATCGAGCCGCAGCGCCTCGACGGGAAGAAAGTGGATCGCCGCGCGCGTCTCACCGGCCGGTGCCATCGCCCATGCCGCATCGGGCGGACAGCCGAACCGGGCAAGAGCATGCGCCGCGCCAAGCGTATCGGCCAGCCCCGCCTGCACGGCGACGCCGAACGACAAAAGATGCTGCATCATGTCATCGAGCAAGTTCTCTTCGCCGCCGAACAGATGAGCAACGCCCGTAATATCGATCCACAAGCCATCGCTGCCGTCGACGTGACGGTTGGGACCAAAGCGGCCCGCCCAGCGCGCAAGCTTCAAAAGCGCGATACGGTCCTTCTCGGGCTCGGCGGGACGTGACAAGAGAGAGGGATGCGCCGCCCTGGCATCGGTCAGCGATGTGCCCGTTTCGATCCCGAGACGCGCGGCAGCTCCGTTGACGGCCACGATCGTCAGACCGTGTGCGCCGCTCTCAATAAGCGCGAACGGCTGCTGAGACGGGACTGTCGCCGGTTCCGCGCGTTTGAGCCGGAAGATCGGCCACGACGGAAGCCAAATCGAAACGACGCGTTTCATCGTTCCACTCCAGAAACATAGGGGGACGCGCGGCGCTTTCAGGCCGCGCCCGGCAGCGCTCGAGCGCGATCGAAAAGCGTGAAGCTCCCGGCGCTCGCGGCTCGAAAGATTGGGGCGCACTCGCAATCTGCTTCACGCGCCATCGCGTAGCAGTTGCCCCGGCGGGCTCGGAAGCGGGATGCGTAACGAGAAGGCAAGGCGTTGCCGTTTCCCCGGCCGCAAGGCTCAAGCGGCGCGCCGGCGTTAACTCCGCCTCTTCGACAATGCCGATGACGACGGCGAGACTCTGAGCCCGAAGGCTCTCTTCGATCGCGTTCAACGCGTCGCCCGCACGCGCCGTCTCGACGATAATGAGACGCGACGGATCGAGACCGAGGCTCGCAAGGCCAGCCGCCGATGGAGACCCGAATTCGCTCGCAAGCTGCCGTGGCCAGCACCAGAGCACCCACGGCCTCCCCATCGAAGCGGAAGCATGTGCTCCTTGGGTCGCCGCGAACGTATCGAGCCGGCGGACCGCCAGGCGCGCCGCGAAACCGACCCCCGCCATCCAATCCGCCGCCGACGCGCCGCGAACGGCGGAAGGCCGACCCTTGATCTCATGGAGGGAATTCGTCTCGAGCCCTCTCGGCAGAAGATCGTCACAGACCGGACAGCCAAGCCCCCAAAGGGACCGCCGTCCCCCCGAGCGGGGCAACGACGCAATTTCGGGGGCAGCTGCGCCCCGGCGCGGAGCATGCCGCTCGATATGGAGAATCCGCGAACGCAGATTCTCGATAACCGCATCTTTCCCAGTGGGTAAAACCGGGGCAGATGTGGAATCTCTCGGATCCAAGAGGAACCTCATGGTAAAGAAGTCCGTTTAGGGAACGCCTTCAGCGAAATCCCAATAATGTTCTACATTTGTTCTAGTTTCAATGCTGGAATCCGTCAAGGCTGCGCAGACAAAGAACGAACTCAGATTTTACAGTCATCAAACCGCAACACATGCTTCGAAAATTCGTAAAACCCTAGGAAAGTCAGTGGGGCAGAATGCAATCCCCGCGGAACTGTGACTTCCCTGCTCTGCCGATGAAAACGAGACTGAATTATACCGGCTCTTCACTATTAGAAGCACAGGATGACCCCCTCATTCTGCGTTTAGGGTATATTGTTGTTCACCAAACCCGGAGCATCCCCCCGATGAGCCTGCCGCGTATCATTAGCGGATTAACCGTTGCCGCCATCGTCATGGCAGGCGGGTTGATGTCCGCATCATCGGCAAAAGCCGAAGACCTCGTGGACTTCCTCTGGGGCGGCAGCCCCGAGTACGGCGGTGGCCGCAGCATCGTGTCGTTCGATCCGAAGTATAATCCCGGTCAGATCATCGTCTCGTTCTCTGATCGCCGGCTCTATTGGATCACAAAGCCGGGCGAAGCGATGACCTATCCCGTCGCGATCCCGACCGGCGAAGCCCGCTGGCAGGGTGTGACGTCGGTAACGAACAAGCGCGTCAACCCGCCGTGGACCCCGACGCCGGAAATGGTCAGCAAGAACCCGCGCCTGCCGCGTTGGGTCCCGGGCGGCCATCCCATGAATCCGCTCGGAATTCGCGCGATGTACCTCGGCAGCAGCGCCTACCGCATCCACGGCACCGACGCGCCCTGGACGATCGGCCAAGCCGTTTCGCACGGCTGCATCCGCATGACCAACGAGGACGTGCTCGATCTCTATCCGCGCGTGCCGGTTGGAACGCGCGTGACGGTCACGTGGCAGCAGTTCTCGACCAAGACCATTTCTTCCGGCGATAAATACCCGCGCTACGGCGATGCTGACTCGAACCCACGGGCAGCTTCGGCAGCGCCCGCTTCGGCAGGTGCAGCTTCGGCGTCGGCATCCGCATCGTCGGACTCGTCGTCCTATGAATACGGCGCGTACTCTCGCAAAACGTCGAGCGCACGCACCGCCAGCAATCAATCGAATGGCGGCGAAAACTTCTTCTTCTGGGAAGAAAAGCCGAAGCAGACGGCGTCTGCGTCGCAAGACGACACGCAGAATCAGGCATCCCGCGACGCCACGAGGGACGATGACGATCAGGCCCTAGCGCCGAAGCCCTTCGACAAAAAGGCAACGTCGGAGCAGGCACCTCAGCAGAAGGACGCTGAAAAGGCGCCGAAGCACAAATCTGCCGAGGCGAAATCCGAGACCGAACAGTCAGCTTCGATTGAGAAAAAGAAGGTGGCGAGCACTTCGAGCGCAAAGAAGAAAGCAACCGCTTCCACGTCCGAGCCGCTTGCCGACCCGGTCGTAAGCCCGGCCATGGCAGTTCCGGATCCGGTCAAGCCGAGTGAAGTTTCGGCCCACGGCAAGGAATCGGATGCAGGCGCCCCGGCAACGAAGGCCTCGACTTCGGAATCGGATGCGCTTCCCGTCCATAAGGCCGCAGCCGTTCAGGTTCAGTGACCGAACGTCTGATCTAATCATCATGAGTTTGAGGGCGGCCTCTGAGCCGCCCTTTTCTTTTGGGTAACCGCATGGGAGCCGCAACCGGCCCGCATGAAGGTGTGTCTGTTACATTCCCGCAGCAGCAGTTAGTATGGTGGGATTAGTTGTCTCCTGCCTGATGGCGCCCTTGGTCACTTTGCTTGACATCACCGGCACGACGCCGCGCCCGCGCCACCCTGAAAAAGTCGCGCACTCCGAAACGCCGTCGTTGCCGAAACCGAATTGGTTGCGTGTCCGCGCGCCTGGATCGCCAGGCTACGACCACACGCGGGCCATCGTTCGCGAACACAAGCTCCACACGGTATGCGAGGAAGCAGCCTGCCCCAATATCGGCGATTGCTGGCAAAAGCGGCACGCCACGATGATGATCATGGGCGGCGTATGCACCCGCGCCTGCGCATTCTGCAACGTCGCGACCGGCCTGCCTTCAGCACTTGATTCAGGCGAGCCCCAACGCGTCGGCGAAGCCGTCGCACGTCTCGCACTTGAGCACGTAGTCGTAACCTCCGTCGATCGCGATGATCTCGCCGATGGAGGAGCACGCCACTTCGCCGAAACCATCCGCGCCATTCGAGTTGCCTCTCCCTCTACGACGATCGAGGTTCTGACGCCGGATTTCCTGCGTAAGGACGGCGCGCTCGAAACTGTGATTGCCGCGAGACCCGACGTCTTCAACCACAACCTTGAAACTGTGCCGGCTCTCTATCTGCGCATTCGCCCCGGCGCCCGTTACTTCCATTCGTTGCGGCTTCTTCAGCGGGCCAAGGAAATCGACTCTCAGACTTTCACGAAGTCGGGAATCATGGTCGGCCTTGGCGAAAAGCGCGAAGAAGTTCTGCAAGTCATGGACGATCTCCGGTCGGCAGGCGTCGACTTCCTGACGATCGGCCAATATTTGCAGCCGACGCGAAAACACGCAGCCGTCGATCGCTACGTTTCGCCGGACGAGTTCGAAGGTCTCGCACAAGCCGCACGCGCTAAGGGATTTCTGCTCGTGGCAGCGTCTCCTTTGACGCGATCATCGTATCATGCAGGCGACGATTTCCGACGCCTTCAGGCCGCCCACCGCGAACGCGTTTCGTCTTAATCGGTTACATCGGCAAGCAGGGCGATCATGCCAAAATTCGCGGCCAATCTATCGCTCTTGTTCAACGAGATGCCGTTTCTCGATCGCTTCGAAGCGGCCAGCGCGGCAGGCTTCGAAGGCGCCGAGTTTCTTTTTCCCTACGAGTTCGACGCCGACGACATCGCTGCACGTCTGAAAGCAAATGGACTACGCCAAGTGCTCTTCAATTTGCCCGCCGGCAATTGGGATGCGGGCGAACGCGGCATTGCGATCTATCCAGACCGCGTCGGCGAATTTCGCGATAGCGTCGGGCGCGCTGTCAAATACGCCAAGGTGCTCGGTTGCCCCCAGCTCCATTGCCTTGCAGGCATCGCCCCGCTCGGCGCGGATCACCGGGCGATGCGCAAAACCTATGTCGAGAACCTACGCTTCGCGGCCAAAGCTCTGGCCGACGAAGGCATGACGCTGCTGATCGAACCGATCAATACCCGCGATATACCCGGCTACTTTCTCGATTCCACGGCCAAAGCCGCGGACATCATCGAAACCGTCGAAGCGCCGAACCTACGCCTGCAGTACGACGTCTATCATATGCAGATCATGGAAGGCGATCTGACGCCGACCATCGACAAATACCTGAACATCATCGCCCACATCCAGATCGCGGATACGCCCGGCCGCCACCAGCCGGGCACGGGCGAGATCAACTATCCCTTCATATTCCGGCATCTCGACCGGATCGGATACAAAGGATGGATCGGCTGCGAATACCGGCCGCTCGCCTCGACCTACGACAGCCTCGAGTGGTTCAGAAGCCTGAAGTCGAAGGCTCAGACGGCCTAGTCGTCGGCCCGGGCTCGAGGCGCTTCACTCCGTCGGCGCAGCTATGCCGTCCTTGATGACCTTCTCCGTCAGCGCGGGCGAGCAAAGCGAGAGGAACCGGTAGGCGAAGCCGCGCAAGAAGCGGCCGCGGCGAAGCGCGATGCGCGACGTCGATTTCGGGAAAAGATGAGAGCTGTCGAGCAGCGTCAAACCGGTATCGCGGTTCGCATCATAAGCCATGGAGCCGACGAGGCCGATTCCAAGCCCGACTTCGACGTAGGTTTTGATGACGTCGGCGTCGAGCGCGACCATCACGATATCGGGCGTAAGATTAGCCGAGGCAAAAGCCGCATCGATCGCGGGCCGGCCGGTGAAGCCTTCGTGATACGTGATGATCGGCCATTCGGCGATCTTTTCCAAGGTGACAGGCTTCTCGCTTTCGAGCGGATGTCCCTTTGGCACGATGACGCCGTGATGCCAGGAATAGAACGGGAAAGTCACATGCTCGGGCGTGTCTTCCAACGCTTCGGTAGCAATGCCGATGTCCGCCGTACCGTCGTTCAGCATCGCCGCGATGTCTCTCGGCGTCCCCTGATGCAAAACAAGATGAACGTTGGGAAATTCCTTCCGGAAAGCCGCGATCGGCCCCGGCAGCGCATAGCGCGCCTGCGTATGCGTCGTTGCGATGACGATCTCGCCGCGATCCGATCCAGCGAACTGATCGGCAAGGCGTTTGATATTGGCGGTATCGAGCAGAATGCGATCGACGATCAGCGCCAATTCCTTGCCGGGCTCGGTGAGACCCAGCAGCCGCTTGCCACGGCGTACGAAGAGTTCGACTCCCAGTTCGTCTTCGAGATCTTTGATATGTTTCGAAACACCTGATTGCGAGGTGTAGAGCGCGTTGGCAACTTCTGTGAGATTGAAATTGCGCCGCAGTGTTTCACGGATGATGCGGAGTTGCTGAAAGTTCACGAAGTTGCCTGTGCTGTGTTCTGCGTTGGAAAGACGCTCAAGCGGCGTCCCCTGAGTTTAACGTGTTGCCCCGTCGATAATCCGAGCGTCTGAATTTCAGACCCTGGGATCTCGACCTCGAAGAAGTCTTTCCGCCCCTCGCGCGCGTCGCCATTGGCGACAAGTTCTACACGCGCAACCGAGCCTGTGCCAAGAATTCGATTGATGCTTGCCGATACCCCATCATCGGACTGCGGGTTCGCAATGATTTCGGTATCGTGCGGGCGGCTGAAGGCAATGACCTCCTGACCGTCTTTGAAGTTGCCGGTCTCAAAGCGCAATCGCTCATCGCCCACGCGTACATAGCCGCCCTCGACGCGGCCGCGGAACTCGTTAACCGCGCCGATAAAGCCATATGCAAAAGCTGTCGCAGGCTGCTCGTAGATCTCTCTCGGCGAGCCGATCTGTTCGACGCTTCCCTTGTTGACGAGAACGATCCGGTCGGAAACCTCAAGCGCCTCTTCCTGATCGTGCGTCACGAAGATCGACGAGATGTGCAGCTCGTCGTGCAACGTCCGAAGCCACCGCCGAAGCTCCTTGCGAACTTTGGCGTCGAGCGCGCCGAAAGGCTCGTCGAGAAGCAGAACGCGCGGTTCGACGGCAAGCGCCCTGGCAAGCGCAATGCGCTGCCGCTGGCCGCCCGAAAGCTGCGTCGGAAAGCGGTTTGCAACCCAGCCGAGCTGCACCAGATCGAGCAGACGCGTGACTTTGGCGCGAATTTCTTTTTCGCTCGGGCGCTCATTGCGAGGACGCACGCGAAGACCGAACGCGATGTTTTCGAACACCGTCATATGCCGGAAGAGCGCATAGTGCTGAAACACGAAGCCAACCCGGCGCTGACGAACATCCTTGTCCGTCGCGTCGATGCCGTCGAGCACGATCCGACCCGTATCGGCATGCTCGAGACCAGCAATGACGCGCAACAGCGTCGTCTTTCCGCAGCCCGATGGGCCGAGAAGTGCCACGAGTTCGCCGTCTGGAAAATTCAGGGAGACGTTATTCAGCGCCTTGAACGTGCCGAACGTCTTGCTGACGCCAATGACCTCGATGCTCATGAAACCTCTTCCACAGTTATCGGACGATGGGCGCGCCATTCGACGTAAGTCTTCAAGACCAGCGTTACCAGCGCCAGCAGCGCCAGCAGCGACGCCACAGCAAAGGCGGCGGCGAACTGATATTCATTATAGAGAATTTCGACGTGCAGCGGCATCGTGTTGGTCTCGCCGCGGATGTGACCGGAGACGACCGACACCGCGCCGAACTCGCCCATCGCACGCGCGTTGCAAAGGATAACGCCGTAGAGCAGCGCCCATTTGACGTTCGGAATCGTCACGCGCCAGAATGTCTGAAAGCCCGAAGCCCCGAGCGAGATCGCGGCCTCCTCTTCATCCTTGCCCTGCGCCTGCATCAACGGGATGAGTTCGCGCGCAATGAAGGGGAACGTGACGAACGTCGTCGCCAGGATGATGCCCGGCACGGCGAAGATGATTTTTATATCATGATCGCGCAACCAAGGCCCGAACCAGCCCTGCAAACCAAACACCAGAACGTAGATCAAGCCCGCGACCACCGGCGAAACCGAGAACGGCAGATCGATGAGGGTGATCAGAAAATTCTTGCCCGGGAACTGGAACTTCGCGATTGCCCAGGCCGCCGACAACCCGAAAAGCAGATTGAGCGGAACGGACAGCACCGCCGCCAACAGCGTCAGGCGAATGGCCGACAGCGCATCGGGCTCGACGAGTGCCGTGAAATATGTGGCCGCGCCCTTGCGGAAAGCTTCCACGAAGACCGCGATAAGGGGCAGCAAGAGAAAGACGGCGAAATAGGTGAGGCCCAAGCCGATCACCAAGTACTTCACCCAAGCCGCATCCCGCGTCGCAGGATTGGCTTCGAACTTGCCGGCCGTATCTGGCCGCGCATCGAACGCTGCAGCAACGCCAGCCATCAGATCGTCCTCCCCGTGCGCCGCGCCGTCCAAGCCTGCAACCCGTTGATCAAAAGCAGAAGCAGGAATGAGATGACCAGCATGACGGAGGCAATGGCCGTCGCGCCTTTGTAATCGAATTGCTCGAGCTTCGTGATGATGATCAGCGGCGTAATTTCGGAAACCATCGGAATATTGCCCGCGATGAAGATCACCGAACCGTATTCCCCGACGGCACGCGCAAACGCCAGAGCGAAGCCCGTGAGCAAGGCCGGAAAGAGCGTCGGAAACACCACGCGCTGAAACGCTTGCAAGCGCGTCGCGCCGAGGCTCGCCGCAGCTTCCTCATACTCAGTTTCGAGATCTTCGAGCACCGGCTGGACCGTTCTGACGACGAACGGCAGGCCAATGAACGTGAGCGCAACAAGCACGCCGGGAGGACCGAACGCGATCTTGATGCCGAGCGGGTCGAGAAGGCTGCCAATCCAACCGTTCTTCGCGTAGATCGCCGTAAGCGCGATGCCCGCGACGGCCGTCGGCAAAGCGAAGGGAAGATCGATCAACGCATCGACGATTTTCCGGCCCGGAAACGTATAGCGCGTCAAACCCCAGGCGAGCATCAAACCGAAAACGGCGTTGATCACAGCCGCCAGAAACGACGCCCCGAACGTCAGCTTATAAGAAGCGATGACACGCGGCGAAGCGACCGCATCGAGAAACTCCTGCCAGCTCATCGTCGAAGTTTTGATGAAAACGGCGGAGAGCGGAATGAGAACGATCAGCGACAGGTAGACCAGCGTGAACCCGAGCGATAGCCCGAAGCCCGGAAGGACCCTTTTATTCACCCCAGACATTTCCCCTCGCCCATTAAACTAGCAAAGCCACCACGATCACGAACCCCGCGGCGGCCAAAACGCCGGCCCAAGACAGTGCCGTGCTGAATATGATTTGGTTCGCAGTCATCCGCTTATCTCTCTGCTAAAGCAAACGACATGCACACTATTTGAGAGCCAACCCCCGGCTAACAAATAAGAGATGCTAAGCATATTCGATTATCGGGATTACCCACGAAGAGACAGCATTAACCCTGTCGCACGCGCGCGTTCGAACCATCGAGGCCGGTGACGACCAGAAATGCTTTTGCTTCACCGTCCCCAGGATTGCGAAAATGATGCGGCGTATCCGCATTGAAGAGGATCGCATCGCCTTCGGCGAGCCGAGCTGGAGAATCCTCACCGACGATGATCTCGATGCTTCCTGAGATGACGGTGAGGTTTTTTTTCGCACCCGCCGCCTGAGCAGCAAACGTCTCGCGGTGATGCGGGCTGACCGTAACCTCGTAAATTTCGATGCTCTGCGGATCGCCCCACGGAAAAAGCGCGCGGCTGACGTAGCCGCCTTCGCTCGACGAAACGACCGTCGCCCGATCGCGCGGCACGATGATCGTCCCACCCACGCCCGGACTGGAAATGAGACTTGGGACCGATACTTTCAAAGCTTCCGCTATGCGGCCCAACAGATTGATTGTAGGAGCACTTTTGCCAGTTTCGATCTGCCCGAGCATCGCCCGGCTGACGCCTGACAACGCACCCAGTTGTTCGAGCGACAAGCCATTCTTGCGCCTGAGCTGACGCAAATTTTCGCCCACGATGATTGAAAGCTTCGTCGGGCCGTTATCCGCGCCTTGGAAATTCTCAAAGTCTTCTTTTCTGGCCATCACCATCGCCGCGACTTTCGCCATCATATTTGCATCTGCAAATACGGATACCCGAGCGGCGATACCGGCAGAACGAAGAAGAAGTGATGAGCTTATGAGGGAACTTTGCTGCTCGGAGCATTTCTCAACGCGGTGCAGCATTTGCAAAAAAAACGAGAAGGACGACCGGTTGGGTCGCCCTTCTCGCAAAGATCTGACGGGGATCAGATGTCCGTCATGGCCGCCGGTGAGCGGCGCAAGATCAGAAGTTGATCTTCATACCGCCGATGACCTGCTGCATCGCCGACAGGTCGGTTGCATCTGTCGTATTGCCAACCTTCACATCGCCATCAGCATGTTGATAGACGAGGTAGAGGGTCGAGTCGGCCGCTTCGATGTTCTGCGCTGCACCGACTGCCCAGAAATTGATGTTGGCACCCGTTGTTCTGATGGTACCCGAGCTGGTTACGTTCGAACCAGCGTCATCCTGGCGATACATACCGAAAACGTTGGTCTTACCCAGCGGGATCCACTTCTTCTCGATGCCGCCCTGGACGAACCAAGTTGTGCTGTCCTTCTCGAGAATTTTCGCGTCGATGGCGGGATCGTTCGAGCCATCATGCTGCTTGCCATAACCGCCGTAAACGAACAGGCCGGTCGGGGCATGCTGAATGAAGCCAGATACGCCCCACCACTCGCAATTGAGTGCGTTATCAGGCGACGAGCCCGAGCCGTGGCAAGGCGTGGAGAAGCCATCCGTCGACTGGCCGTAACCGGCCCGTGCGTTGTAATTGAAATCGCCGGCTTCGCCCTTGTAGATCAAGGCCGCATCCCAGATATCGTCTTCGCCCCAGGCCGTCGCAACGTTGAAACCAGCAAACACCGGCGACTCGTAGCGCACAACGTTCCGGCGTCCGTCATCACCCGGCGTCGAGTTGTTGAAGCCGCGAAGCGCGTCACCCCACTTCAGATTACCTCCGCTATTGATCTTGCTCCCGTCTTTACCGCGGAGGTAGAAGCTCTGGAGATAATCCGGAGGACCTTCCGCGTCGTAGAAGTTACGCGTTAGAGTCGTGTCGGCGTCGTCGAGCAAATGGTAGGTCGCCGTGCTGTCCTGACCGACAGAGAGCTTACCGAAAGTCTTGCTCTTTAAGAACCAGCTGCTCTTGCGAACCGAAAGGATATTGGAGGTGCCGCTCGTGCCGTCCGGGTTATCCTGATCGGTTTTGCTGCTGTTGCCGCCATATACCCCGATTTCAAGCAAGTAGCCCGCAGACCAATCGGCGTTGATCTTAGCTTCGCCGAGGAAGCGGAAACGAGATTGTTCAACCGGGTTCGTGCCGACGTAAGCATTTCTCTCGCTGCCGTCGTCCCACCAGATCACGTTCTCGTTTACCCAGCCCGACACGGTCAGGCTGACTTTGCGGTTGCCCTTGCGAGCCGTCGTGGCTTCAAGCTCGGCAACGCGCTCTTCGAGATCGGCGCAGCAATTGCCGCCGAGATCCGCTGCAGCCGCAGGCATCGCCCACCCGCTGATCATCAAAGCGGCAACCCAAAGACCCCAATGGCCCCGCGTACCCTGTGAAAATTTCATGTAAGTTCAGACCCCCGTCTGTTAGCTACTTTTGGTGCATTACTTTCTCCTTTTGTTTTTAATGATCTGATTACAGTGTTCAACAGCGCACGCGTCCACGCTGGTATTTCTGCAATAGCGGAGTGACTATCTTGTACCACACGACGGTACAGCTGTTGCACCGACAGGTCCCCCGGCTGGTCTGGGCAGCGCAGCAGCACCTACAATATTCGCGATAATTGAGAGGTGACCCGGGGAGCGCTCGGGGTCGCCGAGCCAGCCGATGCCGTCACAATGGCCGGGATCAAAAGAGTTCCAATGCAGCAAGCTCTTCCGCGGGGTGGTACAGCGGAGTGGCTATCGTGTACCACAACCGGGTACAACTGGCGCGCCAACGGTCCAGCCGGCTGCTCTGAGCAGCGCCGCTGCGCCCACGATGTCGCGATGATCGAGAGGTTGCGATCCGCGAAGCGCTTGCCGCCTCCGAGCCAGCCAGTGCCTTTGCAACGGCCGCGACTGAGAGAGGTCCAATGCGGCGAGCCGTTCAGCGGCCGACCGGAACTCGGCAGCGCGACGCAGTCTCTCAAGCAACGCAAGACCTTCGGGCCACGGCCCAAAACCGGCTTCGGCATTGATGTGCCCCGCTTCGCCCAGATCGACGAAATCGGCCCGCCAGAGATCCGCCCAGCGACGCGCTTTATCGATTGCCATCCAAGGATCGTTACGGCTCGCGACCACCACGACCGGGAATGCCAACGGCTTCACCGGCAGAAATTCAGCCACTCCGAACGTCTCGGGATCGGCCGGCGCGACCAGGAGTGCGCCAGCGATTCGCTCTGCGTGGTCGCTCGCGGCTTGGACGGCGGCCAAGGCGCCGAAGGAGTGGGCGGCGATGAAAATGGGGCCGGTTGCGTGTGCAATTTCGCGACGAACGCGAGCCGACCATTCGGGTAGGTGAGGATCGTTCCAGTCGCGCTGCGTAACTCGGATGCTGCCGCTAACGCGTCTCTCGAGCCAAGTTTGCCAATGTGTGGGTCCGCTCGAACGAAGTCCCGGAGCGATGAGAGTTGTCGACATTGAATTCACCCTTGATGCTGAGCCCTAGGGATGGGGCTGGCTATGGTCTGCAAAGTCCTGAGGCGTAGGATTGAGTACTCGCACTCACAGGCGGTGCTCCGGATCTGGATCCGGCTAGCGGAGAAACGACCCGCAACACCTCTCGCAACCTTGTCCTGACATCAGCATTGTTTCGAATTCCGCGACGAAGTGATCGATCAACCTGCTTCGTGCGCCGCCCTGCTCATCGGAAATGGTCTGGAGGAGCTTCCGGGCGAGAGGAACGGCGCACGAATTCAGTTTCTAGCGAGCATTTCAGCTCTTGTTGCCAGGCGTGTAGATCTGATCGAATACACCACCGTCCTTGAAGTGCTCAGCCTGCGCCTTGGTCCAGCCGCCGAAGACGTCATCGATGGTGAACGTCTGCACCTTGCCAAACTGGCTTGCGTACTTCTGAGCGACCTTTGCATCGCGCGGACGATAGAAATTCTGCGCTGCGATCTCCTGGCCTTCTTCGCTGTAGAGATGCTTCAGATATTCCTCGGCAACTGCTCGCGTACCGCGCTTGTCGACGACCTTATCAACGACGGCAACGTTCGGCTCGGCAAGAATTGAAATCGACGGCGTGACGATCTCGAACTTGTCGGGACCGAGCTCTTTGACCGAGAGATAGGCTTCATTTTCCCATGCGATCAACACGTCGCCGATGCCACGCTCGACGAAAGTCGTCGTCGAACCACGAGCGCCGGAATCCAGAACCTTGGTGTTCTTGTAGATCTTGGCGACGAAATCTTTCGCCGTAGCATCGCTACCGCCGGGCTGCTTCAGCGCGTAACCCCAGGCAGCGAGATAGTTCCAGCGTGCACCACCCGACGTCTTCGGGTTCGGCGTCACGACCTCGACGCCGTCCTTAGCCAGATCAGACCAATCCTTGATGCCCTTCGGGTTGCCCTTACGAACGAGGAAAACGATCGTGGACGTATAAGGCGCCGAGTTGTCGGGAAGGCGCTTGATCCAGTCTGCCTTGATCAGATCGCCGTTCTTATGAAGCGCATCCACGTCGGCCGCGAGCGCCAGCGTCACGACGTCGGCGTCGATGCCGTCGATCACCGAACGAGCCTGCTTGCCCGAGCCGCCGTGCGACTGCTTGATCGTTACGTCATCGCCCGTCTTGGCCTTCCAATACTTGGTGAAGGCTGCGTTGTAGGCCTGATAGAGTTCGCGGGTCGGATCGTACGAAACGTTGAGCAACGAGATTTCTGCGGCTGAGGCGTAGCCGGAAAGTCCAGCAAGGCCGAGGCCCAGGGCGGCACCGATGGCCGATCTGCGCGTCAGGGGTAGAAACGACATGAGAACCTCTCAGGTTGGAATTGACCTAAGAGCAACCCTATCGACGGGTGCTTTCTCCATGAACGAAGAAGAAATGCTGAGCTTATTAGACGTTTCGGCGGTCGAAATCCCCTAACTGCGGGGGCTCAATCTGTTAAAATGGAAATCCTAGCCAGCCCGACGAAACGAAATTTTTCGCTCGCCGCTAGCCGAAATCCGAGGACGGACGCCGCTGGGGATCGTCAGAGGCCACCCTGCCAATCCTACTGTTTTCGCGGTTCCACGGTGTCTGCCGTGATCGTGTAACCGGCATCCGCGAGCCCGGTAAAAGCCTCGCTCGTGTTGATTTTGCCCGTGACCGTGACCGGATCGAAGGCCCCCCCGATCTCGAAGCCCTTGTCCGTCTTCACATAGATGATCTGATTGGCGGGAGGCGGGGGCACGTGGATGCAGGCCCCCACAAACGGAACGAGAAGAAATTCCTTCACCGTCGTCGCGTCGAAATCGAGCGGCACCACGTAGCCTCCGATGGCGACGCTTTTCCCATCGAGCTCCTGCACGATGGCCGGAGGACGATCGCTCCCAGGCTGCCGCCGCTTCACCGACATGAAGTTGCCCTCAGGCAGCGGAGGCGGAGGAGGACCGGCATCCGTAGCCGGCGGCACCGAACCACCGAAAAACGTCTTCGACTGCATCGGCGATGGGCCAGGCACGTTCTTTGGTATGAGATCAGCCCACTTGAGTTGCAGAGGCGCATCGGCAACGACGTTCGAAGACGCCACAACGGAAAACGCGAGGGGGAGCAAGACGCCCAGAGCCAGAAGATGTTTCGATGCCATAGCTGCATCCTTCCAAAAAATGAAACCGATCACACTCTGACCATCATGCCGTCAGCCAGCGACAGCCGATACGCTCGGATCGCCGGCAACAAGCCAGCAATGAACCCCGCGGCGACGATCAACCCGAGCTTCAACCATTCATCGGGTCGCGGCGGATCGATCGCGAGGCTCAGCCCATACGTGTGATCGATATAGGGCCGCATCAGATAGAGCCCCACGTAAAGACCAAGCGTTCCGGCAATAACGCCCGCGAGCGTCAACAGTCCGCCTTCAGCCGCAAGCAGTCCAAGCACCGTTGCCGGTGTCGCGCCGACCGAGCGCAAGATCGCCATCTCGCGACGCCGCTCGTTGAGCGTGGTCAGGATCATCGTCACCATGCCGAGCAGCGCCGTCGCAACGACCATCGCCGAAACAACAGATAGAGCCGTCTCGGCTGTTCCGATAAGTCCCCAAAGCTCCTGCAGAGCAACGCCCGGCATGATCGCCGATAACGGCTCCTCCGGATAATCGTTGATCCGTCGTTGCACTTTGAATGTTGCAAGCTTCGAGTTGAGACCGACCATCGCCGCCGTTATGGCGCGCGGCGTGAGATCCATCTTGCGCACCGCATCCGCCGAGATATTTTCGCCGGGAACAGGCGCGCCATTCTGCCAATCGATGTGAATAGCTTCGATGGCTTCGAGGCTGACGTGCACCGTCCGGTCTATCGGCGTGCCCGTTTTTGCGAGGATGCCAGAAACGCGGAACGGCTTGTCCTCATGCTCGACGAACGAGATCGAGCCGACACCGTGCGCGACGACGATCCTGTCTCCAACCTTGTATCCCAGCGCGTCCGCGACATCCGATCCGATGACCGCATCGAACAAATCCGTGAATGGACCGCCCGATGCAAACGTCATGCTCTGGCCGTGACGGAATTTGTAGTGCGTAAAGTAATCGGCATTCGTGCCGAGCACGCGAAAGCCGTGGTGGCTGTCGCCAAGCGACATCGGAACGATCCAGGAAACCTCAGGCATCTTTGCGATGTCCTGATAGCTCTTCCAGGTCACGTTGTTGGTCGCGTTTCCGATGCGAAAAACAGAGTAGAGCAGCAGATTGAGGCTGCCACTGCGCGCCCCGACGATCAAATCCGTTCCCGAAATCGTGTCGGCGAAGCTCTGCCGCGCACCGGTGCGAACTTTCTCGACCCCGAGCAGCAGCATGACGCTCACGGCAATGGCCAGAACCGTCAGGCACGCCGTCACCCAGCGGTTGAGCAATGACTGAAACGCGAGACGAAAAATCATCATTTCACGGCACCTCGCGACGAGACGGCGATTTCGTCGAGACGCACGACGCGATCGAAATGCGGCGCCAATCCCTCATCGTGACTGACCATGATGACGCTCGTACCTGCCTTCTCGCTTTGCGCAAACAAGAGCTTTAGAAACGCCTCTTCCGTATTTCGATCGAGCGCCGACGTCGGCTCATCCGCCACCAGAATTTGCGGCGCACCGATCAATGCCCGCGCCGCGGCGACGCGCTGCTGCTGCCCGACGCTCAAGCTCGCAGCCTTCACTGTCGCAATCACCGTCTCGTCGAGACCGAGCGCCACGAGCAACCCTCGCGCAACGTCATCGATCGATCCCTCTCGAAGCGCATTTTCGCGCCGCGTGCGAGAGAACCTGAGCGGCAGCAACACGTTGTCGATGAGCGACGCGTAAGGCAGCAGATTGAACATCTGGAAGATGATGCCGAAGTTGTCGACGCGAAACCGGTCGCGCCGCGCTCCGCTGAGCTTCGCCATCTCGGTGCCGGCCACATCGATCCGCCCTTCGTTCGGAGATACGATTCCCGCAAGCAGACTGAGGAACGTGCTCTTCCCGCTTCCCGACGGACCAAGAAGCAAAAGCTTCTCCTCGCGGCCAAGCGAAAACTTTTTGATCGTAAGGGAGAACGGCGAGGTCCCGGGCCAGGAGTAATGCACGTTCTCGAACGAAACCGCGTCAAGAGGGCTTTCGCCCTCTATCCGCGTGTCTCGTGAAGCCACGATATATTCACTCATGGCTACATCACGCCCGTCAGATCGAGCGCCGGCTTATCGCGCGTCATCTGCGCCTGCGTTTGTCCCTTCGGCGATGTGATGTTGACGTTGAGAAGCTGCGCACCCGCAAAGCTATTGAAATAGATCGTTTCGAGCCCGGTCACGTTTTCCGGAGCCTCGCAACTGATTGTGTACGTCGCATGGAACTCGGAGTGCTGCGGCGCGCCCGGCTTGTCGTCATCATCATCGTCCTTTTCCCCAGGCTTGTGCGTCTCTTTTCGATTCTCGACGCTGACCGCCTCCGCCTTGCAGTTCGCCGAAGCGGGTAGTTTGAAAACGGCTAGAACATCAGCGAGCTTCGCCTTTGCTTTCTCGACTGCCGCTTTCTGTTCCTCGGTCGAGGCGACATGCTCGAAGCCGACGATATCCATTCCCGGCGACAGCAGTTCCATCTCGATTTTCTTGCCCTCGATGGCAATATCGAGTGTGCCTTGCCCGTGCACGTGCGGGCCGAGTTGCCTGTGTGTTGCCTCCTCGGCGAATGCAGGTCCCGCAACGAAAATGGCCACCGAGGCCAATCCTGAAAGAACTTTCGACATGGGTCTCTCCAATTGGATGAATGCGCTGCCACGCGCCATGGCACGGCGTTTGGCTTGGCGGCGTCGAAGCACGATCGCGGATCGCGAAAAACGCAGCCGATGACGGGAAGGCGGATTGCTAGCTGAACGAAGACGCAAAAGCGGTCTTCGTGGCTCAGGCGAATTGCGCCTGCGGAGGACCACGCGCACGAAGTTCATAGCAGCGAACTATGCTGCTCTGAGCGTTGAGAGGCGCCTGAAGGTGAACGAAAGCAACTTCAGTAGGTGCGGGAAAATCAAAAAGCGAAGGAACGAGCGATGTCGCAGCAACCGCTGTTGCCCAGCAGAGCACGCAGCCGTGGTGGTCATCGCCGGATGGCGCACAGGGCTTCGTTGGCGTTTGCGTGCAATGACCGGCAAAGGCGACGATGGACCGGGCGCCGACTTCACGGCTGGCATGATGATGGAAGGAAGCGACGCAAAATTGCACGCTGAAGGCAAACAGCGTGAGCCAAACGAACCTGATGCGGAGTCGCGATGCGGTCATGATCTCCGGCCGTTTTTTCACCCAACCAGAATTTGCCCGGTCTTGTGTCAGTATCGTGGCGAGCAACCACCCTCTCACGATATACTCAGGAACGACACCGATAGGCTTGGCAAATGGTCCCGGCTCCGTAAAATTGGAACCATTGGGGCCCTCGTGCATTTTATTTCGCGCGAGATTCTGTGCATTCCTTCCGGGACGATAAGAAGAAATTGTGAAGACGCAGCAACCAGGGAAGGCTGGCCAGCCTGGTCAAGCCAAATCCCTAGGCCGTTTCAAAATTCCCGCTCCCTCTGCGAGGGTCGCGACCTGCCTTCTTTGCCTGGGAATTCTCGTTCCGTCCCTGGGGTTTTCAGCATACGTGATGAGCGCGGCGCATTCCCGTGGCCTTTCCGTGCTGCAGGAGGATGCCCGGACACGTGCGCGGCTCGCCGCATCCTTTGTCGACGAGCGAATGGACGGCCTTCTCCGCACATTGAAGGCTCTGTCGTCAACTTCGGGAAATAGTGAAGATAACCTTCGCTCGGAGCTCGATCAGAAAGGCATTCTGCTTTTCACGAGAAGCGAAAATCTCGACGTTTTGTCGCCCGGCGGCAGCCTTGATGCGAGCCTGATCGACCTCGACGGCCCCGCACGTTCCGCAGCGGAAACCGCCCTGTCGACAATGGCGCCGCAAATCACAGCCTTTGACCACGCACCGGACAAAGGGATCGACGTTTGGATTGCGGCCCAATCGAGCGGTTCTGGACCCATTTTGCTCCAAGCGCGAATCCCGTCGACGTACATCGCCTCCGCACTCAAAAACTTTGCGACGGGGGGACCGTGGTCAATTTCCGTAGTAGGGCCGGACGGTCATATCCTCGCTAAAACGCGCGGCAAGTCGGCGATTGCAGAAAATTTGATTGATACAAATAACCCAGCACTCGTCGAAGCGGTGGCTGACACCGAGCAGTTCGGTTGGAAAGTTGCCGCACAAATTCCAGAAAATGCTGAAGAACAGCGCGCAGGACGAAACTGGATAACGTTTGCGACGCTTTCATCTTTGCTGGCAGTCGCATCGTTTGCCGGCGCAACGTGGTTGACCCGGATCATTTACGAAGATCCCAACGCGAGCCCAACAGCAGGCATGACATTGCCATTCAACAGCGAGGGCACAAAGCCCAGATCGCGCGAACCGGCCGGAGCCCGCGAACAGCGACTTCGCCAGGCTCTGCGCGCGGGCAATGTTGGCGTTTGGGAATGGGACCTCGCAACCGGCGCCATTCACTGGGACGCTGAAATTTCAGAAATTCTTAACGATCTTCAACCTGCGCACGATCATCCGGCGCGCATGCTGATCCGCCGCGTCGAGCGTTACGACCGCCGCCGATTGTTGAAGGCCATTGGCGCTGCGATCACCGGCGCAACGCCTTTGGCCGTAGAAGTTCGCGTTCGCCGACCCAATGGAGAGACGCGCTGGATCGCCGTGCGCGGTGCCCCGACCGAGGCAGATGAAGGTAAAGTCGCCACCCTTGCAGGCGTCGCCTATGACGTGACAGACCAAAAGCTCAGCCTTACGCGGACTGACGCTCTTCTCCGCGAAGTCTCACATCGATCGAAAAACCTTCTGGCTTTGATTCTCGCGATGGCACGGCTAACGGCCCGCGACGCCGTCGATGTTACATCCCACCTCAAGGATTTCACCCTTCGCGTCGCAGGTTTGGCGGCCTCTCAAGACCTGATCGTCGCCTCCGATTGGCAAAGCGTCGATTTCGCGACCTTGGCAGCGGCGGAAATCGGCGCGGTTGCGCGAACCGACGCCGGCCGCGTGTCCATCATGGGACCGCCGGTCATGCTGACACCGGAAGCGGCCCAAACGCTGGGAATGGTCTTAACGGAACTCGCGCTCAATGCGGTCGAACACGGCGCTTTGTCGGCAGCAACCGGCGAAGTGAAGCTCGAATGGTCCTTCCCCAGCCCAACGACGATTGTGATCTCGTGGCGTGAAACGGGAGGACCGCCGTTCCTGCCACACGGCCCAAAAGGTTACGGTATGTCGGTCGTCGAGCGCTTTTCGACCCAAGGCCTGAAGCTTTCTGCTCACGCTGATGGCAACGCCCACGAATTCACTTGGACGCTGACCGGCCCTCTCGCGAACATCGGACAGGCCAGGAAAGGCGGCTCAAAAACTTGAGCCGCTGTTTTCAACAGCGGAATTCTCACACGAATGGAACCACCCCCCTGCCCATAGGTTCTTGCCGTTGGGGCAATATAGCGGGGGCGCTGGCCGTGAAAATTCTCATCACCGAAGATGAAGCGATAGTCGCCGACGAGCTCGAAGCGATCGTCACGGACCTGGGCCATCAAGTTGTCGGCATTGCTGGATCGTCCCGACGCGCCTTTAAGCTCGCGGAAACCACCGATTGCGATCTGGCGCTCGTGGACATTCATCTCAGCGATGGCATAACCGGAACGACCGTCGCACGACGCCTAAGTGAAGACACGCATGCGACCGTGATTTTCACGACCTCAAATCCGAAGCAGATACCCGAAGACTTCTCGTCTGCTTGCGGCGTCATCACCAAACCATACACCGAGAGCGCGGTGAAATCGGCGATCACATTCGTCGTCGACTGCATGGAAACGGGAAGCTCGCTACGTCCTAAACCTCGCGCCCTGCTGCTGTCACCAGCCTACGCGGAGCGCTGGAAGGTCCGCTGAACTGCCCAACTCCCGTTGAGTTGTGCCGACGGACTCTACCGATCAAACAGCGGTCGTCTTCATTTCTTTTGCTGAGGCCGGAACTTCGTCTTCCGGCACAGACAACGTCAACTCCGGCAATTTGATCGATACGCGCGTGCCCGGTCGCGGCTGGCCCGGCCGCACCGGCTCGTAGGATATGGCTCCCGAAAATTGGCGCGTTAGAAGTGCCGCGATTTTCGTACCCAATCCTTCGCCCGCATGGCTCGCGTTGGCGTGAAGCAATTTATCGGTCTCGTTGCCGATTGCCGGATAAAGATTGGCATCGATCCCATTGCCGTCATCTTCGACGATCAGTTCCGCTCCAATGTCACCGGTGCGTCGCAGCCGAACATTCACATGGCCTGCGCCATCCTCGCCAAATGCATGCTTGTAGGAATTGACGACGAACTCTTGCGCCAAGACGCAAAGCGACGTCGCGACTTGCGCAGGCGCCAGAAGCGGGGGCACCTCTATCGTCAAATGAATTTTGCCTTCCTCGGCCGTTTCGATCACGTCGTCCAGCACGGCTTGAATGAGCGTGTCGATGCGCACGAGTTCGAGATCATTGACGACATTCATTCGCCGCTGCGCGCTCGCGATTGCATGGATGCGATCGCGTGCACCTGTGAGCGTTTTCAAAGATCTTGGATCGGATGTGTGCCGGATATGCAAATTGATAAATCCGACGACGAGCGACAGCGTATTGCCGATGCGATGCGTAACATCCCTGAGAAGCGCTTCTGCACGCTCCCGTTCCGCTTCCGCGCGATCCCGCTCGATCGCAAGCTCTTCGGTGCGCGCCTTGACACGAGCTTCCAACGATCGGTTTGCTGACGTCAACGTCAGAGCCGTGATCTCGAGCGCCTGCACGCGTTGTCGCTCGCGGATCAAAGCGACCATCGCCAAAGCGGCGCACGCCAGCAATATCGCGAGCATCGCAGCAAGAAGCCAAAAGCTCTGGTCGTGAAATTGAGCAACACGCCGTTCGAAAAGACGTTGTTGTTGCAGGCTTGCGGCGGCGATCTCGTCACGCAATCGGTTCGACAGCGCGACGTCGAGACTATTCTGCGCAAGCGGACCCGCTTGAAATGTACTCTTGCCCGCCTCTGAAATGCTCTTGTCGATAGCCGAGAGATGTTCCTGCTGCGCTTTGTGAACCGCCTCAATCTCAGCCAGCAGATCATAGTTGTTCCGGCCGATCCGGGTGAAATCGGAATGGATGCCATTCACGGTCTTCTTCGCGGACTCGTAGGAAGCGAGATAAGTTGGATCTCTGGTAAGCAGATATCCGCGCTGCGCGATTTCGAGATCCTGCGCGGCGCTCAGCCACTTCGTCAGCCCCTGTTGATAGAGCAACGTCTGCGCGACGCGATCCGCAGCCGTCACCGTCCATTGCCAAGCAACGATTGCTGCAAGACCAGAGAGAACGGCGATTGAAACCCAGACCAACAGCGTTCTCGTCGCATTCGACGTTAGAAACGCTGCAAATCTCCGCGATATGTTGTGGCGGGCCATAACCTAGCTAAGCATGATCGAGAGAAGCGTATGCAATGCCACGACTTACCCTTCGTGCCAACCGCCTGTTGATACGAATTTTCCGATACTACGATTAGGCTGCTCGAACCTTTCCAACACGTAATGCATTTGGCAGAGCGATGATCCGCCTGCGGCATCGTCGCATTTGAATCGAAAGCGAGCGATTTATGAGAAAGCTCACGGGATAGCGAAAAATGCGTCAGGAGATCGTGGAACCCTGCCGCCATCCCTTCGTTGATTCAATGTGACCGTGCCCAATACTCCCTCCCCACTCCCCCGTGGCCCAGGGTACGGCACCACTTAAGAGAGTTCGCGACCGCTTCCCCCCGAGCGGCGCGAACTCTTCTCTTTTTGGGGCAGAACTCCGCATTCCAACCCGCCATCGGGTCGCCACGATATCGGAACCGCGCACGATTGGCGCACGTTCTCCTGTTGTGCATTTAGAAATGGATGGGAGCCAATGGGAAACCTGCTTTATTACGCGATCGTCTTTTTGATCGTGGCGCTCGTCGCCGCCGCATTAGGTTTTGGCGGCGTCGCTGGCACAGCGATGGAAGGAGCCCGGCTCATCTTCTGGGTCGCAATCGTCCTCTTCATCGTCTCGATCGTGGCGAGCTTCATACGCCGAGCGTGATGCACGATTAAAAGTGGCCGTCTACTAAAAGAGGCGCGGCTCCATCGGAACCGCGCCTCTTCTTTAGTAGGAACTGGCATCCATCACGCCGCGCGTTGACCGGACTTTTTCGATTTAAGGCCGAAGAACAGTGATTGGCTGATCATTGCTTTGACGACGGCGGGCTCGAAGGGTTTGGTGATTAGGAATACCGGCTCCGGCTTCGTGCCCGTAAGCAACCGTTCCGGGAACGCGGTGATGAAAATGACCGGAACGCTGATCGATTCGAGAATTTCATTCACAGCCTCAAGTCCCGAGCTTCCGTCAGCCAGATGAATATCTGCGAGCACGAGAGACGGCGCCTTCTTGGCGACTTCCGCGACGGCCTCCTGATGCGTCCGGGCGACGCCCTGCACACGGTGGCCGATGTCAACGACAAGCGCTTCGAGATCCATTGCAATGAGCGGTTCGTCCTCGATGATAAGAACGTCGGCCGACAGCTGCTCCGCGATCTCAGCACCCGCCAGCTGCAGAAGCTCAGTCACATGTGCCGGCGTAACATCCAGAACCTGCGCTGCTTCCGCAGTAGAGAAGCCTTCGACCGAAACAAGAAGAAAAGCCTGCCTCGGAAGCGGCGTGATCGCTTCCAGCCGGCGCTCGGGAAGAGGCTTATCGAGCTGCCGCGTATCATCGGAAACACGGTTTACCGCCAACGAATTCCATACCTTGGTGAAAGTGCGATAGAGCGCGACGCGCGGTGCGATCGATTTATCGAACGCGTCAGAATCGGCGATTAGCGCTTCCAGCACCGCCGCGACGTAGTTGTCGCCGGACTGCTGGCTTCCCGTCAGCGATCGCGCATAGCGGCGCAGATACGGCAGATGGGGAGCGATGGATTCGGCTATCGACATTTGACACCTCGTAATCTCGTTTAATGGCGAGAGGATCACTGTGCCGAAACACACGACCATCTCGAATAGGGGGTATTACGTTCGTGCATCCCCATGAACTTATCCGTCCCAGATCACGAAGCAACCGGGCTAACCTCGCCCGACCGCCCGAGTGATCCCGGCGAATTCGCCATTGGAATTGAAGTTTTCGCCGGCCTCGAAACCGAGGGCCTTGTTCAAGGCCACGCGGGCGCGATTGACGCGGCTCTTGACCGTTCCCACGGCGGCGTTGGTAATCTCCGCGGCCTCTTCGTACGAGAAGCCTTCTGCGCCGACGAGAAGCAAAACTTCCTTCTGGTCATCGCTCAAGACGCCGAAAGCCTTCTTGAAATCGACGAGATCCATATGGACGTGTTGCTCGGGAAGAAC
The DNA here is from genome assembly GCF_000384335.2 of Hyphomicrobium sp. 99. Lineage (NCBI taxonomy): Bacteria > Pseudomonadati > Pseudomonadota > Alphaproteobacteria > Hyphomicrobiales > Hyphomicrobiaceae > Hyphomicrobium > Hyphomicrobium sp. 99. The sequence goes on from NZ_KQ031382.1 coordinate 3,570,969, forward strand.
CGACATCCGCTCTGCCATAGCCCCATCGGCATCCTCGACCTCGCGGCGGCGTTTCCGAAGTTCGGAAAAATAGGTGTTGCGGAGGATCGTAAAGAGCCAGGCCTTCAGGTTGGAGCCTTTTTCAAAGCCCTCCAGATTGGACCAAGCCTTGACGAGCGTGTCCTGCACGAGATCGTCTGCACGCGTCGGATCTCCGCAAAGCGAATTCGCGAATGCGCGGAGATTGGGAACGGCCCCGATCAAAAGAGCTTGCAGGTCGTCGTCACTTTTCGTCACGACTGTCCTCCTTACTCTCCTCCTCGCGACTCTGCTCCTCGCGCTGCTTTAACTTTTGAAGCAGCGCAACGAACCGATCCGGAACTGGCTCGTTAATGAGTTCTATATAGGCTTCCCTCAAACGCTGACCTATCTGACCCTGAAGCTCCACCGGTAACGGTGCCTGCATAGTCGCTGAATCCCCTCGTTTGGGATCACTGCCTGTGCCCATCTTGCAAAGACCCTATTGACGGATTCCGTAAGTACTTGTGTGCACACCGGGTTCCGGGCGAACCTTCCCTGACGTAAATGCGCAGGGTTCGAAAAAGTTCCAGAACTTCCGGTTAACTTGTATTTCGGGCGGCGCGCGCCCTTGCCTGCAGCCTAGCCGGAAAGACCGACCAAGGCGCTGGTTATTTATCGATAAAATGAAAAAACGACCCCGAAACGTGCCCTCGGCGGCTGCCGCCCCCCGAAAGCGTCTCGCCGTCCGAATTCTGCATTGTAAAGAGGGGTTCATCAGGCGAGGCGAGAATGCTCGCATAGTGGAATTCGTGCCCGGTCAAAAGCTCCCCGGCTCCCCCTAGCGGACAGGGTGCCAGGAGCTCTGCCCGCCGATACCCGAGGTTCATCTTCCGCTTCGCGAACGATGTTTCGAGCCCCAGAAGCCCCGTCATCTGATGACGGTGGCCCCCCGCATCGACGAGGCCGGCCCCAAGTGCCATGTACCCGCCGCACTCCCCATGAACCGGCCGGGACCGGGCAAACGCGGTAATACCCGACTTGAAGCGATCGGCATTCGACAAGGCGCCCGCATGAAGCTCCGGATAGCCGCCAGGCAACCAAACGAGGTCGGCCCCGGGATCCGGCGCTTCATCCGCAAGCGGCGAGAACGGAATGATTTCGGCACCGGCCGCGCGCCAGCCTTCGAGAAGATGCGGATAGACGAACGAGAATGCGGCGTCCCTCGCGAGCGCTATCCGCTGCGCAGGGGGTTTGACTTTCGTACGCCCTCCCACCTCCACCGATCCAGGTGTCGCAAGCCGGAGCAGACGCGCGACGTCCACATGCGTTTCGATGAAGTCCGCCAACGCGTCGAGCCGCGCGTTGATCTCCACCGTCTCCTCGGCTTGCACCAGACCCAAATGCCGTTCCGGGAGCACGACGCTGTTTTCCCGCGGCAACGCGCCAATGACGGAAAGTCCGGCGGCCTCCAGCGCCTCCGATGCAAAGCGTACGTGGCGCGGACTTCCCACGCGATTGAGAACGACCCCAGCGATCGTCACGCCTTCGCGGAACCCCTGAAAACCCCGCGCGGCGGCAGCGGCTGTTTGCGATTGGCCGGAGACATCGAGCACGAGAATGATGGGCCAGCCCGTCTTCGCGGCGAGGTCGGCGCTCGCGCCGTTGCCCCATGCCCCCGCCTTGGAAACGCCGTCGAAGAGCCCCATCAACGCTTCGCAAATAACGACATCCGCTCCACGCGACGAATGCGTGAGGATATCGGCCGCGCGATCCCAGCGCATCGCCCAGCTATCGATGTTGTAGGACGGTCGAGCCGCCGCCACGGCATGAAACGCCGGATCGATGTAATCCGGCCCGCATTTGAATGGCTGCACCGCGAGCCCGCGTCTTACGAGCGCCCGAAGCAGACCGAGCGTCACAGTCGTCTTCCCTGAACCCGAACGCGGAGCTGCGATCATCAATCCTGGCGGCAACGTCACTGCTTCAGGCATGGTCAGCCGCCTATTTTAACCGCCGCGGAAACGGCGGCGATAATCGACGCTATAGAGAGCGCTTTCGCGGAAATCGTCACGTCCGAGCACCTCGCCCACCAAAATCAGCGCCGTGCGCTCCGGCCCCGCCTCAGCAGTTTGTGCAGCGATGGTTTGCAGCGTGCCGCGAATGATCTGCTCTTCCGGCCACGTCGCGCGATAGACCACGGCCGCCGGGCAATCCGGTCCATAGAAGGGCAAAAGACGCCTGACGACATCTGCAATCGCGTGGATCGAAAGATGCACAGCGAGAGTCGCGCGGGTTGCGGCAAACGCTTCGAGTTGTTCGCTCTCAGGCATTGCCGAAGCACGACCCGATGTCCGTGTTAGCACCACGGATTGCGCAACCTCGGGAAGCGTCAGTTCGCGCGCCAGCACTGCCGACGCGGCGGCAAAGGCCGGCACGCCGGGCGTGATCGTATATTCGATGTTGAGCTGATCGAGACGGCGAAGCTGCTCGCCAAGGGCGCTCCAAATCGACAGGTCGCCGGAATGGAGCCGCGCCACATCCTTGCCCTCACCCGTCGCTTGCTCGATGCGTTGGACGATCTCATCGAGCGTCATCGGCGCCGTATCGACGATTTCAGCACCCTCCGGACAATGCGCCAACAGGGCCTGCGGAACCAATGAACCGGCGTAAAGGCAAACGGGACAACGCGCGATGAGATCGCGTCCGCGCACCGTGATGAGATCTGGGGCGCCAGGACCCGCACCGATGAAATGAACCGTCATTTTGACCGTCCTGTTCGGGGGGCCGATTCCGCCGCCGCGACCGTGATATTGCCGATGACGCGTCTCGGCATGACAAGTCGTGAACCCGGCCCCGCGCTGACCAATGCGGCAGCCTCAGCAATCGAGGTGACGCCAAACATAGACAAAGATCGCTCTGAACGCGTAACGCAGTCCCCACTTCTCTCGCGCAGCGCGATCAACATCAAGGGCCGATAGGAAACAGAGGCTTTCGATGCCGCTGCTTGGACGCGAGCCGCAAAGGTCGCGGTGGCGAGCGTCGCTACCTCATCGCACCCACCCGCATCGCGACGCGCCGCTTCGAGCGCCGCGAAAAAATCATCCGGATGGGCGGAGCTGTTCGCCCCCATGCCGATTGCAATCATGCGTCACCATAAGCCTTTGCGGAAACCCACTGCAAAACGGGCATTGCCGGGCGCCAGGCAGTCAGCTTCCCAACGGGCTCCGCACGTTCGATGCTCAATCGCGTCAACGTTCCACCGTGGCTCTGATAAGCCGCAAGCAAGGCAACCTCGGATTCAAGCGTGACCGCGTTGGCAACGATGCGCCCACCCGGCTTCAACGCATTCCAGCAAACCTCGATGACTTTTCCGCCGGCCGAACCGCAACCGATGAAAACCGCATCCGGCTGAGCGAGACCGCTCAACGCCTCGGGCGCGGCACCGTGGCGAATGTCGAGATGCGGCACACCGAGATTAACGGAATTTCGCACGGCCCTCGCAGCACGTTCTGCGTCACGCTCGATGCCAATCGCCGTGTTCGCCGGATGCGCCAGCAGCCATTCGATGCCGATCGACCCGCTTCCCGCGCCGACGTCCCAGAGCAACTGTCCGGCTCCCGGCTGCAGCGACGACAACGTCACCGCACGGACCTCACGCTTGGTCAGCTGTCCGTCGTTCTCGAAGTAATCATCGGGCAGCCCGGCGGTGTACGGAACCGGCATCGCGCCGGAACGCGCAACGACATCGACAGCAATGATATTCAGCGGATCGACAGCCGCAAAATCAAAATCTTTCGCTCGTACGTCTCTGATGCGCTCACGCGGTCCGCCAAGCGCTTCCATCACGAAGACTGTGCTGTCTCCAAACCCGGCATCGCTCAAAAGCGTCGCGACCTCGCGCGGCGTTTCACCATTGAGCGCGAGAGCCAAAATCCGCCTGCCGTGATGCAAGTGACGGCGGATCAGCGGCGTCAGCCCCTTCATGTTGAGCCCGAGCGTCGTCACGTCCTGCAGCGACCAGCCGAGCCGCGAAGCAGCCAGCGAAAACGTCGAAGGCGCAGGCAGAACCTGCATGTCCTCGATCGGTATCGACCGCGCGAGCGTCGCCCCCGCCCCAAACCAGAACGGATCGCCGGACGCGAGCACAACCACGGGCGTTCCGCGTCGCGCCAGGATCGTCGTAGCCGTTGCGTCGAGCGGCTTCGCCCACTCCATCTTCTCTCCCGGCGTATCGCCAGCGAGATCGAGATGACGCCTTCCGCCGACGACAAGCTCCGCCGCATCGAGCAACCTACAGGCTGCTGGAGACAACCCTGTTCGGCCGTCTTCGCCAATGCCGATGATGGACAACCAGCGTCCGCTCATGGCATTGGGCTCCGAGCATGATGGCAAAATCTGACAGACTGTTGCGTGTATTGCTCCTCGCTGGAACGACCGAGGCGGCGTCTCTCGCACGACGCTTGGCGGATGAGAAAATCGTCGCCGCAACACTGTCGCTCGCGGGCCGCACGGCCAATCCGATTGCGAGTCCCCTGCCCGTTCGCGTCGGCGGCTTCGGAGGCGTCGCGGGATTGTCTGGCTATCTGACAGCCGAGAATATCGATCTCGTCATAGATGCGACGCATCCGTTCGCGGCTCAAATGAGCGGAAACGCAATCGCCGCTGCCGCCGCGGTCGGCATCCCTTTGCTCGCAATCGAGCGGCCGCCGTGGACGCGAGCAGAAGGCGATGACTGGACCGAGTACGACAGCATCGAAGCCGCCATTGCTGGCCTGCCCGCGACGCCACAAGACGTCTTCTCCGGTCTCGGCCGCCAGGCAATCACCGCGCTGAGTAAAGCGCCACAGCATCGTTACGTCATCCGCGTCGTCGATGCGAGCGAACCACCCGCGAACCTTCCCCACGCGACGATCATCGCGGCGCGCGGACCGTTCCGAACGAAAGACGACATCGACCTTTTCAGCCGATGCGGCATCAGCCACGTGCTCGCCAAGAACGCCGGTGGAGATGCCGCCTATTCCAAGATCGAAGCCGCGCGCAAGCTCGGCATCAAAGTTCACATGGTTCGACGACCCGCGATCGCCCCGCGATCGACCGTGACATCCGTGGATGACGCGCTTGCCTGGATCAAAGCCCATCATCAACGTCGCTCCGAACGCGGCGTATAAACCCAAGCGCGCCCATCGCCAGACTTCACCTTACGCGTCGCCCGCGATCCGATGATGACAAGCGTGCGCATATCGCACAGCATATCTGGCGCGCTTCCGAGCGTCGCTACGTCGATCTCTTCGTCTGGCCTTCCGACAGCGCGCGCGAAGACGACAACCGTGTCGGCCGGAAGCACCCCACTCAAGATTTCAAACGCCTGCTTGATCTGCTGTGGACGCGCTTTCGATGCAGGGTTGTAGAGCGCGATGACGAAGTCCGCTTCGGCGGCGAGTCGCAATCGCTTCTCAATTGTCGTCCACGGCTTCAAATTGTCGGAAAGCGAAATTGCGCAAAAGTCATGCCCCAATGGCGCACCGACGCGCGCCGCCGCCGCGAGCATCGCCGTCACGCCGGGCTCGACGCGAATGTCGACGCCATCAGCCGACGCCGGATTGTTCTCGACCGCCTCGTACACTGCCGCCGCCATCGCGAAGACGCCCGGATCTCCGCCAGAAACCATAACGACGCGTTGGCCGCTTGCCGCAAGCGTCAACGCGCGCTCGGCCCTCACAAGCTCTTCGCGATTGTCGGAAGCTTCAAGAATCTGCCCGGGCCGCGCGGTGATGCGATTCACATAGGGCGTGTAGCCGAGAATGATATCCGCAGCCGCGACGGCCTCCGTCGCAGCAGGCGTGACCCAGCCTTCAGGACCGGGTCCAAGGCCGGCGATGACAAGTTGCCCTTTCATGCGATGCGCCGCCCACGGCCACCCGGCAGCAACACGATCGAAAAATAGGGAACCGCGCAATCGCCGAGGTCGGCTAGCGGAACGATCCGTTCGCCCGGCATCGTTCCGCGCTCGACATAAATCGCATCTTGAAAACGCCCCGCATCGGTCAGCGCTTCCTTGATCTTCTGCAAGTTGTGACCAACCTTCATGATGACGGCCGCGTCTGCGCCCTCGAGATGTTTCGCAAGAACCGCGCGATCCAGCGTTCCTGGCAGCACCGTCAATATGTCATCACCGTACGTGATCGGCGCCCGCGCCGCCGTCCAACAGCCAGACATGCCTGTGATGCCCGGTATCACAGTGACCGGATGCGCCGCCTTGATGCGATCGTACATATGCAGAAACGAGCCGTAGAAGAACGGATCGCCCTCGCAGAGAAGCGCCACGTCGCGCCCCTGACCGAGATGCCCCGCAATCGTCTCCGCGCATTGCGAATAAAATTCGCGGATAGCCGAGACATAACCGTCTTCACGAAAATCGATCTCGGTCGTCACCGGATAATCGAACGCCGTCTCAATAACGCTTTCGCAGATATGCGCGCTCGCAATCGTACGCGCGTGACCGGGTCTGCCACTCTTGCGGAAATGCGCGACCACTGGCGCTGCCCCGAGCACGCGCACCGCTTTCAGCGTCATGAGCTCGGGATCACCGGGCCCAAGACCGACACCAAATAGCGTTCCGGACTTGACCTCGTTCATTCGGCCTCACTCGCAAGCGCGTTGACGGCTGCTGCGGCCATGGCGCTACCGCCCTTGCGGCCGCGCACGATAGCGAACGGAACGCGCCCATCGCTAGCAAGCGCCTCTTTAGATTCAATGGCACCCACGAAACCGACCGGCATGCCGATGACCGCCGCGGGCTTCGGTGCCCCTGCGTTCATCATCTCGAGAAGCCGGAACAGCGCTGTCGGAGCGTTGCCGACGACGACAACGGAACCAGCGAGCTGCGGCCGCCAAAGCTCCATCGCAGCCGCCGTCCGCGTATTGCCGATTTCGGCGGCGATCTCCGGAACGCGCGGATCGCGAAGCGTGCAGACGACCGGATTTTTCGCCGGCAATCGTGCGCGCGTAATGCCGTCCGCGACCATCATTGAATCGCAGAGAATGGGCGCACCCTCTGCCAAGGCTGATGCAGCCCTTTGCGCAAAAGTGAGCGACATGATGATGTCGCGCGCGATTTCGACCATGCCGCAGGCATGAATGATCCGCACGGCGACACGCTCTTCCTCCGGCGAGAAACGCGCGAGATCCGCCTCGGCACGAATGATCGCAAACGAATGCGCATAGATCGCCGCGCCGTCTCGAATGTAGTCCTGAACCGTCATGATGCGGATTCCAAAATGAAGCGCGAAACAGCGTTGCCGATATCATCCGCCTCAACGTTTGCCAACGCGATCGGATCTCCCGGCCGGCCGCGGCGTATGAGATCATAGCGCCCCGCGTGAGCGACGAGCGTGAAATCCGCCGCCGACCGCCGCGCACACCCCTTCTCGCAACCGGAGACGTGAACCGAATAGCCGCTCAACGTACCGTTCAGCGCCTCGACCAATCGCCGCGCATCGGCACGCGTGTCCGTGGTCGCATTTCCGCATCCGGGGGATCCAGGACAAACGTCCATCTCCAAGCGAACGTCGTCGTTTGACGTGATCAATCCGGCATCATTGGCTGCTTGAAGAAGCCGTTTGGCGCTCGCGCACTCGCCGACTGCGAAAATGAGAATACGCTGCGAACCTGTGAAGACGTCCTCGAGCTTCACTCCCGCTGCGGATTGGCAGAGCCGCTCGATTTGACCGGCGGCTATGCGTCCAAACGGAAGCCCGATGCCAACTCCAAATACCCGATCGCCCCGCGCAAGCATTCCAGCGGGGGCGGAAACGGCTTCCGCTTTTGGAGACCGAGAAGACGCTTTCAATCCGGCCATCTCGAAAATCTCCGCGGCGCCAAACCGCGCGACGGCATCCTTCATTCGCCTAAGGGTCGCGTGCTCGGCCGCAAGATCGAGAAACGCCAGCGCAAGCCCGCGCGTCGCTTTAATCACCTCGTTCTCCGGCACGACGGCACAAAAATCTGCGGCTTCATCGAGGCCGATGACAAAGCGATCGGCCTCCGATGCCACCATGATATCGGCCGTCCGGCCGCCGACACGTAGCTCCGAATTGCCCGAAAAGCTAAATCCGAATTTTCCCGGAAGCGCCAACAGCCTAGCATCTTCGGCGAGCGCATCCTCGAACCGCGAAGCAAGATCGCGAACATTCCCACGATCGGGATCAACGCTGCACAGCGGATCGACGACGACATTGCGTACCGCCTCGATCGCGGCCGAAGTGTCGATCAAGTCCACGCTACGTAGCGCAGCAATCGCCGGTTCAAAGGTGTCCTCCGATACGCCGCGCAATTGCAAATTGCCGCGATTGGTAAGATCGATCTCACCCGACCCGAAACGCGCCGCCGTTTCCGCGATGGCCCTGAGTGTCGGAACCGAAAACGCCCCCGCACGCGGCCTGACGCGCACGAGCAGCCCGTCACCCGAGCACATCGGCCGAAGCGCGCCGGGACACCATCCTTTGATCAAATGAGCGGGCGCTGTCATTCCGCAGCCTCGCGCGGTTTGCGTGTTCCAGCTCCCAAATCGTTGCGGCGCGGCTGCCAAAGCCCACGCGAAATCGCCTCCGCGAAACGCCGGCGCATCGCGTCCATCGCCGCCGGATTTTCCCGTTCGATGAAGGCCGCGACCGCAGGATCGCCGAGGTACGCGTTGTAGAGCCGTTCGAAACCGCCATTATCGACAGCCGACGCAGTCGCGGCGAACGCGAACGCCGCATCGACACTTTGCGCCATCTCCGCTGCGCCACGAAAGCCGTGGCGCATCTGCCCTTCAATCCAGCGCGTATTGGCGGCGCGACCGTGAATGACGCGCGCGCATTCCTCTTGAAGCGTGCGGACGCGTGGCGTCTCCGGCGCAGCCGTATCGCCATGATAGAGCGCGACATCGCTGTTGCCGACCGCGGATGCAGCCGCAGCGAAGCCGCCTTCGTGGGCCGCGAAATCGCCGCCGGTCAGAAGATCGATCTCGCTATGGTCTTGGACGTGAACGAACGCATCAGCGGCCTTCACGCGATCCTTGAAATCTTCTCCCGCCTCGGCACCAGCCGCCTCATTGCGATAGCTGTGAGCCGAACTCTCGAGGTAAGCCCCGCCGAGGTCTTCGCGTTTCGACCAATCGCCGCGATCGATGTGCTGCATCACGCCTGAGCCGTAACTGCCATCGGCCGGGCCGAAAATGCGATCGATCCTCCCATTCTCGCCATGCGCCGAGCGCAACGGATTATCAGTCTCGTCTTCCGCTAAACCCGCAACAAGCGATACGGCGCTATCGAAAAGCGCGAGCTGTGCACCGAACATATCGCGAAAAAGCCCGGAAATGCGCAACGTCACGTCAACGCGCGGCCGGCCGAGTTCAGCCAACGCTTCCGTCTCGATACCAGTGACACGGTAGGAGCGATGATCCCAAACCGGCCGGACGCCGAGCAAAGCCAGCGCCGTCGCAAGCTCTTCCCCGCCCGTGCGCAGCGTTGCACTTCCCCAAAGGTCGAGCACGATAGCGCGCGGCCAATCACCGTGGTCGCCGACATATCGGTCGAGAATGGCCTTTGCCGCGCGCCGCCCGTTGGCCCAGGCGGTCGGTGTCGGAACGCTGCGCGGATCAACGCTATAGAGATTGCGCCCGGTCGGCAGAACGTCGGAGCGCCCGCGGCTCGGCGCACCCGCAGGCCCGGGCTCGATGAACTTTCCGTCGAGCGCGCGAACAATCGCATCGAGTTCGGTATCGTCGAGCACATGCAAACCGTCGCGGATCGCAAGCTCTTTCACATCGCAAAGAAACGCGTCGATGCGCATCAGCGCATCGGCGGGTGACATGCCGGCTTCGAGACCGCAGCGCTCCGCAATCCCGGCGCGAAAAGCGGCATCGACGATCTGTCCAGACAAAACCTTTCGCCGCCTCGGATCCAGTCCATCCGCAGACGAGAATTCATCGACGAGCTGTTCGAGATCGCTCAAATCTCCCGACAGTCCCGCCTCGATCATCGGCGGCGGACGGTGTCCGAGCGTCACGGCGGCAAGCCTGCGCTTTGCCTGCGCCGCTTCGCCCGGATCGTTGACGATGAACGGATAGATCATCGGCACCGGCCCGAGCAGTGCGCGTGGCGCGCAGGCTTCGCTTCCCGCAATGGCCTTGCCCGGCAGCCATTCGAGCGTGCCGTGCGCGCCGAGATGGATCAGCGCATCGATCTTCGCGACGTGTCTGAGCCAGAGATAGAACGCGACATAGCTATGCCGCGGCGGTGTGGAAGGATCGTGATACTGCGCCTTCCGGTCCTGAACCTGCCCACGCTCCGGCTGCAACCCGATCAGGAAATTTCCGAACTCCGCAGCTCGAAACGAAAAGGCGCCGTCGGCAGCAAAGCTGTCAGCCTCCGGTTCACCCCACGCCTCCGTAACGCTATCGCGGAAGGCATCGGGAAGCTGAGCAAAGGCCGCGCGATAATCTTCGAGCGACCACCGAACCGCCGGCGCATCGTCACCAAGTTGCCGAACGAGATCCTGCGAGCCCGCCGGACGAGCGGAAATCGCGTAACCTTCGTCAATCAATCGCGCCGCGATTTTGCAGGCGCTTTCGAGCCCATCGAGCCCGACGGCGTGCGCGATTTGATCCGGCCGTCCCGGATAAGTCGATAGCAGCAACGCGACGCGGCGCGTCTGCCGCGGCGACGTTCTCAGTTTCGCCCAGGCGCTCGCAAGGTCCGCGACGTGTTCGACGCCCGTCTCGTACGATGCATGCCGGAAAAGCGACATCCCGAGATCGCGACCGAGATCGTCCTCCTGCTTGAACGACACGACGCCTGCAAAAAGCCGCCCATCGAGTTCGGGTAGAACGACATGCATCGCGAGATCGGATGCGCCGAGCCCGCGCTGCGATTTCTCCCACGCAGCGCTCGATGAATTCGCGAGCGCGACTTGCAGAACCGCACAGTCGCATCGGTCGAGCGGAGAGCCCTCTGCGCCATCGCGAGCGGCAAACGCCGTTGCATTGATGACGACGCTCGGGCGCACCCGGGCGAGTTCGCTTACGAGCCACGCCGCCGCTTCCGGCGCCTTCAGGCTAGGCACGTACAAGGCAGTCGTCGAAAGGCCGCGATGATCGAGAGCATCAATCAGCGCGTCGATGGGTGCAACATCGCCCGCGAGCAAATGCGAGCGATAGAAAACGACAGCCGCTGCTCCACAATTGTCCGTCGAGGTCGCACTTTCGCGATAAATTCCATAAGTCGGTATGACGGACGGCTCAGCAATGCGCGCATCCTGTCCTTCGGCCCGGGATAACAGCCCCTGCAGCGCCGCGCGCGTATTCTCGACGCCGCCCTGATCGAGCAACGCTCCGAGACGCGTGAGATCCTCCGCTTCAATCGTGGAGAGCGCGGCAAGCCGAATGTCGGGACGGCCGTCGCCCGGCACGATGGCCAACGCAATCCCAAGCTCGCGGCAGCGCTTGCCGATCTGCTCGCCGCCATAGCGCCAGTAATCGAGGCCACCGAGCAACCGGATCAGAACGGCCTTCGTGCCTTTGAGCGTCGTATCCGCAAAGAGATCGACCGACATCGGATGGCGCAGCGCATTGAGATTGGCGACGCGGAGGCTCGGCCGTTCACCGGCCGCAACCGAACGGAACGCCGCTGCCGTCATCGCCAAATCGGAATCGGAGAACGAAAGAAAAATGATATCGGCGGGCGCAAGTCCGAGATCCTGAGGCGCGGCGGCCTCATCGAGATCTCGGCTCTCGCGAACGACGATGTGCATTAGGCTGCGCCTGTCAGTGTCCTGGTGATGCTCTCGCGGTCGAGCCCCTTCTGACCGATGACGACGAGCTTTCCAACGCGCGCCTCGCCGTCTCGCCAAGCGCGCTCGTACCGCGTATCGACGCGTTCACCCACACCCTGCAACAAGAGCCGCATCGGCTTGCCATCGATCGCAGCGAAGCCCTTTATGCGTAGCACGTCGTGCGCATTCGCAATCGCCTTCGCGCGCGTCGCAAGATCGGCGGGCGACGCGACAGCTGGCACTTCGACAATGAACGTTTCGAAATCGTCGTGATCGTGATCCGGCTCGTTGTCGTGATGCGACGGACGGGCGGCGAGATCGTTCTCGGCGGCCGCCGAAAGCCCCAGCAGCACGCTCGCGGGCACACGGCCCTCGCGCGTCGCCACGATTTTGATGGCGCGGGGAACGCCGCTTCGGATCTCTTCAATGATCTGGTCCGCCTCTTCGGCCGACATGAGATCAGTCTTGTTCAACACAACGAGATCGGCGCAGAGAAGCTGATCCTCGTAGACCTCCTCCAGCGGATTTTCATGATCGACGGAGGGGTCGGCCTCGCGCTGCGCCGCGACCTTCACCGGATCATCGGCGAACCGGCCGGCCTTGACGGCCGGACCATCGACCACGGTCACGACGCCGTCGACCGTCACGCGATTGCGGATATCCGGCCATTCGAACGCTTTGACCAGCGGCTTCGGCAATGCGAGGCCCGACGTCTCGACGATGATGTGCTCGGGCGGCGGATTAAGCGATAACAAAGCTTCGAGCGTCGGCACGAAATCGTCTGCGACCGTGCAGCAAAGGCAACCGTTCGTCAGCTCGACGATGTTCTCTTCGGGGCAATTCTCGATACCGCACGAACGAAGAATGGCGCCATCGACACCGACATCGCCGAATTCATTGACAATCAATGCCAGACGGCGGCCTTCGGCATTCTCGATCGCGTGCCGCACGAGCGTCGTCTTACCAGCGCCGAGAAAACCCGTGACGATGGTGACAGGCACCTTGCGCGCGCTCATTGAAAGAACTCCGAGGACATGTGGACGCCGGCGCGCGGATACTGCCGGGACGCGAAAGCTTCCATGTGAGCCTCCGCAATGAATTCACGCGCATGTTGGGATGGCGCGCAATGGCGTGCGCGAAGCATTCTGAAGTGCATGTTAACCTTTCTCGCCCCACCGGCGACGGTCTGAATAATTTTCTAAGACGGCAGGTCTCCTGGCTCGCGGGTCTCAGCGTCTGGCGACCTTCCCGGGTATTGCCCAGTGGTCATATCGCCAGCGCTCACCGCTTACAGTTGCGGGGGCAGCTGCGGAGTAAATACCGCATTCCCTTAGAACCCTCTTGCGAGGGACCGTCCTCACCATCGATAAGTGAGCGACTATGCTTCGTCAATCGCCATCGCGTACCCGAAACCGCCCGAAAGCTGCCCATGCCGACGACATCCTTGCCGCAGCTGACATTGGTCCTCGGAGGGGCGCGCTCCGGCAAAAGCCTGTATGCCGAACGGCTTGTGACGAGCCTCCCCGGACCTTGGGCCTACATCGCCACGGCCGAAGCCTTTGACGGGGAGATGACCGAGCGGATCAAAGGGCATCAAAGCCGCCGGAGCAGCGGCTGGGTTCAGCACGAAACGCCTCTCGACATCGCCGACACCCTGGCGAACCGGACATCTGAGCTGCCGTCCCTCGTCGATTGCTTGACCTTGTGGGTTTCGAACTTGATGCACGCGGAACGTTCCATTCCCGATGCCACCGAGGAGTTGATCTCAGCTCTCTCAAAGCGGATCGCGCCTTGCGTCATTGTTTCGAACGAGGTGGGTCTCGGCATCGTGCCGGAGAACGCGCTCGCCCGCGCGTTTCGCGATGAGGCCGGACGCCTCAACCAGAAAATCGCAGCGGTCGCGGACAAAGTTGTTTTTGTCGCTGCTGGCCTGCCGCTGACTTTGAAAGGCTGACGAAAGGTGACCAGCGATCCGACGATCGACGAGGCCGAACGCCATAAGGCCAAGATGGCAAAGCGCAAAGCCGTGCAAGATGCCGAGGTCGCCTCGAAGGCGATCGAGAAAGGCGTCCTCCTCGTCCACACCGGCCCCGGAAAGGGCAAGTCGACGGCCGCGTTCGGATTGGTCTTGCGCGCACTCGGACACGGCTGGCGCGTCGGCGTCGTGCAATTCATCAAGGGCGCGTGGGCAACAGGCGAACGCGACGCACTTCGCATGTTTGGGGACCAGGTCTCCTGGCACACGATGGGCGAAGGCTTCACGTGGGAAACCCAGGATAAAGCGCGCGATATCGCGGCGGCAGAGCGCGCCTGGGCGAAGGCGAAAGAGCTGATGGCCGATCCGTCCATCCGCCTTCTCATCCTCGACGAACTCAACATCGCGCTTCGTTACGACTACCTTCCGCTTGACGACGTCATCGAAACGCTCCGCGCGCGCCGGGCGGATCTCCACGTCGTCGTAACGGGCCGCAACGCCAAACCGGAATTGATCGCGATCGCCGATGGCGTGACCGAAATGGCCGCCGTGAAACATCACTTCGCGGCTGGCATCAAAGCGCAGGAAGGCATCGAGTTCTAATGCCAGCGCGCGCCCTGATGTTTTCAGGCACAGGCTCGGATGTCGGCAAATCGCTGATGGTGGCGGGCCTTTGTCGCCTCCTCGCAAACCGCGGCATCCGCGTCCTACCGTTCAAGCCGCAGAACATGTCGAACAACGCCGCCGTGACAGCCGATGGCGGTGAGATCGGCCGCGCGCAAGCACTTCAGGCACGCGCCGCCCGTGTCGCGCCGTCAGTGCACATGAACCCGGTCCTTCTCAAACCCGAAAGCGAAACGGGCGCCCAGATCGTCGTGCAAGGCAAGATGATCGGCTCTGCGAGAGCCCGCGAGTTCCAAGCGAAAAAACCCGAGCTTCTACCGGCGGTTCTCGAAAGCTTCGGCCGTCTGAAAGCGGATGCCGATATCGTTCTCGTCGAAGGCGCAGGCAGCGCCTCGGAGATCAATCTCCGGAAAAACGACATTGCGAACCTTGGTTTCTCACGCGCGGCGGGAGTGCCGGTGATTCTGATCGGCGACATCGATCGCGGTGGCGTCATCGCCAGTATCGTTGGAACCGAGCGCGTTCTCGATCCGGACGATGCGGCAATGATCCGAGGATTCATTGTCAACAAGATGCGCGGAGACGCCACGCTCTTCGCCGACGGCATGGCGGCGATTGCGAAGATGACGGGATGGGCGCCTCTCGGCCTCGTGCCATTCTTCAACGACGCGCGAAAGCTTCCCGCTGAGGACGCCCTCGCCCTGCGCGATCTCGCGAAAGCATCGAAATCGAACGCGGGCGTAAAGCTCCGCATCGCGGTGCCGGTACTGCCGCGCATTTCGAATTTCGACGACCTCGATCCGTTACGCGGCGAGCCGAGCATCGCCGTGAATATGATCGAACCCGGCCGCCCCATTCCGGCGGATGCGGACCTCATCCTCCTCCCCGGCTCGAAAGCGACAATCGATGATCTAGCGGCACTCCGCGCCGAAGGCTGGGATATCGATATCAAAGCTCACGTACGTCGCGGCGGCCGCGTCCTCGGACTTTGCGGCGGCTATCAGATGCTAGGGAAGCGCATTTCCGATCCTGCCGGCATCGAGGGCCCGCGGCGGACCGTCGAAGGCCTAGGTCTGCTCGACGTCGAGACGGAATTCGGAACCGAGAAAACGCTCGCAGCCGTCACGGGAACGCTCAACGCAAAAGGGGCACCCTTTCAAGGCTATGAAATGCACGTCGGCCGAACCTCGGGGCCAGACACAGCGCGCCCGATCCTGACATTCGCCGATGGCCGGAGAGACGGAGCAACATCACCGGACGGCCGCGTCGCCGGATGCTATGTCCACGGAATTTTCGCCTCCGACGCGGCGCGCGCGGCTATTCTTGGAACCTTCGGCGTCGAAGCATCCAGCAACAGCTACGAAGCCGAAATCGATGATATTCTCGATAGCTTCGCCGAGCATCTCGCCCGGCATGTAGCGATCGACGATCTTCTCAGCCTCGCAAAATGAAGGCGAAGAGCAGCAGCGTCGTAATCATGATGCCCCACGCAATCGTCGCCAACCGAAGCGCCGAGTAAATATCGTCCGCTGTCAGTTCGCGGCGGCCATTGCCCATATAGGCATCCTCGACGCGCACATCGCCATAAACTTTCGGACCGTTGAGCTTGAACCCCAGCGCTCCCGCCATCGCGCTTTCCGCCCAACCGGCATTGGGTGACCGATGTTTCGAAGCATCTCGAGACATCGCCTCGAGCGCGCTGGCCGGCGATGCGCCCGGGATGAAGAGAGCCGCAGCGGCGAACATCAATCCGGTCAGCCGCGACGCCGGCAGATTGACGAGATCGTCGAGCCGCGCCGCCGCCCATCCGAACGCCTCATGCCGCTTCGTCCGATGACCAATCATGCTGTCGGCCGTGTTGATCGCCTTGTAAACGGCGAGACCCGGCAGCCCGAAAAAGGCGAACCAGAACACCGGCGCGACGATGCCGTCGGACGCATTCTCGGCGAGGCTTTCAATCGCGGCGCGCGCGACTCCATGTTCGTCGAGCGTCTGCGGATTGCGCCCGACAATGCGACCGACCGCGAGCCGCGCCCCTGCGAGTCCGTCCTCGTCGAGCGCGCGAGCGACAGCGGCCACATGGTCGTAAAGACTTCGACTTGCAATCAACGTCGAAGCCAGTATCGCGATGAAAATAGCGCCGATCGCACTATGCGCAGCCACACGCTCGACCAACCAGGCGAGAGCGCCGACCGTCAAGACGATGATCGCCAAGGCCAGGACGCCCGACATGCGCCGCGCAGCTTCGCTCTCGCTTTCCCTGTTAAGCCAACGATCGAGCGCGGCAATGAGAGCGCCGATCCAGGACACGGGATGGCCGATGCGCTGATAAATCCAATCCGGATAGCCAACGGCCGCTTCGAGCGCTAGCGCAGCGACGACAACCAGGAGGGTGTGTGTCTCAGTCACAGCAATTGCACGGAATGGGGGCGAGCGAGATGAGCACCGCAGTCGATATCAAGATTGCTCCGGCAAAACGCCGTGAGCTGCCGCGATCTGTTCTGCCCGCTCCGCCGCATCTCGCGCCGTTGCATAACGCAAAGCCTCCCCGAGCATCACAAGCACCGGCCCATCCGGATGCGCCGCATCGAGTGCCGCGGCAATGGCTCCGATGGTCGAGACGAAAACGCGCTCGTCCGGGCGTGTTGCATTGGCGACCGCGATGGCCGGTGTTTTCGGGTCGAGCCCGTGCACCAGCGCAATCTCAGTAAGTTCCGCGAGCGTCCGCTTCGGCATGTAGATAACGGTCGTCGCCGCGCTGTCGGCTACGGCGCTCCAATCGATATCCTTGGGCAGCATCCCGCGACGGTCATGGGCGGTAATGAACTGCAAACGGCGCGCATGATCGCGGTTGGTGAGCGACACCTTGAGATTGGCCGCTGCGCCTTGGGCGGAGGTCACCCCCGGCACGACGCTGATCGCAATGCCCGCCGCCTCACACGCTTCGATCTCCTCCCCGGCGCGCCCGAAGATCAACGGATCGCCCGACTTGAGACGAACGACTTTGAGACCCTCGCGCGCCAGCGATACCATTTGCGCATTGATGTCGGGTTGCTTGCACGACTTGCGATAGCCGCGCTTGCCGACATCGATCAGCCGCGCCCCCGGACGGACGAGATCGAGGATCGGCTTGGCGACAAGATCGTCGAAGAGCACCGCGTCAGCGGATTGCAGCGCGAAAAGCGCCTTGATCGTCAAAAGCTCCGGATCACCCGGCCCGGAGCCGACGAGCGTAACTGAGCCCGGTCGTGTTGGCTTTGCAGGTCGCGCGTCTTTCGCTTCATTCGAAAGCGGCGCGTTACCGGCTGTAAAATACCGTGTCTCGAAAGGCGTCCGCTCCTGCCATCCATGCCGCTCGAGCTCGGGATCAAGATGTTCTTCTTCGGGCCAGCCGAGCAGGAGATAGCCGACGAGCTTCCAATCGGGGGGCGCTCCAAGGGTCTTGGAGACCTGAGCCGGATCGACGATCGACACCCAACCAAGGCCTAGGCCTGCTTCCCGCGCGGCAAGCCAAAGCACCGTCACCATGCACGCGCAGGAATGGTCGAGCGTCTCCGGCATCGTATGCCGTCCGAGCCCATGCCCCTGCAGCACGCCCTGGTCGCAAAAAACCGCGAGATGCACGGGCGCGGCTTTCAAGCCCGCGAGCTTCAACCGATAATAGAGATCGGCCTGGTCGCCGCTATAGCCCTCGCCGGCATGGATCCGCGCCGCTTCGAAATTGCCTACGATCTCGGCCCGCAATTCGGAGGACGGCACGTTGACGATCCGCCACGGCTGACTGTTGCCGACCGACGGCGCCAAATCGGCGAGCCGCAAAAGCCGCTCGACCAACGCATCAGGAACAGCATCCGTCTTGAAACGACGTACATCGCGTCGCCAGCGGACGAGTTGCTCCAGCGTCGCCCGCCCTTCCGCGTTCGGATTGTCATCGTCGGTGTTGCGAAAAGTCATTTGCGAAAATGGTTCGGTCAGAATGGCGGAAGCACTACGATCTATATCATCATTTGGCGCCCGGCGAGCAAGCACCAGTTCTACTCCCGCCGAGGTACGGCCCAGGGGTTAAGAGATCCCGATTTTCCTGAAATCCGGCCTGTTTCTCCGGGCCTTCAGCCCGCGGTCGCCTTCGATTCGCGACACCCCTCACAAAGGGTGGTCACGCTCTCATCCGGTTTCCGGATTGGAAATCCACACTGCGAGCAGAGAGTGTGATGCCCCTGACGGACACCGTGCTCAAGCGCGACCCGCTCGTCAAAAACGAAGCACTCTCCGCGCCAGAGGCTTTCTTCCGGCGGCACCTTTTCCAGATACCGCAGGATGCCGCCGTTGAGCTGGTAGACGTTCGGAAAACCCTCGCGAAGCAGAAAGGCACTCGCCTTCTCGCAGCGGATGCCGCCTGTGCAGAACATTGCGATCCGACGTTTTGGATCGCTGGCGAGCGTGCGCTTCACATAATCCGGAAACTCGTTGAAGGCGCGCGTCTCGGGATTGTGCGCACCCTCGAATGTCCCGACCTGAAATTCGTAATCGTTGCGCGTATCGATCACGAGAACATCGGGCTCTGAGATCAGCGCATTCCACGCATCGGGCTCAACGAACGTACCCGTCGCGACCGCTGGCTGGGCGTCGGGAACGCCGAAGGTGACGATCTCCCGCTTGATCTTTACCTTGAGGCGCTGAAACGGGTGGTCACCGGCTTCCGAGTACTTCACCTCGAGATCGGAAAACCGCGCATCGGATACAATTGTCGCGATGAGCGCATCGATGTCGCCACTCGCTCCCGAAACGGTGGCGTTGATACCCTCGCGGGCAATCAGAATCGTGCCCTTGATCGCATGCGCCAGACACACCTCACGGAGACTCGTCTGAAGCTCCGCGGGATCGTCTATCGGGACGAATTTGTAGAAGGCAGCGACTTTTACCGTCACGCGCGTTTGGCTTTCATGAAGTGACCAGGGATGAACAAATCAGCGGCCGTCGGCCGCACTCAAGTCCACGCTGGTTCCAATACGGCCCCGGCACCTGAAGAGCAAGACGCGGCAATTTGGCTATGCTCTCCGGCGCACGAAAAACGCGGGCGGTCCTTCGAAAGCCGGGAATGCCCGACCTCGACAACGGCTAGCTAGCACCTAACCTGCACCGCATAGGCGCGAGACTGATCTCCGAGCAGAAACGTTCCGCTCGTAATGACAGTCTCGCCGACCACTTGCGGGGCTTCACACTGGTCTTTCAAAGCCGATAACGCTGTTCTGTCTCGGGTCTCTTTGTCGTTCGGGTCGTATCCCGAACTCTGCGCGGCCGGAATGGAGACGACAAAATCATAGTCCGGAGACTGCGCGCGCGTCACGCTGATGGCGTTTGAATTCTGTAGCCCCGGCTTCTCGGTTGCCGCGCACGCCGTCAATGCCATCGAGGCGAAAAGGGCAACGAAAACGGCAGTATTGCTTCCAAACATAGAACGCTCAACTTCTCGCAGGCGGCACTCCTACAGTGACCTTCGTTACGAAATTCATATTATAAGCTTGTATCCATCCTGAAATGAGGACTAGCCCTCAAATGTTGGCGATGACGTGCCGGACGTACGCCGCATAAGCGCTCTTCCCCAAGCGGCTAAGCCATGGCTCCAGAGCCGAGGGCGAAATGAACCCCATGCGCACCGCAATTTCTTCGGGGCATGAAATTTTAAGTCCCTGACGCCGCTCGATCGTCGCGATGTAGTCGCTCGCATCCTTCAGACTGTCGAAAGTACCGGTATCGAGCCACGCAAAGCCTCGCCCCATTTTCTCGATGTGGAGCGAACCAAGGTTGAGGTACATTTCATTCAGCGTCGTGATCTCGAGTTCGCCTCGCGCCGAAGGTTTGACTTGTGACGCCAATTCGACGACGCGCTCGTCGTAAAAATAAAGGCCCGTGACCGCCCAATTCGATTTTGGGCTTTGCGGCTTTTCATCGATCGCTTTCGCACGGCCGCTTTGGTCAAAAGTCACGACGCCGTAGCGTTCGGGATCAGCGACTTCGTAGGCAAAAACCGTCGCGCCGTCCGCGCGGTTGGCCGCGCTTCGAAGCAGCTCGCCGAAACCGTGACCGTAAAAGATGTTGTCGCCCAGCACGAGCGCACACCGATCGCTGCCAATGAAATCGCGTCCGATGACGAAGGCCTGCGCGAGACCTTCCGGTTCCGGCTGCACGGCATAGCTCAATCGCAACCCGAATTGCTCGCCGGTTCCGAGAAGATTTTCGAAAAGCGCTTGATCGTGCGGCGTCGTGATGATCAGAATGTCTCGAATTCCCGCGAGCATCAGCGTCGACAGCGGATAATAGATCATCGGCTTATCGTAGACGGGAAGCAGCTGCTTCGAGATGGTGAGCGTAAGCGGATAAAGCCGCGTCCCGCTTCCACCTGCAAGAATGATCCCCTTTAGCGTGCTCATGCGAATTTCCCGCCAATCTGTTGCGAACGCTCGGCAGCCACACGATGGGGAGAACCCGCGAGCCGGTCGAGACAATCGGAAAGTGCTTCCCTCCAGGGCCGAAGCTGAAAGCCCGTGACGTCGCGGAGCTTGTCCGTAGAGAGCACCGAATAGGCCGGCCGCTCAGCCTTCGTCGGATAATCCTTGGTGCCGATCGGTAGCACAGCGACCTCGCTTCCGCCCCTCTGAGCCGCACCTTCGAGAATGGCTTTGGCAAAGCCGAACCACGTCGTCTCACCGTGGTTCACGGTATGAAAGGTCCCGAAAATCCGCGGATCCGGCGACTGTGCGCTTGCAAGCGGAAGAACCTTGCGGACCAGCTCTGCCAGATCCAACGCATGCGTTGGATTTCCGCACTGATCGTCAACGACTTTGATTTCTCGGCGCTCCTTGCTCAACCGCAACATGGTCTTCGCAAAGTTGCCTCCAAACGGACTGAAAATCCAAGCCGTACGGAGAATGATATGCTTCGGATTGGCGGCGGCAACGCGAACCTCGCCCTCTTGTTTGCTACGCCCGTAGACCCCGATGGGCGACACGGGATCTGTCTCGACGTAGGGCGTACGTTTGCTCCCGTCGAAGACATAATCAGTCGAGAAATGAATGATCGCGGCATCGATCTCGGCCGCAGCTTTGGCGGCCGCCTCCGCACCGGCGGCGTTGACAGCGTAAGCAATCTCGGGTTCGTCCTCGGCCCTGTCGACGGCCGTGTAGGCAGCGGCGTTCACAACGACCTTGGGCCGGGCTGCCAGAATGGCGCGCCTCACGGATTCGGGATCCAAGAGATCGATCTCCGGCCGCCCGCAGGCAAAAACGCGATTGTCTTCGGCGCGCAACGCCTCAAGGAGAGAGCTGCTGACCTGACCACTTTTACCGATGATGAACGTGCTGCAAGGGACGTCGGTCACACGACCCGCTCCGCCAATGCGCCGTCTTCCGGTGGCGGAGTTTGAAGCAACCCCAGCCGCGTTCCAGAATAAACTTTATCGCGAAGCGGCCGCCACCACCACTCATTGAGCAAATACCATTCGACGGTCGCCGCAATGCCGGTATCGAAGGTGTTCTCAGGTCGCCACCCAAGCTCGGTCTCGATTTTGGAAGGATCGATCGCATAGCGCCTGTCGTGTCCCGGACGATCGGGTACAAACGTAATGAGGCTCCGACGCGAGTCACCATTCGGCCGAAGGGTATCGAGAACGTCGCAGATCCTCTCGACCACCGAAATGTTCTCCATCGGCGCTCTTCCGCCGATATTGTACGTTTCACCCACGCGGCCTCTTTCCAGAACCATCGTAAGGGCTTTCACGTGGTCCTCGACGTAAAGCCAGTCCCGGACATTCCGACCGTCGCCGTAAACCGGCAAAGGCCGCTTCTCCAGCGCATTCAATAGGACAAGAGGAATGAGCTTCTCGGGGAAATGATACGGACCATAATTGTTCGAGCAATTCGTTATCAGCGCCGGCAGTCCGTACGTTTCGCGCCACGCGCTCACGAGATGGTCGGAAGAAGCCTTGCTCGCCGAATACGGTGATCGCGGATCGTAGGCCGTACTCTCGACAAAGAAGCCGCCGTCGTCGAGACTGCCGTAAACCTCGTCAGTCGAGACGTGCAGAAACCTGAAGCTCTTCCGCTGCTCCCCGGTCAGGCCATCCCAGTAATGCCGGCTCGCCTCGAGGAGAACGTGAGTTCCAAGAACGTTTGTTTTGATAAACTCTGCGGAAGACGTGATGGATCGATCAACATGGCTCTCTGCAGCGAGGTGCATCACCGCATCAGGTTGAAAGTCTGCGAAAGTGCGAGCCATCGCATCCGGCTCGCAAATGTCGGCAAGGACAAACCGGTAATTCTTCTTGTCGGTTACCGAAGCAAGGGACTGCAGATTTGCGGCATACGTGAGCTTATCGACATTGAGCACGTCCCAGCCACGATCCAGCACGAGGTGGCGTACGAGTGCCGATCCTATAAAACCGGCGCCCCCCGTGACGACGACTCTCATCCTTCCGCCCCCGCGTTTAAATGACGATCAGCCCATCCCCGCGATGTCTTTCAGCAAAGGAAGATTCGCATCCTTCTCCGATAAAATCACATCCCGCTCGCTAATCGGCCAGTCAATCCCCAGCTCCGGATCAGACCACAGTATGCCGCCTTCTGCCGCCGGAGCATAATGACTGGATACTTTGTAGACGAGCTCCGTCTCGGGTTCCAGAGTGCAGAATCCGTGCGCAAAACCGTTGGGTATATATATTTGGACGCCGTTCTCTGCCGATAATTCCACCGAAACGTGCCGCTTGTAAGTGGGCGATGATGGCCGAAGATCGACAGCAACGTCCAATATGCGGCCGCGGCTCACCCGAACGAGCTTGACCTGCGAATACGGCGAGGCCTGAAAATGCAAACCTCGAACAGTGCCAACCCTTGATGAGAGCGAAAAGTTATCCTGAACGAACACGTCTCTGATGCCGGCTTCTTCGAGTTCTTTTGCGTTGTAAAGCTCGGCAAAGACCCCTCGGGCATCATGAAACCGCTTCGGCGTGACGAGAAGAATGCCGGGAATTTCGAGTTCGGTAATTTGCACCACGTGAGTTCCAAGTGACGGCTGCGCCCATTTCGATGGGCCAAGACTGAGTGTCGTTCGCATGGCAGCTGCTACCGACACAACCCCTGAGGAGCCGAAGTACTCCACATCGCTCGCGACCATCCTCCACATGTGGTCCTCGGGCAACGCCGCTGACGTAAGGCCAGACATTGAGAGCAGTCAGCAAAGTCAGCGCGCCACGCGCCTCGAAAGCACGCGTTGAATCGCCCAAACTCGAATACGAAATAGCCGACAATTAGAATTGCCGGAGTCGATCGCAGAAGACGCCTCGGGTAACGGAATCCGCAGCGACTCCGCTATCATTCGCCTCTCGATGCAGGGACATCGTGAAGCATAGGCTCCCGAAGCAAAGAGCTTCGCAACTGCACCAATTTTGAACATCGTACATTATTGCTTGACTTCCCTTGCTCGCGTCGCAAACTTGCCGTGTTCGAGGCTGTACGCGCGGCTGGAACAGACAGAGGAGATGCACGGCGTTTCGTGCGACGAACTAACGGAAAGAATATCTCTACCAGATGTCCGTTAGCTATCTGATCAGCTCGTATAATAAGGCCGAATATCTCGCAGCAGTGCTGGAGAGCGTCGCTGCTGAACTCGCCGTAACTGGAGGCGAAGTCTTCATCATCGACGATGGATCGAAGGATGCGTCATGGTCCCTCATCCGGAAGTTCGCCGAAAGTGATCGTCGCATCAGCTGCCGCCGCCAAGAAAATCGCGGCATCTTCAATGTCACCAATCAGCTCATCGAATTTGCGACTAAGCCGTGGTTGCGGATCATCGATTGCGACGATCCTCTCATCGGCGGGTCGACTTCATTGATGGTGAAATTGGCTGAGGAGAATGGCGCCGACTACATCTTCGGCAAAACCTTGATGTACGGCCCTCAGCCGCTGACCGACGAGCAAGCCAAAAGCCACCAGCGCCATCCATCGAGCGTCACGATACTTTCCGATCCGCTCCGATATGCAATTAGAGACTATAACCACATACCAACTGCTGCCCTCATGCGGCGGCTGAGCATTCCATCTGCTCTTCGTCTCAACGAAAATCTGATTTCATGCCAGGATTTGGCCCTAGCGCTCCCCGTCTTCCAACAGGCACGCGTCGCCCGTATCGATGTAGCTGTCTGCCATCAGCTGGTTCGTAACTGCAAAAGATTATCTGCAAACGAAGCCCTCACCTACTTTCAAACGATCCAGATTCTCAAGGAGTTCGGCGCATCCAGGTTCGATGAGAACTACCGTTACTTGTCCGCGAGAAAGACAGTTTCGCGAGCTTTGAAGTGGATGCGGCACGAGAAACTCATCACCAGTGCTCCGCAATTGTACGCGCGGCTTCTGTTTCTCTACACGACGCTACTTGTATCCAACCCCACGAGATGGGAGTACTATCTCGACAGTGCAGCCGAGCCTTATGCCGGCTTCATTCCTGCAGATCGGCGCGTGTATTAATGCGCTAAACGGTTGACGTCACTTTCAGACGAATGCCCATCCAATAGAACGCCCGTCTTCGGCTTGAGATCGATATTATGCGCATATTGATGTTCTTGCCCCGGCACATGCGTTTCGGTCCAAGCAACGCATCGTCGATAGACCTGTGCGTTCGCGATCTCATCGCGGCGAGCCGCTACCGAGACACAACGACGGTTGTCTGCTGCGAGAACGAAACACTTTTCTCCGAAATCGACGTGATGACCTACTCACGTGCCGTCGACGATTCCCGGCGGCGCAAGGTCGCGTTTGCCGTGGACCAGGTTGCACGCACCGCGCCCGATCTGATCGTTGTGCAACAACATCTGCCGACCGCTGCGGCACTTGCATTGCGCACTCCTGTGCCGGTGGTTCTTCACAAGCACAACATGATCAAGCCCATCCCGAGCCGCGGTTTATGGAGTGCGATTAGGCGACGTCTCAAGCTCAATCAATATCGCTCGCTTGCCGGCATGATATTCGTGAGCGACATCTGCCGGAAGATGTTTGTGGAGGACTGGCCTGAGGTGCGCTTGCCATCTTCCATTGTCTATAACGGGCTGGACTTTTCACACTGGCAGCCATCGACGCCGAAGCTCGACGAAATCATTTGCGTTGGCCGCGCCGCTCCCGAAAAAGGTATCAAAGAAGCGGCGTTGGCGGTCGTAAGCGTTTTAAAGGAACAGCCCAGCTGGCGCGCGCGCTTCATTCTGAGCGAACCTGACCGTTTTCCAACCTATCTCGAGGAGGTTCTCGCGGTCATCCGGCCTATGGAAGACAGGGTAACCGTTTTGGTCGGCCAGCCCTTCGCCGTGGTGAAGGAACACTGTCAGAATGCGGCAATCGCGATCATTCCTTCCAAATGGAAAGAACCCTTCGGCCGCACAGCGCTTGAAGCCCACGCGGCAGGTTGTGCGGTCGTCAGCTCGGGCACCGGAGGATTATCCGAGATTGCCCCTGAGCAGACGCTACTGCTCCCTCCGAATTTCACAGCTGACCATATTGCAGAACTCTTGCGCAGGCTCGTCCTCGACCACGAGTTCCGAGTTCGATTAGCTTCGGCTGGACGGGACCACTGCGCCCAAAAATTTGCGCTCTCGGCAGTCGCCCGCGAGGCGGATGATTTCTACGAATTGGCGGTAGCACAACGTACGAGCGGCCTCGGCGCTGCACACGCGTTGGCACCTCAAGAGTCGGCGAGCGCCGGCTGATGCATCTAACTCGCGCTGTTCGCGCCGTGATGCTCCGATGCATGCCTCCGTCACGACCGGACCTAGCGATATCCGAAGTTTTCAAAATCCTTCGTCAGGTTGACGGAATAATAGGGATCTTCTTCGGCGGACCTCCATTTCGATCTCATGTACGCGGTCTCGCGCCGCGCACGCTCGACATTTTGGGGCAACGCATCTGAGCCGCGTGAGACGCTCTCCAAATGATAGAGTTCCGCATAGGGCGTCCAGACATTGAAATAACCCGCCGCACGAACCTTCAGACAGAAGTCCACGTCGTTGAAGCTGACAGGCAGGTTCTTGTCATCCAGGCCGCCAACCTCTTTGAAGATCTCTCTTCGAACGACGAGACAGGCTCCCGTAACCGCGGAAAGATTTTGCAAGATCCGCAGTCTGCAAAAATATCCGGCATGATCTCGGGGGAAGTGCTTGTGCGAGTGGCCCGACACACGGCCAATGCCCATGATCACGCCCCCATGCTGCAGCGTGCCGTCTGGATAATATAGCTTGGCACCGACGCAGCCGATATCGGGCTGCATAGCCCACGAGGCCATCTCCGTAAGCCACTCTGGTGATATGACGTCGACGTCATTATTTATGAGACCGATCAGCGGCGCGTCGGAATGCTCGACGGCAAAATTATTGATCGCCGAATAGTTGAACGGTCCATCGAACCGCAGCACGCGGCAGTGCGGCATCCCCTGGATCTCCGCCAAATACTGCAACGCTTTTAAATCCCTTGAACCATTATCGACGATAATGAGCTCATAATTTCCGTATGTCGTCTTATCGCGAA
The DNA here is from genome assembly GCF_000384335.2 of Hyphomicrobium sp. 99. Classification (NCBI taxonomy): domain Bacteria; kingdom Pseudomonadati; phylum Pseudomonadota; class Alphaproteobacteria; order Hyphomicrobiales; family Hyphomicrobiaceae; genus Hyphomicrobium; species Hyphomicrobium sp. 99. The sequence goes on from NZ_KQ031382.1 coordinate 3,597,942, forward strand.
TGGAGTTTACGCAAGCTCGCAAGAGATCGACTTTATCACGCGTAGGAATAATGAGACTGACCCGCGGATTTGGATTGGGCAGCTCGAGCCGCATACGGTAGAAAGGTGTGTTCGGGGCCGGCTCGACCTTTGCTGCAAGTCCGATCCTTTCCACATGTTCCTCCAGCGCTCTCAAACCCGCGGAATAGGCATAGTTTTTCGCATCGACCGAGGATGCCGCGGACCCTTCCGCCGCACGCCAATGATAGAGAATTTTCGGGATGTGCCGAATGTTCTTCTGATCGACCCGCTCGAAAATCCGCAGAGAAAGATCGTAGTCCTGGCTCCCATCGTATCCAGAACGCCATCCGCCGACCGCACGTATGTTCCGCGCGCGATGAACCGTGAGGTGGTTCAAATAATTTTGTGAACGGAAAAGCTCTCTCGAAAAATCGGGCTTGAAGTAGGGATCGTAGCGCTGGTCGTCGGCATCCAGCTTGTCTTCATCGCTATAGATGAGTTCAGCTTCGGGATACCGAGAAATCTCGAACGCGACTTCGGCAAGCGCGTGCTCTCTAAGAACGTCGTCGTGGTCAACCAAAGCGATCCACTCGCCGTCCGCAAGCGCGAACGCAGAGTTGGTCGCGCTAGCAATATGTCCGCTTTCAGTTCTGAAGACGACCTTGATCCTGGGGTCGCCAGCTGCGTATGACTCCAGCAGCGCCCGGACGTGCGGAACCGTCGAACAATCATCCGCGATGCAAAGCTGCCAATTCTCGTAGAGCTGCCGTTTGACGCTCTCAATGGCCTCCCGCAAGTACTTTTCGGGCGTATTATAAACTGGCATTACGATCGATATGAGCGGCTGGTTCCTGAGCCGCGCTATCCGATCAAGAACCGCCTTCCGGTCCCGATAAAAATCAAAATCATGGCGGTTTATCCATGATGAGTAGCTGTGCGGAGCGTCGCCTATTTGTTTGATCTTCGCGATGAAGGCCCTTCGCTTCGATCTGTTGGCAGGATGTCGCCAAAATGCGCGAAGCCTCAGTTTCAGGCCGCTATGCATAATTTTCCTGCACCCATTATTTGAAAAAAATGGACATATGACTTTCTCGGAAATCTAGCTACTCAACTGGTCGAACTAATTCGCTCGACCACCGCCTTTGTTAGCGCAACGACCTCAGGGAGAGCACTCCCGTATTTCTCGCGCGCCGAGCGAAACACGCCTAGCCCCGGATGGGTAGCCGCATTCTGCAAAGCGCTGGTATAGGGGACGGGCCGGGCAATCGCGTTGAGATGATGCAGACCCTGTTTGATGTGATGCAACATCTCACGCTGCACCGTGTTCGTTGCCTGATACTGCGTGATCAACGGATGAACCTTCACCTGCGACGCAAGATCGAGATCGTCGGCCAGAATGAATTTCAAGAAATCCGTAAGCGTCGAATACGCATTCGTCTCCAAGCTCGTGGGCGCTAAAATGTGTTCGGCGAGCCTCATCGCCGCAAGCCCGAGAACGCCTGGACCCGCAGGACAATCGATCAAAATGGCGTCGTAGCTCGCATCGATTTTCGAAAGCTCGGATCGGAGCGCGCCGGAAAGCAGAACATCAAGCCGGTCCTTGCGCTTCTTTCGCCGGGCTACATGCTCGAACTCCGCCATCTCTTTGAGGAGCTCGTGGTTCGACGGCAAAATGTCGATGTATCCCGTCTGCCTGTCACGAAGCTCGATCAAATCGCCCGCTGCGACTCGATGCGAGGCCAGACGCATACTCCGCCCGCCGGCGAAAGCTTGCAGCATGGCGGCCAAGCCGATCTGGCGTTGCCGCAATTGCTGCTCGGCGTCGATGCTGAGAAGCGCCTTCGTAACTCCGGCTTGCGGATCGGCGTCGAGAACTAGCACCCGCGCGCCATAGGAAAGCGCCAAGCCGTCTGCGAGCATCATCGTGGTCAGTGATTTGCCCACGCCACCCTTTGGGTTGGCGATCGCGATCGTAACGCTCATCGACCCGCGTCCGCGGCTACTATGGTTCGACCCATACGATGAAAATCATCGCCTCGCAGCGGTCTCAGCCGATCGGAGTGACGACACACGCTAAACGCAAAGACAGGCTCGTAAAGCCGACATTCGAGCATGCAAACAACGTCCCACCCAGTTCCGCGGAACACTACGTGGAGGCTGGCCCAAATGCTAGCGTCCAAATTCCAGCGCCCATGCGACCAGCCTATTTCTTATTGTCGCTGGGAGGGCGCCGCGACGGACCGTCATCGAAACGCCATGGGCTGTTTTTGCGCGCGCGCTCCGCCGCTGCCTCTTTGTCGATCTTGGGCCGCTTGTTCGGTCGCTCTACTTCGGCCCCCTCGTTAACGGCCTGCGGTGCGCGCTTGCTCATCCAACCAAGAATACCCATCGATTTTTCCTCTGGGAGAATCGCAAAATCGTAAGGGCCGAGATTTGCGGGCCGATTGCGCTTATCCTGTGGCTACCCGTTTTCGGACTGGCCGAGCAGATCGCGTGAAATTTATCTCGCACCGGATCGCAGGCTTCTTTGGTTCACCAATTTTGCAGCAAAATAAAAATATGCCGCGCGCGTCTCATGGCTGGACTATTCACGACCTCACGCCCACTATTAGAACGTGCTGCACGGCCGACCGGCCCGATGATGAGGCACCGCCACGTGAGTCATGAAAATTTAATCCCGCTCCGAAGAGACTGGCTTCGGAGTTGGTGCGAAACCGTCAGGCACACGGCGCAGTAGTATAGACGGCAATAAATATTCGGTCGCTATTCGTAGCTGACCCCAAGCGACAAGGCTCTCACGTAGTGAAGCGCGTAATCCGAGTAGCAGCCGCCATTTTCATCCTCGCATCAGTAGACGCTCGCGCGGACGCCGCATCCGACTGTAACGATGGGTCCAATCTACCCCGACAGATAAAGGGATGCACCCAGGTCATCCAACGCACGATGCTGACCGATGCGCTTTCGACCGCCTATATGAATAGGGCCATCGCCTATGCGCAGCGTCGGGAAAACACCAAGGCCCTGGCAGACTTCACCGCGTCCATTCACGCCGACCAGGCCAACAACTTTGCGTATTACAATCGCGGCAACGTATACCTCGACTTGCGGAAACCGCGCCAAGCGATAGCCGATTTTACCAAGGCGCTTGAACTTGCCCCTGACATGTCGCCCGCGCTCCTCAACCGGGCGTTGGCCAACGAGATGATTGGCGAACGCGACGCGAGCATCGCTGACTTCCGCGCCGCGTTGCAGCTCGAGCCGACGCTCACCGCAGCGTCCGAAGGCTTGAAGCGATTAGGCGCCTCGCCCTGACGACGGCAGACGCCGTGCCTTGATCGAAGTCCGCTCGCGCACTGGCGCGCGATAGCTGATCTTCAGTTCGATGGAATTTCTGCGATCTCGATACGAGAGCTTTGAGGGCTATGGTGCCCAGGGCCGGAATTGAACCAGCGACACTGCGATTTTCAGTCGCATGCTCTACCAACTGAGCTACCTGGGCCTGCCTCCGCGGCGCTGAGCCCCGAGCGAAGTAGAGGGGTCTTATAGGGGCGTGATCCGCAGGATGCAAGCACCTCAACACTCAGAATTTCAGTCTTCTTCATCTTCGCCATTTGGTCGCTGGGACGGGCCTTTCGCCGACGGGTCATCGCCCTCGTCTTCTTCCCTGCCGCCAATCGCGTAGCTGCCGCTGAACCACTTCGCGAGGTCGATGTCCGCGCAGCGCTTCGAGCAGAACGGGCGATAGGCTTCGACCGCGTCCTTTCCGCAGATAGGACAACGCAAAGGCTTACTGGCGGAACGGGACGCAGCCATTGGCGCGCTCAATCGCGATCGACTTCGGCGTATTTCAGCCAATTGTACTGGATCGGAAACTTTTCCGAGTTGAGGAGGCTGACGACCTCGGTCAGCGGCAGGCCGACAACGTTCGTATAGGAGCCGATGAGCCGCTGAACAAAGCAACCGGCGAGCCCTTGAATGGCATAGCCTCCGGCTTTGCCGCGCCATTCACGCGACGCGATATAGGATTCAAGCTCTGACCGGTTGATGTAGCGAAAGCGCACTCGCGTATCGACGATCTTGGTGCGAACCCGATCGTCCGGCGTGATCAGACAGATACAGGTCTGAACCTTATGCGTGCGGCCCGACAGAAGTTGTAGAGACGCCATCGCTTCTTCGATGTGCGTCGGCTTCATCAGAACCTTCCGGCCCATCGCGACGACCGTATCGGCGGCGAGAATGTACGCCCCGGCGAGATCCCGATCGTTCGCGATCTGGTTCCGCGCAACCTCGGCCTTCGCCCGCGCGAGCCTCGAAACAAGCGCGCGCGGCATCTCTCCCCGCTTCGGCGTCTCGTCGATCGACGCCGGCCGCAAGGCATCAGGCGTGACCCCGACTTGCGCCAGGAGCGTCACGCGCCGCGGACTGGCGCTCGCCAGAACGAGTTGCGGCCGCTCGATTTCGGTCTTGGTCTGCGCCATTTCCCGCGCCAGCGTTCGCCGCAGCGTTTCACGGCCGGGCGCCTCGGAGCGCGCGAAGGAAGGAAGAAAACTGCTCATAATTGTCGTTATCATAATCGTGACCAGGGGACCATAAACGTCAGGCGAACCAGCCGTTGGCGGACAATGACCGAAGGCTTGCGCCGTTAGCAAGAGCCGCCCGCGTTGCAGCGGGCAACAAAACAGGGCATGAATAGCGCATTCTTTAACAAAATTGATGGCGGCAATGGCTCTGAGACCGGACCCGGCGGACATCCTTGCTCGAACGCCGCTTTTCGGCACCCTCGATGAGCCGAGCCGCAAGGCCGTCGCCATCGAAGTGCGGGAAGCCGCCTATGAGCCCGGCCAGATCATTTTTTCGCGCGGTCAGCCGGGGTCCGAACTGCATATCGTGACCAAGGGCCGCGTCCGGCTGTCGGTGCTGACGTCCGACGGGCGCGAACTCTCGTTCGCCCATGTCGAAGCGCCATCGATATTTGGAGAACTTGCCGTATTCGACGGAAGGCCCCGTTCGGCCGACGCGACGGCGGTCAACAAGGTCGAGACGCTGATGCTCTCGAAGGCCGCGTTTCTCCGTTTGCTCGGATCGCGCCCCGCCGTCGGCGAAGCAGCCGTGCGCTTTCTCGCCGGACGATTGCGCGACGCCGACGAGCAGCTCGAAGCCATCGCCCTGCATCCAATCGAGGCAAGGCTCGCGCGCTTCTTCCTCGCAGCGGTACGCCAGAAGGATCCCGCCGGCAAAGCCGAGAAGATTTCGCTCGCATTACCGATTTCGCAAAGCGAGCTCGCTCTACTCGTGGGGGCGAGCCGCCCCAAGGTCAACGCGGCTCTGGGCTTACTTGAATCGGAAGGCGCCATAGAGCGCCGGGGTCAGCAGGTCGTGTGCGATATCGCGGCGTTGAGCGGCATCGGCCGCCTCGACGAAAAGGAATAGCCGCCTTTGCACGCATTCGCCGGGCGACACAAATGACGATCATCGATCGGCAAAAACGGCAAACACGACCGGCAATTCTGCCGGCGCCGGTCGCGGGCGCATTGCGTGCGATCCGCTCTTTCATCCGCCGCGTTGCAAGTTTCGGCATCGAGGGCTATCCGCCGGAAATTCAGCGGCGGCTGAAGATTGTCAACGTCTTCTCGTCCCTCGTCGTTGTGACGACGTGCATTTACGCCATTCAACTTTGGGCATCGGGCAACAAGGAGATGATGCCCGTCGTCTACATCAACCTCGCGCTCGCGTTCCTCGTCGCGCTCGTACCCTTCATGCATCGGATCAACGAACTCGCGGGAGGACTTCTCCTCGTTTTCGCGGAATTCGTCGCGTTGATCGGCTTCACCTCATTCTTCGGACGTCTCGGAGGCGCGCCGTTGCAATACGTAGTAGCGGCGGCAGCCCCTTTCGTCATTTTTGAAGCGCGCCGTTTCTGGCTGATCCTTTCCATTGTCTTCGCCGCGTTGGTCTTGCATTTGATCGCGTGGTTTCAATTCCCAATGGAAGCCGTGCAGCTCAAGGATGACGACCCAATTATAAGCTCGCTCTACATCCAGGGCGCCGTCACCACCTTCGGCTTGATCGCAGCTTGCGTGTACTACGCCTTCGACCTTTTCGAGCGCGCCAAAGCCGAAACGGAATCCGTGCTCCGCAACGTGCTCCCCGACAGCGTCGTCGAACGGCTCAAGGCATCGCCGGGCGAAACCATCGCCGACGGCTTCTCCGAAGCCTCTGTCTTGTTTGCGGACATCACCGGTTTCGTCAGCATGGCGCGCGGCCTTGGGCCCGAGAAGACGGTGGCGCTCTTGAACAGGCTCGTCAGCGCATTCGATGAGCTTGCCGAACGCCACGGTGTCGAGAAGATAAAGACGATCGGCGACGCGTACATGGTGGCATCCGGCGTGCCGGTCCCGCGTAAGGACCACGCGCACGCACTCGCCGCAATGGCGCTCGACATTGTCCTCGCCGTCAAAGAGGTGAGCGCCGCCGAGAACGTTCCGCTGAATGTCCGCATCGGCATGGCGAGTGGACCGATGATGGCGGGCATCATAGGCAAGAACAAATTCAGCTATGACGTGTGGGGAGACCCGGTCAATCTCGCGAGCCGTCTCGAGCAATCGAGCGTTCCCGGCCGTATTGCGATTTGCCCGTCGTGCTACGCAGCCTTAAGCGACGCATTCGCAATCGAACCGCGCGGCGTCATCGAAATAAAGGGAGTGGGACCGCAGGAGTCCTGGTTCTTGCTTGGCCGCATAGCGACGAGCGGCGCTACCGTCAGCCCTTCCAGTGCAGCGAGCACACGAGCGTGAACAGCCGCCGCGCCGTGTCGTCATCGACGATAATCTTCGGCAGCAGCTTTTCCTTGAGCAGCACGCTGCCCTCGTCGTGAAGCGCGCGACGGCTGACGTCGATCGCCTGAATACGAGCCGGAGGCGCCGTACGGACGGCCTCGTAATAGGATTCGCAGATCATGAAATAGTCTTTGACGATGCGCTTCAGCGGCGTGAGCGCAATCGTATGCTCAACGACGTCTCCGTCGCTCGAAGGACTGATCGCGAACAAAAGCCGGTCGTCCGCCAGCGAGAGATTGAGCTTGTAGGGGCCTGCATCCGTACCATCAACGCGGAAGGCATTGCCGTCCAGAATATCGAAAATCGCGACTTCACGCTCGTGCTCGATATTTGAATTGGCGCGCCCAAGCGATTTTGCGTCGAGCGTAATGTCGATGAGGCGATCCCGGCTTTTCTCTTGAGCGGCGACCGTTTGATCCATCGAAAATCAACCTGCCTTTTCGAGACGGATTTCGACAGACCGGCGGTGGCCCTCCAAGCCTTCCGCCCTCGCGAGCGTCATGGCCGCAGGCCCGATCTTTTCGAGAGCGGCACGATCGAGCTTCAGGATCGATGTTCGCTTCATGAAGTCGAGAACTCCGAGACCCGATGAGAAGCGCGCGCTGCGCGCCGTGGGGAGAACGTGGTTGGAACCGGAAACATAATCCCCGATGACCTCAGGCGTTACGCTACCGATGAAAATCGCCCCGGCATTTCGAATGCGCATCGCAAGATCTTCCGCATCCGCCGTCGCGATTTCGAGATGCTCGGCCGCAACGCGATCGGCCAAGTCAACGGCCTCTCCGAGCGAACCTAAAATGATTGTGGCGCCGAAGGTGTTCCAACTCTCGCCCGCGATATTTCCGCGCGGCAAAGTTTCGAGCTGGCGGCGTACGGCCTTTTCGACGGCGTCCGCGAACGCTTCATCGTCCGTCATCAAAATCGATTGCGCGGCTGTATCATGTTCGGCCTGCGCAAGAAGATCGGACGCGATCCACTCGGGATCGTTGTTCTTGTCGGCAATGACCAGAACTTCGGACGGACCGGCGATTGAATCGATACCGACCTGACCGAACACTTGCCGCTTCGCCGCCGCGACCCACGCATTGCCCGGGCCGACGATTTTGACGACCGGCCGAACCGTTTCTGTGCCGTAGGCGAGTGCCGCAACAGCTTGCGCGCCACCGATGCGATAGATCTCCGAGACGCCCGCGATTTTTGCAGCTGCCAGAACGAGCGGATTGAGTTCGCCGCTCGGGCACGGCACGACCATGACGATGCGCGGCACGCCTGCGACCTGCGCGGGCACGGCATTCATCAGCACCGAACTCGGATAAGATGCGAGACCGCCCGGAACATAAAGCCCGACGGATTCGACCGCCGTCCAGCGATGACCGAGTTCGACGCCCGCCGCATCCGTATAGCGATCGTCACACGGCAGTTGCCGCTTGTGATGATCGGCAATGCGGTCACGCGCGAAGGTCAACGCATCGAGCGTTTCTTTCGAGCACGCGGCATAGGCTTCTTCGACTTCGGCGGCAGTCACCGCAAGTCCAGTCTTGCGAAGATCGACTCTGTCGAACTTGAGAGAAAGATCCACGAGCGCCGCGTCGCCGCGCGCCCGGACATCGTCGATGATGGCGCGAACCGCGTTGTCGACATCGGCCGAGACTTCGCGCTTCAGTCCGAGAAGCTCCACGAAGCCGGCTTCGAAATTTTTATCGTTGCTATTGAGCCGGACAGGCATCGGCATCATTCCTCAAGACAAGCGGTCGAGCGAAATCAGTCTGCGTCTTCGGGGTGCTGCGGCGAGTGCTTGGTCGCCCACGCCGCCCCGAGGTCTTTCAATTCGATCTCGATACACTCGACGCCCAGCCGAATGGCCGCACCGCCGGAAAATGTCAACGTGACATCGCCTTCGGGCGATTCTGCGCCGGCTGTGGGTTCATACGTCACGGCCAGCAGCGCCAGCGCGGCCCGCTGATCCTTGAGATCAAATCCGTGAACTTTGACGCTGTTGACCCGCTCGAAACGAACGCCGCAACGGCGCCGCTCGAAGTCGCCCGTCTGCGCAGTCTGTGGATTCTCCGCCAGTTTCTGCCAGTCAAACCGATTGGCGATACCGACGAAGCGCTTTTCCTTCGGCAGATATTTCATATCGCCGACGCGCAGAACGGCGTCCTGCAGTTGAGCCGAGATGACGCCCAGATCTTCCGCATCGAAGGCAATGAGCTTGAGGTCCGGCATCAGTTCGAAGGTCTCCGCTGAACGGCCTGAAAGGCTTATATCGCAGAGTGTTACAAACACATCCTGAAAGCTGCAACTTGGGAGCCGGGCATCAGCTGCTGGCGACGCGCTCTATCTCCGCACCGCAAGCGCTCAATTTCCGTTCGAGCTGCTCGAACCCTCTGTCGAGATGGTAAACCCTGTTGATGATCGTCTCGCCTTCGCCGGCTAAGCCAGCAATGACGAGCGAAACCGACGCCCTGAGATCGGTCGCCATGACGGGCGCGCCCTTCAGAGCTTTTACGCCCTTAATTGTCGCCGTATCGCCGTGCAGCTGAATATCGGCGCCGAGACGGGCCAACTCTTGCACATGCATGAAACGGTTTTCGAAAATCGTCTCGCGGATGACACTTGTACCCGACGCGCGGGTGAGCAGCGCCATGAGTTGCGCCTGCAGGTCTGTCGGAAAACCGGGGAACGGTTCGGTCTCGACCGATACCGGAGCAATACCGCCGCCATTTCGTGAAACGCGCACGCCCGTTTCCGTTTCCTGGATCGACGTGCCGGTGTCCGCAAGAACCTCGAGTGCCACCTTGAGATCCCGCAGACGCGCGCCCTCGAGCGTCACGTCGCCACCCGTCGCGGCAACCGCCATCGCAAATGTACCGGTTTCGATACGGTCCGGCAGCACCGTGTGCACCGTGCCCTCGAGACGATCGCGCCCCTGAATCCGGAGTGTAGATGTGCCGATTCCTTCAACCGTCGCGCCCATCTTACTGAGGCAAAGGGCGACGTCGCCAATTTCGGGCTCACGCGCCGCGTTTTCGATGACCGTTTCGCCCTTGGCCAGCGCCGCGGCCAAGAGAACGTTATGGGTCGCCCCGACCGACACTTTCGGGAACACGATGCGCGCGCCGTGAAGTCCTTTCGGGGCCCGCGCGATGACATAGCCCGCGTCGATATCGATTTCCGCGCCCAGCGCCTTGAGGCCCATCAAATGCAGGTCGACCGGTCGCGTGCCGATCGCGCAACCGCCGGGCAATGACACGCGTGCCTCGCGCATGCGCGCGACGAGAGGTCCGAGCACCCAGAAACTCGCCCGCATCCGCGAGACCATTTCATAAGGCGCCGTCGTATCGACGATATCGCGCGCCGTCAGATGGATGGTGTCGCCGAGATGGCTGGGAGGACCGGGCCGCTTGCCGTCCACCGCCAGATCGACGCCATGATTGCGCAGAATGCGCACCAGGAGATTGACGTCAGCCAGATTGGGCACGTTCTTCAGCGTCAGGCGGTCTTCGGTAAGAAGGCTCGCGATCAGAAGCGGCAATGCCGCGTTCTTGGCTCCTGAAATCGGAATTGTACCGCTTAGCGGCTTCCCGCCGACGATTTTGATCCGATCCATGTAAGCCTATTGTCTCCGTGATGAAAACGGGAACGAATCTCGATCCCGCGCCAAGCAAAGGGTGATTAAAGGTTGCCCGCCACCCTGAGCAAGCGGCTTTTACGACAGAGGAGCCTAGGACTCGTTCTTGTCCGGAGGAGGGTCGCCGCCCTCTACACTCTGGCGCCGGGCCGCGGCCTTGCGCCGCTTCAAGTTGGCCCTGAGCTCTTCAGCGAGCCGATCCTGGCGCGTGAGCTTGCCGGCACCTTTCCCAATACCTGCGTTTCCTGGCCGCTTTGGCTGGAAATTGCCCGTCATGATCGGTCTCTCGCCCTCCGCACGTGTCGCCGGCTTCAATTTTAATTTGCCGGCCCCGCCTGTTAGCAGCTTGGCTTTCGGTCTTGCTCGCCGTCAAGCCTTGTGGCAGTGTCCGCCCGCCCGAAGCAGGAGCGTACCAACGCGACGCCCCTGGGATGTCCGATTCTTTGAGGCATTCGCCTTCAGCTGCCGTAGCTCAGTGGTAGAGCACTCCCTTGGTAAGGGAGAGGTCGAGAGTTCAATCCCCTCCGGCAGCACCAGCCTAAATGCTCAAAAACCCTTGGAAATCAAGGTTTCTTGCTCCGTGTTGTACGCAGTCAACATATACGGCAACAAAACCCTCTGAGAGAACGACGATGACATCACTCATCGGAGTCCCCTTTGGGCAACAAACCGCAGCTCCCCGACCCCATCAACCGTGACGGCTATTGGTGTCTTGTCCGGCGAGTCCCGTCGGACTACGCCGCAATCGACAGGCGCAAGTTCGTCAAGATCAGCACGGGCATCCGAGTGGCGCAGGACCCACGTGGAATTGTCACCCGGCAAAAGGTGAAAGCGCTTAACGACCAGCTCCACACCTATTGGAAAAACATCACCGCCGGTCATGATCCCAAAGCCTCGCTGGCGGCCCTTGATGCCGTCAAAAAAGCGCCGAACCTCGAAGTTCCCGTCCTCTCATTGACCGAACTCTTCTCTCAAGGCCTCCCGAACCTCATCGAAAGACTCAAGACCGTCACCAACGGCAGACGGCTGGAAAACGTCATTTCCATTGACCCCGCGCAAATCCTTCCCGACATCATGTTGGCGGCCGGGCTGCCGGATGACCTCATGTCCAGGACACCTGAGGACGGTCTTCGGGTCTCACAAATCCCAAGTATTTCGATCGCGCCGATAGTCTGAGCGCTGCCGTCAAGAAGGCGCTCGATCGCCGCCAGCTTATCCAAAAAGAGGGCCAGACCCTCTATTCGCTCCGCCACACACTTGCCGACAGACTACGTGCCGCCGAGGCGCCAAAAGATATCGAAAAGGAGATTATGGGCCACTCCCACATGTACGGGGAGGGCACGACGCTCGAACACCGCCAACGGTGGCTCAAGAAAATTGTCTTCACGCCACCTTCGCGCGTATAGCGGCCACAAGTTTCGCCGCTCTCGCGACTGGATCATCGTGACGGGCCTATTCAAGGGCCCGCTCCAGCGGAGATATCCAAATCCCGTAACTCGGCGAAGCATGCACAGTGAGATAGGCTATGTACTCCATTGCCATCTCAACATCCTCAACGGTAAATTTTGCGGTCGAGACCTGATCCATTCCCCATCGATTGCAGAGCTTCTTCACTGCTTCAATCGGGTTGTTCCGCGTTCCGTGAAGCTCCGGGTAATCCCGTAGTGCTCCGTAATTCACATGTTGGTGAGGACGGACACTAAGCCGGAATAGGATGCCTTTGAACTGGTTCCGGTCTGGCCGTGCGTGTCCGTCTCGCGTGAGGGGGCCAACACACTGGGGCGGAGCACTTCACCTAAGACCGAGTACAGAAAGCGCTCGATTGCTCCCCCGAAACCCGGCGAATGACGGCGCCAGGAGAGCCCGCGCGGAACAATGCATAACAACACTGAGGATTGCGTACCCCAAACTACTCCGTAGTTACGGGCGCACGTCCATCTCCAACAAGGATAAAAGGTCCCCAATTCCTCGGCTCTGCGTCCTCAGTTGTTTGCGCATCCGCAAGAACAGCCTGCATCGAAAAACGCACTGCGTTCGCCCGGCCCATTTGCGGGTGGTCTCGAAGAAAGGAAAAAATCTTTGTTGCAAGCTTTGGAGCGGTGATGTCGCAATTCTGAATTGGAGATTTTTCCACTTAGAAATAACTGTACTAGTTCGGTCACGCTTGTAGCGAAAACCGCGCCCGCCTAATGTTGGACAGAGTTACATTTATTTCTGAGGGTTCGGCAATTTTATATTGGAGCCGATGAACGGCAAAATTCTGACTGTGCTCAGCAGCTGGTCCGACGACCTCCGGCACGCTGACAGATTAGTCTTGTTGTTGGGGCCGTAACTTACGGCATTTCGCATCTTCTTATTTCTACAGCATTCGTAACTTACTGCGCAGCTTTTGGAACTCGCCGACCGGCAAGCGAAACTTATCACAGAGCTATATTTTTATGCGAGCGTCGGCCTCTTGCCGACTCACTTCTCCCATGCGCCGGACCCGAAATTGTCTCGCAGGATAATCTAAAGCTGGGGACCAAGGTGAATGCAGGATAATAAAGCGTGGGAGCGGCGTTTGGGTGCGTTGGAGAGGCGATCTCACACGTTTAGCGCAGCCTATCGGCGTGCACTGGCAGTCCCGCTTCCGCCGCCAGATTGGCAAGCACCTCGCGCATTATTCATCAGCGGCGCTCCGCCGCGCACAGAGACAGAATTGTGCCTGATGAAGGCACTCTCGGTGGCCGGGTGGAATCCGATCCCAGTCATCATGATGCAACCCGAAGTTCTGAAGACGTACTACAAAATACTTGGTCCGACCGAGATATATGAATGGTCCGATCATCTGCCCGACCCGGCGATTTTTACCGAACGTGCCGAAGCTGCAATTGCTTCCTGTCACTCACTTGAGGATTTGAAGGCACTTCAAGTTGGCGGCGTTCGTGTGGGCGGCCACGCTATTTCTAGTACGCGCCGGCGCCAGCGCATCGGCAGCATAGACTTTCGATCGCGTGAGATTCGGGAACTTCTTGTGACGTATCTCGCGAACTCAATGGCTGCCGCTCAAGCCGCCTCAGCCGTCATCGCTGCCACGTCGCCAAAATTGGTGCTTGCGGTAGATACTGTTTATACGCCGAAAGGCGAGATTTTTGATACCGCGCTTGCCGCCGGCATTCCGTTCATACGCTGGTTTCCGGGGCACAAGAACAACACTCTCATGTTAAAGCGGTACACGATCGCCAATCGTGACTCGGATTTGAATTCTCTGTCAGAGCCATCCTGGCAGTTGGTGAAGAATATGGCGTGGAATGCGTCCTATTCTCAGGAGGTTGAGGACGAGCTCTTCGGTTCATATTCGGCCGGCGACTGGTATGGTGAAACTGCGACACAATTCGAAAGGCCAGTTGTTGACGCTGCGTGCGTGCGTTCTGCCCTCGGAATTGACAACTCTAAGAAGCTCGCCGTCGTTTTTGCTCACATTGCTTGGGATGCATCGTTTGGCCGTGGCCGTGACTTGTTCAATGACTATGAAGAATGGCTTGTCGAGACTGTGCGGGTCGCATGTGCCAACACTCAAGTGCAATGGCTAATTAAAATCCATCCTGCCCACGTCGGCAAAAGCGAAATTGACTTTGAAACAGTCGAGCCAAGTGAAGTTCGCATCTTGCGCGAACGAATTGGCGTGCTCCCATCGCATGTGAAGCTGATACCGGCCGACGTCAAAGTCAGCACCTACTCAATCTTTCCTCTAATGGACTGGGGATTGACCGTCCGTGGAACAGCTGGACTCGAGGCGGCGCGCTTGGGCATCCCAGTGCTTACATGTGGAACAGGACGCTACGATGGAAGAGGGTTCACTATCGACTCAGAAACCAGAGAAGAATATTTGGCCAAGGTGGCGCGGGTGCACGAGATCCCACCATTGTCAGCGGAGCAAACGGAACTCGCCAATCGCTATGCATTTGCATTGTTCCGGCTGCGCCCCCTTCCACTGTCCACCGTTACGTTAGAATACAATAAAAAATACGGCGTCGACGCTTTCTACAGTGGCGTGCACATTCGCAACCGCACACTGAGAGACTGGATCGAGGCGAAAGACTTGAATGCATTTGCAGACTGGGCGACGTGGTCCGATGCCGAGGATTTTCTACTGCCGCCCGCTCGAGCTGCAGGACGGATACGCGGCTCGCCCAAGCAGTACAACGCCAATGCCCTTGGGGCCGCCAGGCGCTGGTTAGATTTTACGATCAAGATTAGCCGTCGCCCACAAGGCGCATAGGGATCAATTTCAGGTCCGCGGCGCTCGTAGAGCTGTGTCAGCGACTATACGATGAGGATTTCAGAATGTTCTTCTCTGACAAGAAAATCGTCGAGAGCAAGCCACTCAATCTGTTGGGGTTACAGGTGCTCAGGTCGGTGGGAGCTCGTTTTGTCCACCGTTGCCGTCACATACCGATTGAGCCCAGCGTAAAGGACAAGGTGCGCCAGGTGGAGAGGAATGGCATTGTCCTCTGGCACGATTTCCTTAGTGGCGATCATTTCAACGCGCTGAGGGCTGAATGCATGGATCTCCCGGGGAGCAGCAGGCCAGGGTCTTACGTTCGGGATAGTGGGCCAAACCGTGACGCGCGGATTCGCGTGTCTGATCTCGATTTAACACTCGTGCCGGCGCTTGTTCGATTTCTCAACGATTTCCGCCTCAGAGCGCTTTTTGAGGGAGCGGAACGGCGACGTCTTGGTGATCTTGGTCAATACGCGAAGATCGAGCGCATCACGCAGGGGGAGAAAACGGAAAAAAGAGATCCGCAAACTGAACTTCACAGCGACATCTACTTCACGAGCCACAAAGCATGGTTTTATTTGACAGATGTTACGATGGCGAGCGGGCCGCTCACCTATGTCGAGCATACTCACCAATTGACACCAAATCGCCTCTACCGTGTGTACGAGCACAGCACGACCATGAAGCCCGGCGACGATCCCTCACGACGAGTTAACTCACGCGAGCGCGCTTCACTTCCAAAAGCAACAGTCGTCGTGTGTCCTGCCAACACTTTAGTCGTGGCGAACACATGTGGATATCACGCTCGGCTCCAAGGCGTTGCGGGCCAAGAACGGTGCTCAATACATATTGAAGTTCGTGCCAAACGCCCCTTTCGACTGGACGGAGGAGTTGCAACATTCTCGAAAAACTAATTTCGCGTGAGCGAGGTCGCTAGTACGGCCTTCGATAAGGACGGCGACTACCGCGATGCTCGAGAAACCCGACAGGCTTTTCATGCGATGTGGCTCGGCTTCTCGCCGACCTTGTAGGGACCGGGTGGCTTGCTGAGCTGACTAAACCGGTGACGGCTTTTGGCCACCACCACGATGAAACTTTGATGGGATGCTGCAATCGTGCCTGATGTGCGCCTCTCCGCTCCGATCTTAATCGCCGGATTTGGTTCCGCGGGGCGACGGCATTTCAGGAATCTACGGTCCCTTGGATATAGAAAATTTGTGTTTTTGCGAAGTGGTCTCGGCGTTCTGAATGATCGCGAGATCGCTGATTTCCCGTCTACACATAGCTTAGAAGTGGCCCTGAGTTATAAGCCCAAAATTATCGTGGTAACAACGCCAAGCGCTACTCATTTGGAGATTGCCTTGGCAGCCGCCGAGGCAGGCTGCGACCTTTATATTGAGAAGCCACTTGGGCACGATCTGAAGAATATTGATCGGCTGCTCGCTGCAATTCGCAAACGGCATTTAGTCGCGATGGTCGGTTGCCAATTTCGTTTTCATCCAATGCTCGTGGAACTTCGCGCGATGATCTGCCGTGGGCAACTAGGCTGTATCGCAGGAGCAGCTGCTGAGTATGGTGAGTACCTTCCTGGCTGGCACCCCTGGGAGGACCATCGAAACAGCTATAGTGCTCGCGCTGAATTAGGCGGGGGCGCGATACTGACTCTCATTCATCCGCTGGATTACCTGCACAATCTTTTCGGGGAGTGGCGACGAATTCAAGCGTCGGTGAGGCGCGTGTCGTCCCTGGATACTCCAGCCGGGGAAGACTGGAGCGACATCAACGTTGAATTCGTGAACGGCGTCCTGGCTCATGCTCACGTCGATTACGTTCAACGCCCGGCGACACACCGGCTGAGCGTGGTGGGCGACAGGGGGCGTGCGATCTGCGACTTCGAAGCGGGCGAATTGCGTTGGTGGCCGACGCAAGGTGAAATGATCGAGCGTCGGGTCCCGGATGGTTTCGAACGCAACACGATGTTCTTAGACGCGATGCACCACTTCCTACATTGTGTGAGAGACCGGACCGAGCCGCAGATACCAATAGCCGATGGCATTGCAGTGCTCAAAATGGCGTTGGAGGCGCGGCGTGTTGCTTCGGACCAGATCGATGCTTAGTCCCGTTTCACCACTCTTTGACTTATCCGGACGTGTTGCCGTGCTGACGGGCGGCGCCGGTCTACTCGGCCGACAATTTGTTCGAACACTGCTTCTCGCACGAGCGCGTGTGGTTATTGCAGATATCGATGAATGCGCTGCGCAAGGTGAAGCGACAGCGGCTGTTGATGCTGTCGGCGGCGAGGCAATGGCATGGAAGGTTGATGTCACGCGTCAGGAAGACGTAGCAGCGATGATAGATGCCACACTCTCACGTTGGGGACGGCTCGACATATTGATCAACAACGCTGCCATCGATCCCAAAGCCTACGCGGAAAGGGGTAGCACTCTTTCGAATAGTTTTGAGGATTTTCCACTTTCGTCGTGGCAGCAGTCACTCGACGTCAATCTCACAGGGGCCTTTATCTGCGCGCAGGCCGCCGGTCGGGTCATGACGCTCGCAGGGCGCGGCGTCATTCTAAACATTTCTTCAACCTATGGCCTCGTAGCTCCCGATCAGCGCTTGTATCAACGTGACGACGAAGAGCAGCAGCGCGCATTCAAGCCCGCAAGTTATGCCGTCACGAAGGCAGCCATCGCTCACCTTACGCGATATTTGGCAGCTTATTGGGGCGGGGCGGGCATTCGCGTGAATACGCTGACCCCTCACGGTATTTTTGACGGTCATGACGAACAGTTTACGCGGCGCTTTAACGGTCGCTCTCCGCTAGGTCGCATGGCGCGGGCGGACGAGATGAACGGACCCCTTCTTTTTCTTGTGTCCGACGCATCATCCTACATGACCGGTGCGAACCTTGTGGTCGACGGGGGCTGGACGGTGTGGTGAAACAAACCGAAGTACTCGCGATCATCCAGGCGCGCGGCGGTTCGAAGGGATTGCCGAACAAAAATCTCCTGCCGCTTCAGGGGCATCCTCTGATCGCCTACAGCGTGGCCAGTGCACTCGGCGCCGCCAGGGTAACACGCACTATCGTCTCGACGGATAGCGAGGCGATCGCTGACGCCGGCTGTTCTTATGGTGCCGAGGCTCCCTTTCGCCGCCCTGCGTTAATTGCCGATGATGACACGCCGGATCTTCCGCTATTCCAACACGCGCTCGATTGGCTCTGGGAAAATGAGCGATATCGACCGGAGATCGTTGTGCAGTTGCGGCCCACCACTCCCTTGCGGCCAAGAGGACTGATAGACCACGCGATATCGCTGTTGGAATCCGATCAGAAAGCAGACTCCGTTCGAGGCGTCACTGCTCCCAAGCAAACTCCCTACAAGATGTGGCAGCCGGCTGAAGGCGGATATATGAGGCCGTTGCTCGATACAAATCTGCATGAACACTACAACCTGCCGCGGCAAAAATTGCCCGAGGTGCTTTGGCAAACCGGCCATATCGACGCGATTTGGACGCGGACGATTCTCGAACAGCAATCGCTGACCGGTCGACGTGTGCGCCCGATTATGGTCGATCCGGCCTATTGCATCGATATCGATACGATTGCGGATTTCGATGCCGCGGCCCGTGCCATGGCCGCGGAGACACTCGATATCTATAGGCCAATAAGGCTGGGGAATTCGGCTTCAGAGTCAAAGCTTCCAGCTACCATCGATCTTATCGTTTTTGATTTCGATGGGGTGTTCACAGACAACCGCGTACTGGTGTTTTCAGATGGAACGGAAGCCGTTGCCTGCGACCGCGGAGATGGCCTGGGTATTTCCCAATTGCGAGGCCTTGGAATTCCGCTCGTGGTCTTGTCGACCGAAGCAAATCCCGTTGTCGCGTCTCGCTGCCGGAAACTCGGGCTGGAATATCTCCAGGGGCTGAATGACAAGCTGGCAGCGCTCCGCACGGTGAGCGTCGATCGAGGTGTCTCAATGTCCAACACGATTTTTGTTGGAAACGACGTCAACGATCTCCCGTGTTTGAAGGCTGTTGGATGTGCAGTCGTGCCGGCTGACGCGCACGCTGCTGTGCTCCCTCATGCGCATCTCATACTGACGCGGCCGGGTGGACGCGGAGCGATCAGAGAATTTTGCGACGTAATACTAAAAGCATTTTTATAGGAGAGATAATAATGGCCGCATTGCGCAAAATTGCAGGGCGTACGGTAGGCGACGGCTATCCTACGTACGTAATTGCCGAGATCGGAATCAACCACAACGGCAACGTGGACATCGCAAAGCGGCTGATTGCGGTTGCCAAGGCAGTGGGGTGCGATGCGGTTAAATTCCAAAAGCGCAATCCGGAAAAGTGCGTCCCTGCCGATCAACGAGATCGGATGCGCGAGACGCCCTGGGGCTATATTAGTTACATGGACTATCGGAATAAAATCGAGTTTGGAGAGGCCGAATTTCAACAGATCGATCAATATTGCAGAGAGCACGATATCGCATGGTTTGTT
Source organism: Hyphomicrobium sp. 99 (assembly GCF_000384335.2). NCBI lineage: Bacteria > Pseudomonadati > Pseudomonadota > Alphaproteobacteria > Hyphomicrobiales > Hyphomicrobiaceae > Hyphomicrobium > Hyphomicrobium sp. 99. The sequence goes on from NZ_KQ031382.1 coordinate 3,617,183, forward strand.
TCGTGCTGGGACGCGGACTCGGTTGAATTCATAAGATCCTTCGAGGTGCCCTGCATCAAGATACCTTCCGCGTGCCTAACAGATAGAGAACTTCTTGAAAGTTGCCGGAGCACGGGAGTTCCGCTCATGCTGTCAACCGGTATGTCCACGCTGGACCAAATTGATGCTGCGGTATCCATTCTTGGAACGGAGCGCTTGCTCCTCGCTCACTGCACGAGCGCCTATCCTTGTGCAGACAAAGAACTCAATCTGCGGATGATCCCGAAGCTTCGCGAATTGTATTCCTGCCCTGTCGGTTATTCCGGCCACGAAGTGGGAGTAGCTACTTCGGTAGCGGCAGTCGCGCTAGGTGCGAGTTTTATCGAACGCCACATTACGCTCGACCGAGCCATGTGGGGAAGCGATCAAGCCGCTTCGGTTGAACCGGTTGGCATGAGCCGATTAATCAAAGACCTCAGAGCAATTGAACTTGCACTCGGAGATGGCATCAAGAGAGTTTACGAAAGCGAGCGAAGAGCGGCGGAGCGATTACGCATCAAAGATACTCTGAGCACGAATTGATCCGTCCATTGAAGTAGTCCGACACGAAGCATATTTGCTGGAGGAGGAAGCAGATGGTGCCGAAGACTTACGTGCGAGAGTGCCAACCTCCTTCGCAGAAAGGTTTTCGTGACGGCTACATAATTTTTGCGCTGCCGCTTCCCGCGTACGCATCGATGAGTACGGAGCTTCAGACCTACCTCGACCGCTTCCGAAGGGCCTCTAGTACGTCAGTCGGAAACTCAATCGACGCGGACACACTCGCGAAACGGATGCGAGCGCATCTGAAGAGTATCGGAATCACCGGCTTCACGATTCATGGGCTCCGCCCCCTACGCGGAACTGAACTCGCCGAGGCCGGATGTTCGGAACACGAGATCGTGGCGCAGCTCGGTCATGTCACGCCCCTTCGCGGCAAGAACGGGCAAGGACCAGCATTCTTTCTGCGCCCAGAATCCCAACACGAATCACCATCACAAACGGCACTGCTATGGATTTGGCCGAAATCAGATTTGGGGGGTCTCATGACATTTCCAGCCGAACGTGTCGTTCCCATCATTCGATTTCTTGAGGATTCCGGGATCCCGGTCTGGCTCGACGGGGGATGGGACATCGACGCTTTGCTTCAAACGCAAACCCGCGATCACTTGGATCTCGACCTCATCATCCCAGATCCTAATTTGGAGGCGGCCGAACTCGCTCTAGGGACGCTAGGATTTGTTCGCGACGAACGTGCGACATGGTTGCCGCTCCGGCTTGTCCTGCGAACTCCCGAGGGTCTAGAAATCGATATCCATCCGGTTGTGTTTAATTCGCCGTTCGATGCCGACCGTATGCGCGCCAACGGCGTTTCAGCCGACATTCAGGATATCCGAGCGTTGCAAAATCGGTTCGAACTTGCCGTCCCTGAGTCCTATTTCGACAACCCCGTGGCAGGCTAGACGAAGGATGCTCACGTGACCACGGCGGCCAACATCAGCGGATACCTCGACGTCGGCGGCTACGTTGTCGTGGGCTTCTTCACGCCGAACTACAGGCCGTTGGCTGACGACTTCGCGGCCAGTCTCTCCCGCCATGCGATTCCGCACATGCTCTATGCCTGGGAATCGGGAACGTGGCACGCGACGACGCTCGCCAAGCCGCTGGTGACGCAACGGGCCATGGAAGACTTTCCCGATCGCACCATCGTTCTGATGGACGTTGATATCGACGTGCATGGTCCGATTACTCCCGCCCTGGAATTCGCCGGCGATATCTCGCTCTGGATCGGTGTCGGTGTTCACGCCAAGAACGAGCCCGGATGGCGCATCCGCGCGATATCATCATCGCGCCTTGTCATATGGCGGCAAACTGAAAAGGCCAAACGACTGCTTAGAACATGGTGCCAGCTGACGGCGCAGCAGATCCCGGATCACATATTGGACGACGAGCAGACACTGACTTTGGCGATCGAGCACAACGACGGATTGACCGTGACCACAACGCCCCGGCGCTACGCCGCACGCAATCCCTGGGAAGTCTCGGACGACGCAATCATCGTCCATAAGACCATATCGCGAGAGATGCCCAGCCGGCAGTTTTTGCCTAGGGCTTAACGATCGGTTGCCACGCCTGCTTCTGTGAAAGCCCCTAGTTCGCGCTGACGGCAAAATGCGGCAGATGTATAATCACGGCCGGTTGCTGCTCGTCATAGAGCGCGGCTCCAACTCTGAGCGACGCCGCCCAAGCCAATCCGATTAACTAGGCACCACGTTATGCGGTTGGCTACTTGTGCTCGGCGTCGCCATCTTGCATCAGGACGTGCTCGACGATCTGCTTTGGCGATATGATTCCCGCTGCCGACGCCAGCGCTAGGAACACGACGATTGCCGGGGCCGCCCCCTCATCACGATGCCAAGCTCAACTCCTCCCCCGCAGTGCAATCACTGAATGCAAATGATACGCGCGCCGATAAGCTCACGGTCCTGTCGCTCGATCGCACAGCGTCATCAACAATTACAGTGACGATTCACGGGGCCGATGAGGCGATCAGCCCGCCTGCAAATCAGCTGAACGTCAAGGGCCCGGCGGGCAATGATGTGATCACCGTGGGGCCGACAAACTTGGTCGTCGACGCACAAGCGGGTGACGACATTATCAAAGTAAAAGTAAAAGCAGGATCTTTCCTTCAGGCACATTACTTCGACGGTGGTTCCGGCAGCGACACGTTAGATCTGTCGTCTCTCGCCACTTCCGTATCGGTTGATCTAGGTCTTGGGATCGCGACGGGAAGTCAATTAGGGCTAGCTGCACTGTCGTCAATCGAGAACGTTGTAGGCGGCGCGTCGGCCGACACACTTTTCGGAAACGCGGTAGCTAACCGGATAGACGGCGGCGCTGGAAATGACACTCTTACCGGCGGAGCGGGAAATGATACCTTCATTTTCAATCCCGGTTTTGGCAAAGACACGGTGACAGATTTTTCCATCGGTACGCTCAGCGATCATGACACGCTAGATCTCAGCAGTCTTGCATTCACATCGGTTGCTGATGTCCTCGCTCACACTGACAGCGGTGCCAATGCCGTTATCCATTCAGGTAGCGATACGATAACTCTGACAGGGGTTAGCAAGGCACAGCTTCAAACTTACACGTTCGATATTCTCGTCTGATCGGCTACCTTTGGGTTCAATATGGACCGACGCGATAAACGGGTTCGTCACAAGGCGATGGAGTACTGTCGAAGTGGCAACGAAATTGCCGGCCGTCCTATTTGCCCCCCGCCGCGGATATGGTGGACGTTCAACGCTGAAGAGAGGTGAAATTAATCACACAAGCGAGTGAATCGAGGGTGGCGTCCGTGAGAAAACGTATTCTCGAGTTTCAGAATCTTCCTGTGGCCAAGACATCGAGAGTAGCTGATTTAGTTGCCGTCAGAGCATCATTTCGTGTGGGAACAGACTCAGAAAAAGCCCTAAAATGAGCCGCCGGAAGCAGTCAACAAATCAGTCAACATCGGCAACCCGTCATCCGAAATTCTCTTATTTTCCTAGGGCTTTGAAATTGCTTTGGTAGCCTCCGGCAGCACCAGCCTAAATGCTCAAAAGCCTCTGCGCTATTCACCTGTTAAATTCAGCGCGACCGACATTGCGTAAGGCCGAGACACCCGTTCCTGCCGACAGAAAAACTTTCCCGTAGGACAACTCATCCTTAACGATCCCCCCGCTAAGGAGCAGTTTGCAAGGCATTGATCGACGATCAACGGCATGATGCCTCCGCCTGCCCCGGCCAATCCGGATTACGCAGTCGAGCGCGCCAAAGGCGCTGTTCCCTTTCGTCAGAACGTTACATGTCGGTCGTTGCGTGCATTCTCACAGCCCATGATCTGCGGCTGGTTTTCCTCGCCGCTCTCGTTTGCGTCGGCGGCTCTTGGGTGGCAATGGGCCTATTGAAGCGAGCCCGGGAGAATTTCGGGTTCCAGCAAAAAGGCTGGCTGTTCCTAGGTGCAGTCGCCGCTGGATCATCAGTCTGGTGCACACACTTCATCGCCATACTCGCATATCAAGTCCCTGCTCCTTTCACCTTCGATCCCATCCTAACGTTCGCTTCCCTTCTACTCGCTATCTCAGGGATTGCCGTTGGCTTCATCGTAGCCGGCCGTAAGTTCAGATACTCCGCGATTGTCGGCGGTGGTCTGTCCGGCGTGGCAATCTCCGCGATGCATTACATCGGGATGTTGGCCTACCACGTGGACGGAATCGTCGAATGGAGCATCCCCTACGTCGTCGCATCTGTCCTTCTTGCAATCGTTCTGATGGCCGCATCGGTTGAAGCGTTCGGCCGCATGGGATTGCCCTGCAGGCGGCCCATTGGCCTTGGCTTATTTGTCCTGGCCGTCGTGTCCCTTCACTTCACAGGCATGGCAGCGATGACCGTCGTGCCGATGGTCACGGGCGCGTCCTTGGTCGGCCAGGAAACGATCGAAGGCATGGCCGTGGCAGTCGCCGGCGTCGCGATGATCGTGGCCGCGACGGGTATAGCGAGTTATCTGCTCGATGCCCGGTCGCATCAGGAAATGATCGATCAACTTCGCATGTTGGCCTTGACCGACGCGCTCACTGGCCTCCCCAACCGAACGCGGCTTGGCGACCATCTCGGCTATGAGCTGTCCCTCGCCAAAGATACGCAAGGCAAATTCGCGGTCATCGGCATCGATCTCGACCGCTTCAAGAACGTCAACGATCTTTACGGCCACGAGGCTGGCGATCGAGTGCTGAAGATTATCGGCCAGCGCCTGAAAAACTTACTGAAGGACAGCGAATTCGTAGCACGAGTGGGCGGCGATGAGTTCTTTGCCGCGAAGCGGTTCGGCTCCCTCGACGACGTCCATGATTTCGTGCTTCGCATCAATAACTGCCTTGCTCAACCGGTCCACACGGATGAGTTTAACATTGCACTCGGTGGCAGTATCGGTGTCGCGCTGTTTCCTCAGGATGGAGATACGGTCGAGCGCCTTATGGCGAACGCCGACCTCGCTATGTACCGCGCCAAAGCCGACATCATCCGCTCGGTTTGCTACTACGAGCCGGATATGGACGAAGTGGTGCGGGAACGCCAACTTCTCTCCCTGGATCTCAAGCGCGCCATAGAGAACGAGGAACTCGAGCTTCACTATCAGGTGCAGACATCTGTGCCGACAGGCGACATCTGCGGCTACGAAGTGCTCCTGCGCTGGAAACATCCGACCAGGGGACACGTCCCGCCAGCTGTCTTTATCCCGATCGCTGAAGAAACGGGATCCATTCTGGCGATCGGAGAATGGGTTCTCAAAACGGCTTGCCATGAAGCCGCCAGCTGGGACGCCGAGCACAAGATCGCGGTCAATCTGTCTGCCGCGCAGTTTACCCACACTGACCTTCCAGCTCTCGTGCATCAAACTCTTTTCGAATCCGGATTGGCGGCCAGCCGGCTGGAACTCGAACTGACAGAATCCACGATCATCGCAGACAAGGCCCGTACGCTGCACATGCTGAGGCAGATCAAGGCGCTCGGCGTCACTGTGGCCATCGATGATTTCGGCATAGGATACTCCTCGCTCGATACGCTGCGCTGCTTCCCATTCGATCGCATCAAGCTTGACCGCTCCTTCATCAGTGAAGTCATCGACAACCCGCAAGCAAAGGCCATTGTGCGCGCCGTGCTTGCGCTCGGACGTTCGCTCGAGATCTCGGTGCTAGCGGAAGGGGTTGAAACGCAGGATCAACTGCTTCTCCTGTGCAACGAAGGTTGTGATGAAGTTCAAGGGTATCTGATCGGCCGGCCACGACGCGACCCGCAGACCAACATCGAAACTTCGCAACTTGGGCCGCCGCAAATCGCGACCAAGACTTACGAGTCAAAAGAACTAACGACAACGGCGTAATTCATTCTGCGTCTCGATGACGGCGCACGGTTAGGCTTGCCGACTAGCGGCGATATCACGAGCAACTCATCCGTAAAGATACTTTCAGTCTAACGACATTCGATATAGATTTGCCCCGCGTCGGGGGAGCGAATCGTGGATGCGAGAATTCAATCAGGCTGTAAGCTTGGGACGAGACTGCCAGCCTGCCGCTCAGAGCAGGCGCCATTTCGGAAAGCAGAACTGCCCGTCATGCGTGTTTGATCATCAGGTAACGCCTCATCCTGCGCTTATCGCCTACCTCGAAAATGATTGCCGCGGCTTCTTCGAGCGCGATGACTTGGAAATAGCTCCGCAAGGCTGGGTGCAAAACAAGCGCTACAAGACTCAGCACATGCACGAATTCCCAAATGGCATAGAACAGGACTACGAGCGTGCACGATCGCGTCATGACCACATCTGCGAAAACCTTCGGAAGATAATATATGGGCGTGTGCCGACTCTCTTCGTGTGTCGCTCCAAAACACCGGAGCTTGCCGACACTGTCTCTGCGATCATCCGGTCCAAGAACCCGAGGCTACGCTTTCATGTTTTGGTTGTCGTCGACAGGCCGGATCTCCCGCCGACCAAGCCATTTCCCGACGATTGGCGCGGCAACGATGACTACTATTCCAGCGCATTTTCCGAATTTCGCATTATTCCCCGCAGGCTCACGGTTGGCGAAGTAGTTGGCCAGCAGGCCACGCGCTTCCTTGGCCACCTAAGGACCGGGAAGTTTTAAGCACGACGCGATCGTCCTTCGGTTTCCCGCGCTGAAAGCGGACTGCGCATCTCGTTCGCAGGCGATGCTTGATCTTACGCAAAAGTAAGAACTTTGCCGCCATGCTCCAGTCACAAACGCCACTCAATTGGACTTGCTGCACGCAGCTCGTCATTCGGATGCTCACATGAAAATTCAAACGGTCATTTGCGCGCTTGTCGGTTCCGTCGTTCTCGGAATCTCGACAGCAGAAGCAGCGCCGGGATACGCCACGGCGAATGTCAACTTACGAGCAGGTCCGGATATCGACTATCCCAGTGTCGGCATTATTCCCGACAGCGATCCCGTGGACGTCAGAGGATGTCTGCGAGATGAATCCTGGTGTGACGTCATCTGGGCTGGAAATCGCGGCTGGGTGTACAGCGAATACCTTGCACTCGATTACCGCGGCGAACCGAGACCGCTTCCGGATTACGGCGTGGCCGCATTTGGAATTCCAATCATTGCGTTCAGCGCCGCAGAGTATTGGAACCACTATTATGTAGGACGCCCTTGGTACGGAGATCGTGCACGTTGGTTCGCCTACACGCCGAGGCCACGTCCCGGATGGCACGCACCGCCTCCAGGGCCTCGCCAACCAGGCTGGTGGCGCGGAGGCGGCTATCGACCACCGCAGGGGATGCAACCGCCTCCGGACCGTGGATGGCGTCCGCATCCAGGTCCGGGAAACATCCCAGGCGGTCCACCACGTGGCCCGGATGATAGACGGAGGGGCCTGGACGACAGAATGAAGGGCCCAGGCAACGGACCGGGAGGCCCAGGCGAAAGGCCGAGAGGCCCCGAAGACAGGCCGAGAGGCCACGAAGACAGACCGAGAGGCCAACAAGACAGACCGAGAGGTCAAGACGACAGGCCGAGAGGTCCGGACGATAGGCCTAGAGGCCCGTGAAGTAAGTTTTACTGAAAACCCCGGTTCAAATGAGCCGGGGTTTTTTGCACATTGCGTTGTACGTTGAATGGTTCAGGCCGCATGACCTGATCAACATCGCAAGGTGAATGGAGGTGATGACCTTGGCATCTCTGTCGGGGCAAAGAATCTTCCTTACCGGAGCGACCGGATTCATCGGCGCGTACTTTCTCCGCGCAGCAATGGCCGCCAGCCACGAAATCGACGCGCTGACCCGATCGAAAAGCAACGCCGCATCGCTTGAAGCCGTGGGAGCGACCGCGATCGTCGGCGACTTGACGGACTCGAAGGGAACGTGGCGCGAAGCCCTACGCAAGGCCGACGCTGTCATTCATCTCGCGCAGCCTCAGACATTCGGCGGTCGCCTCACAAAGTCTCGCGCCAAGCAGTACAGCGTCCGCCGGGTCGCCATGGATCGCGCCTTGTTCGAGGCCATCGATCCGGCGAGAACGCGGCGGATCGTCTACGTCGCCGGCACAAGTTACTATGGGGATTGCGGATCGGTGATTTGCGACGAAGGAGCGACGCCTCACCCCAGGGGATGGGGACCCTATCTTGCTCCCGCAATCGAATCCCTGCCGGGCTACGTCGCGCGCGGACTGCCGATCGTGGCCGCGTTTCCAGGCTGGGTATATGGGCCCGGCTCCTGGTTCGCGCAGTATGTCCTCGAACCCCTCAGCAACGGCAAACCGGTTTACGGTTTACGAGGTCGCGCCCGCTACACTTCTCCCGTGCACGTCGAGGATTGTGGCCGGGCCATTCTTCATCTGACTCAGCATAGCGAGATAGGAAGCCGCTACTTCATTGTGGACGACGAACCCGTTCCAGGTGAGCAATTGGCGAAGATCGCAGCGAACACGCTGGGCGTGACTGGGCACGGCCGCAAGTTGCCCTTCGTTCTGCTGAAGCTTCTGGTCGGCCAAGTCGTTGCCGACAGCCTAGCCTATGAAAACCGGCTTTCGAACAGCCGTTTGAAATCCACCGGCTTCGCATTCGATTTTCCGTCCTGCGAGCAGGGCGTGCCGCATGCCGTTCGGACATGGTTGCAGGAGAAATCGATCAACAAAGCCGAACAACAAAAATGCAACGCCGAATAAATTGAACGGTTTGATCACGGATCGATCAACCAATTAAAATGCTTCCCATAGAAATTTCGGACATTCATTTGTAAGCTGGCTGAAGTCATTTGCGAGCGGCGAGTCCATGATTTCAGATAGCATCGGGTTGCCGCAGATAGTCGCTCTTATCATTCTCCTTCAAAGAGGAGCCGAGGAGGTCTACTCGGCGCGCAATACGCGGGCGTTGATCGCGGCCGGAGCAAAAGAAGTTGGCCGATCCTATTATCCTGTCGTCGCGACGACCCATCTTGCATGGATAGCAAGCATCTTTTTCCTGATCCCATCGAGCGCGACCGAATCCTATATTTTGGCGGCGGCCTATATTCTTCTGCAAGGAGTCCGCTATTGGGTCATCGGCACGCTCGGGCGATTTTGGACCCACCGCATATTTACGATCGAGGGCGCACCGGTCACCCTGCGCGGACCCTATAAATATTTCCGTCATCCCAATTACGCGGTCACGATTACCGAGACGTTTTTGCTGCCGGCAGTCTTCGGCGCCTGGGCTGTCAGCATTATCATGGGCGCGGTTTGGACCGCAGTGCTCGCCTACAAAATCGAACTCGAAGACGAAGCTCTTTCCGCCAGGCGCGCGCTTTCCGAGCAAAGCCTTGAACCCCAGAGAACAGAAATCTGACGAAACGCCGTCCCGCGGCGCGACGGCCGATGCCATTGCCGTTGGCGGGGGTCTCGCAGGTTCCGCTTTCGCTCTCGAGCTTGCCCGTCACGGCAAGAGCGCAATGATATTTGAACGCATGCGCGGTCCGCATCATAAGGTTTGCGGCGAATTCCTGAGCGACCGCACACAAACTCTGCTTCGATATCTCGGCATCGACGTCGATGCTCTCGGCGGCAGCCCTGTCGAAACACTATGTCTCGCGAATGGCGCGAAGCGGACCAGCGCAGAGCTTCCGTTCAAGGCGATCGGCATTTCACGGCTCCTTCTCGATGAGACGGTTCTAACGGCAGCCGAACGCGCTGGCGCAACGGTCTATCGCGCGACATCGGTTGAACGGCTCGAAGATTGTGGAGGTCGCGTGCGCGTTCAGACGGCACGTGCGACGTTCGAATGCCGCGCGGCGGCACTCGCAAGCGGCAAGCACAACATTCGCGGACTACCGCGGCCCGACGGGCCGATGGTCGGATTCAAGATGCACCTGCGCCCCACGGACGCGGCCTGCACTGCGCTGATCGGATCCGTTCATTTGATCGCGTTCGCCGGCGGCTATCTCGGGCTTTGCATGGTCGAGGATGGAACGCTCTCAATCGCGTGGATCATCAATTCGCAAATCCTGCAACTCATCGGAACAAGTTGGGCCACGCAATCATCGTATTTTGCAAAGCAGTCGCCCATCTTCGACGAGCTGACGGCAGGCGCCGCACCCGCTTGGGAAAAGCCGCTTGCCGTCTCGGGACTGCCTTACGGCTTTATGCGATCGGCAGCGATTGCGCCGACGATATATCCAGTCGGCGACCAATTGGCCGTGATCCCCTCATTCTCGGGTGACGGCACAGCGCTCGCTTTGGCATCGGGAATTGCCGCCGCGCAGTCTATTCTCAAATGTGAAGGCGCCCTCGACTTTCAGCGCCGAATGCTCGCGAACTACAAACCACAGTTCCAGCGGGCGGCGGCTCTCGATTGGGTCATCGCCGACCCGCGGCTCCGCAACGTAGGCATGGCCGGCGCGCGCCTCTTTCCCAGTATGGTGACAATGCTTGTCTCCGCGACGCGGCTTCGCGGTCTCGACGGATTGATATCGTCGACAGAAGCGCGAACCTAGAGATCCAGCGCCACGAAATAAGCCGAGAAACCCGGCCCGAAAGCCGCTAACAGATGCCGCCCCTTGTCACCGGCCCTCATCGCTCTTTGCAAGATGAAGAGCGCCGTCGCTGACGACATATTGCCGAAGTCGCGCAGCACATCCCACGAATGCCCGAGCATCGACCTGTCGATGCCAAGCACATCTTCCGCCGTCTCGAGCACCTTGCGTCCGCCGGGATGAAAAAGGAATCCTTTAAAGTCGCTGAGCGACATGCCGTTTCTGCCGATGAATTCTTTCACCACCTGAGCGAGATTATTGCGCATCAACGTCGGAAGCTCCGGACTGAGCACGACGCCGAAGCCATCGCTTTTGACATCCCACCCCATGATATGACGCGTGTTGCGCCACGTGTGCTCGCCGAACGCACGCACGACAGGCCTATCGCCATTGCTGCCTTCACTCGCGCCGTTTGCGCTTGCCCGCAGAACGACGCCCGCGGCACCATCTCCGAACAACGCCGCAGCAACGAACATCGCCATGCTCGGATCGTTCGGACGCGCGCAAAGACTGCAGAGATCAACTGTGATGAAGAGAACGTTCCGGTCCGGCCGCCCTTGAGCAAAACGTGCCGCGCGAGAAAGCCCCGCTACGCCACCGCCGCAGCCAAGACCAAAAATCGGCAGCCGCTCGACGTTCGGTGAAAATGGCAGGCGGTTCATCAGCAGCGCGTCGAGACTCGGTATAGCGAGGCCCGTGATCGTATTGGTAACAAACGCATCGATGTCGTCGAGCGATAATCCCGCACGCGCCGTAGCTTCCAGCGCGACCTGCTCGAGCAAATTCAAGGCCTGCTCTTGGAAGACTTCGGTCCGCTCTTCCCACGTGTGCGTTTGCCGGTACCAGCTCATAGGTTGGCAGGTATAACGATGGTCGATGCCCGTATTGGAGAAGAGTCCGTGCACGCTCGCGAACTGCGGGTAAATCAGGGCCGCATTTGCGAGTGCATCGCTCTGGCTAACCTTGTGGGGCGGATTGGCGGACGCAATCGAGAGAATTTCAACCGGCAGCCCGAAGTCGGGTTTGCGCACATGCTTCGCGAAATCAACCGGCAACACCGTCATGGATCGTTCCCATCGGCCGAGAAGCGCGAAGTGTCTCTACGCTTTCGGCTGAATAACAGTTAGGTCATTTCTTAATGCGCCGGCAAATCTGCTTTATCAGCATGCTTACCTGTCGACTAAGACCCAAACAGTCGCACCGCGACAATCGTCCGCCGACGTACATTATTGGCGTCGCTGAGCAAAAGGTGTTGGAGCAGTGAAGCGCCGGCGCTCCGCTCACCGTTTCGAATAAGCCGTGAAGATGTAATCTTTTGCCGACACGATTGTGTGACACGCAAACCCGCACTTGGCGTCGTTCTCCTGCGGCGGCTGATCGTTCGGGGTGGCCGGTGAGAACGTATCGGAGGCAGCATCATAGTTTCTCAAATTGCCACTGAGAATTGCCGATCATCCCGGGGCGAAGAAAATCAGCTGACCAAATCTATCAATCCTTGCTTGACGGCGAGCGCGACGGCCTGCTCCCGGGTCTTGGCACCGAGTTTCCTGCGCGCGTTTCCGATATGGAGCGCGACGGTAGCCAACGAGATCTCTAACTGCTTTGCGATTTCACTATTGGAAAGCCCGCGCGCCAAACCCGCGAGGCACTGCATTTCGCGAGTTGTGAGCACGCCATTCTTCATCTGACCCACACGCACGGAACACCGAGTCTGCATATCGCCCGGCTGATGTCGTTCAAGGCAAAGAATCGTTAGCATCGGACCCTGAACTATTCGCTTTTACACACTCTCAGACGAAATGTTTTTGAAAGTTGCATCGAAGAGCCAGTTTACGACGTTCACAGATCATCGCTCGGCTGAAGACCATCGAATTTCGTTGCATTGCCGACACACCTAGCGATTGCACTAGCTTTTCCCCAACAAGAATTAGTGGACAGATTCGCGCACGATAATTGGCGCGAGAGGGTCGAGTGCCCGCGATCGATTTAGATCTAGAGCCAAATCAAATGCGGATGAATCCGGGAGTTAAGAGCGAATCTTAAAGTGCGTTGTCCCAAATAATTTTGCGTAGCGGGGAGTGTGTCATGTACTTGGTATCGCGTCGAATTGCGCCAAAATCATTGCTGATAAATGCAAGCGTGGTGGCGCTTAGCATAGGTTTTATCGGAACAAATTCTGAGTTCGCCTTTGCCGACACTTGCGCCACTGGCGTGTCATCGTCATCCAGCCTCGCCTTTACCCCAATATTTCCCTTCGTCACGGGTGTCGTCACCAGCGTAGCTGCCACGAATTCCGGGGCGACTGCCCCAAACAACACCTCGATTGCATGCGGACCGAACGCCACCGCCACCGGCGCGCAAGCTAGCGCCTTCGGCAACAATAGTTCTGCCGTTGGAACCGGCTCTGCCGCGTTGAGCGCCTCGGCGGTCGCGATGGCGAATTATTCGATCGCCATTGGCGGCGACTACAGTTCGGCTACCGACCCGCATAATCCTGCCGGAGGGCCGGATGGCACCGGCGCGAAAGCATTCACGGACTTTTCGGTCGCCATAGGAGCGGATGCGAAAGCCCAAGGAAATGAATCTATTGCCTTCGGCGCCGGCGCGCAGGCGTACGGAACCGACGGTATGGCGCTAGGTGTTCTGGCGACTTCTCGCGGAACTGCGTCCGTGTCTCTCGGAGCGGTGAGCTCCGCCCTCGGCAACGGATCGGTCGCCATCGGCGGCGACACCGATGGGCTGAGCGGTCCTAAGACTGGCGCTCAGGCGCAAGGCGATTTCTCCACCGTCATCGGATCGAACTCGACCGCGGGCGGCACGAATGACGTGATCACGGGCGCCAACAATCTCACTGGAGCCGGCGGCAACAACAGCGTCCTCGGTAATGGCATCAGCATCCAAGGCGGCGGCGCCAACAACACCGTGCTCGGCGTCGGCCACACGGTCAACGGCTCGAACAACTTCGTCGCCGGTGATCCCAATAACGTCACCGGCTCGAATAACACCGTTACCGGCAACAACAACACGGTCAACGGCGACAGCAATTATTTCGGCGGAAACGATAACCAAGCCACGGGCGACAGCAATACGATCATCGGCAACAACAACGGCGGCCCGACGGCGAACTTCAGCAACAACACCATCATTGGCGATGGCAACACGGCCGTGACGACGAGCAACAACAACATCGTCGGCAACACCAACACTGTCGGAGGTGGTGGCGGCAGTAATAACGTCCTCGGCGCCAACAACACGGTGAATGGCACTAAGAACGTGGCCGTTGGCGAGGGTACGACCGTCACCGGCAACGATGCCGTCGCCATCGGCACCAGCGCTAAGGCAACCGCAAACGGCAATGTCGCCATCGGCAATAAATCGAGTGCCAATAATTTCAACGCCGTTGCTGTCGGCGACGGCGCGGCAGCCTCGGGCGGCAATGCAACGGCTTTGGGCGACAGCGCTGAATCCCAGGGCTTCGATACGACAGCTGTGGGTCAAAACGCTTTCGCCGCTGGCGCGGGCACAACCGCGCTCGGACAAGGCGCTTCGGCAGTCGGTATTTTATCGACCGCCACCGGAGCTAGCGCGGCATCAAACTTCAGCTTCGGCTCGACATCGACGGGAGCTCTTTCAAACACCAGCTTCAGCACGTTCTCTGGCGCCGACGGCTACGAGTCGAACGCCAAGTTTAGCTTCGGCTCGACGGCTGCCGGAGCGTTCTCGAACGTGAGCGGCACCCTCTTCGGAACGGCGAACGGCTTCGGCGCGCAAGTCGATCCGTTCACCTTCGGCGGCACCGCCAGCGGCGCATTTGCGAATGCTGGAAACAGCTTCGCGTCGGCCTACGGCACGGGCTCGAGTGCAACCGGCTTCGGATCAACGGCCCTCGGCTCCGGCTCTGAAGCTTCGGGCACCGGATCGACCGCCGTTGGCTCCCTCTCCGAAGCATCCGGAAATGGCTCAGTTGCCATCGGAAATGCCGAAGCCACTCAAACGAACTCGATCGCCGTCGGCACAGGCGCCTCATCGACGGGTGCAGGCGCGATTGCGATCGGTGAATATTCGTCGGCTACCGGTTCCGTAGCGGTGGGCTCAAACGCACATGCAGCGAACGGCGGCGCCGCATACGGCGACAACAGCGAAGCCACGGGATCCTTTGCGACGGCGGCTGGCCCGAATTCTTCCGCGACGTACAGCAACTCGGCGGCGTTCGGAAACGGGGCCACCACCACGCGCGCCGATCAGCAAGTGTTCGGCACGGTCAGCAATACATACACCACGCCGGGCATAACCTCGAACGCCAGCAGAGCGGCCCAGTCGGGTCCGCTGGAAGTCGTCACCTCCGATCATAACGGCAACCTCGCGACGGACGGCGGCGCTATCTACGACGCACTGAGCAAACTCGGCGGCGGCGTCGCCATCGCGATGGCACTGACGAATCCCGACCTTGTTGGCAACGAGCGGTTTGGCGTCGCCGGCAACGTCTCCTACTGGGAAGACAACGTCGCGTTGGGCTTCAGCGCGATGGGCGTCGTTGGCCGCAACATCTTCGGCTCGGGCGAACGCCTCGCCGTATCGGGCGCGATCGGTGTCAGCGTCGCCGAAGAGAGCTACAGCAGACACGGCAACAACACCAGCGTCGGTGGCCGCGCCGGTGCTCAGCTCACGTGGTAACGACCGTCTGAACTTCGGATAACATCGCGGGTCCAAGGAGGGCCCGCGATGCTTTTTCGCCTCTTTTCGTGCATATCGAGGATCGGGCGAAAAGCATCGAAAGACCCGATCATGCTTCGACGGCATTCCGCGTTTCTCGCACTCTTGGCACTCGTGCTGACGGCTTCGGCCGCATATGCGGTCGATACGAAAAAGGCGAACCCAGCGAATGCTGCCACACCGGGAAAGGCCGCACCGCCCGCAGCTGCCCCGCAGAAAACGCCTGAAAAATCTCCCACCGCCACTGCCCTGCCAATTCCCGACGGCCCTGGGCTGAACATCCTCATTCGCCGAACTATTCTGACGATCAACGATGCCAACCTGAGTGGCAACTATTCGGTACTTCGAGACCTCGCGTCTCCAGCGTTCCAAGCCGCAAATAGCCAGGCGACACTCGTCGGCATCTTCGCCGATCTCAGAAATCGCAAGATCGATCTCGCGCCCATTCTCATGTTCGATCCCAAGCTCGTCCGTCAGCCGGAAATCAATCCGGACGGAATGCTCCACCTTTCCGGATTTCTGCCGACACGTCCCGAGCAGGTGAATTTCGATTTGCTCTATGAAAACGTGGCCGGTCACTGGCGCATGTTCGGCATCGCCTTGAATACTTCGCGAGCAGAGCCGCCCCCCACATCCGGAATGCCCGACACCGCCCAGCGCTGACGCCTCTCCGAACTGCTTTGAGTGGCACGCTGACCTTCGGTCGCATCGGATGCCGTGCCGCGGGACGCCGTAAAAAACGGCAGCTCTTGCACTTGACTATTAATGTCAATCGGATCATGTGGCTTTGTGGCTGCCACGATTTTTGGCGCCGCGATTTCGAAGGAACCCAACCCTTGTCTAGCGACTGTAGTCGAATGCTTCGGCCGTTGCGGCTCGTGGCCTGACCTAGGTCGGCTCGCCACGATCCGTTGCAACGGCGGATCGGAAAGTGAGCCATGGAAAACATCCGCAGCGCCTCGGGTGAAAACGTAGACCCGATTGTCTTGGTCGAGCTGCTCGAAGAGCACGACGCCGATATCGTCGCCCAGCTCAACGAGCTGGACCTCGAGACAGCTGGCTCGATACTCGCCGAATTGCCCCTCGATCGCGTCATCGAAATTTTCGACCGGCCCGAGCTGACGCGCGCCGGCGATCTGTTCCTCGAACTCCCCGACGAATTCGCTGGCCAAGTCCTGAAGGGCATGTCCGCCGACCGCGCGGCCGACACGCTTCGCCAGCTTGACCCTCCCGACCGCACCAAGCTCTTAGGGCTCCTCGACTTCGAGACTGCCGCCTCGCTGAAGCTGCTGCTCGCCTATCCCGAGGGCACCGCTGGCAGCATGATGACGACGGAATTCGTCAGCGTTCCTTCGACCTTCACCGTCGCCGAAACCCTGAAGCTTATCCGCGAGGTAGAGCACACGCGAGAGACGATCTACGCGATCTACGTCCTCGATCCGCAATCGCGCGCGCTGGTGCAGACAGTGACATTGCGCCAGCTGATCATGGGACAGCCCGATCAGTCGATCCTCGAGGTGGCGCCTGACCGCGAACCCGTCTGGGTCGGACCGGACACCGACCGCGAAGAAGTAGCGCGTCTGATCTCTATCCACGACCTTCTCGCCGTGCCGGTCCTCAACGCCCGCCATCGCGTGCTGGGCATCGTGACCGTCGACGACGTCGTTGACGCGATCCTCGCGGAAAGTATGGAAGACGTCCAGAAGTTCGGCGGCGTCGAAGGCATCGCGGAGCCGTATCTTCAAATCGGCTTTATCGAAATGATCCGCAAGCGCGCCGGCTGGCTGTGCGCCCTCTTTCTCGGCGAAATGCTCACCGCCAGCGCCATGCAGCACTACTCGGATGAGCTGGAAAAAGCGGTCGTGCTCACCCTATTCATTCCGCTCATCATGAGCTCCGGCGGCAACTCCGGCTCGCAAGCCACCTCGCTGCTCATTCGCGCGCTCGCGCTTGGCCAGCTGCGGCTCCGCGACTGGTGGCGCGTTGCCATCAGGGAAATCCCAACCGGCATCACGCTTGGGGTCATCCTCGGCGTGATCGGCATAGTGCGCATTACGATATGGCAGAAGCTCGGCATTTTCGATTATGGCGAGCACTGGGTGCTGGTCGCATTGACGGTCGGCCTCGGCCTTGTTGGCATCGTGACCTTCGGCTCTTTGATGGGCTCGATGTTGCCGTTTGTGCTGAAACGTCTCGGCTTCGACCCGGCAAGCGCCTCGGCCCCGTTCGTCGCAACGCTCGTCGATGTCACCGGCTTGATGATCTATTTCAGCGTGGCGCTCCTCGTTCTGCGCGGCACACTGCTTTGACTGAAAAAAAGGCCGGGGAATGATCCGGAGGACGATTCCCAGCGTAGTCCAATCATGCCGAAATTAACTGCGACAAGTCTCCAATATCGACAAACGTCACCCTCGCCCCCACCTACCGGCGGCAAGGTGACGTTTGCCGTCTAGAATCCGATGGGTCTATAAGGGCGTCATCGGCGCCAGTTGCCGTCACTGCTCCTTCCAATAACAACCAGTGTTCTCCAATGAATTCAGAAAACAAGCCGACGCGGGCCGAGGTTGAAGCGGCAGTCAAGACAATCCTCCGCTGGGCGGGCGACGATCCTTCGCGCGATGGCCTGAAGGAAACGCCTTCCCGCGTTACGAAGGCATTCGAGGAATATTTCCGCGGCTACGGCCAGGACCCCGAGGCGATCCTCCAGAAAACCTTCGAGGAAATCGAAGGCTACGACGAGATGATCGTGCTCCGCGGCATCCGCTTTGAAAGCCACTGCGAGCATCACATGGCGCCCATCATCGGCCGCGCCTGGGTCGGCTATATCCCCGATGGCCGCGTCGTCGGCATCTCCAAGCTCGCCCGCGTTGTCGATGCCTACGCCAAGCGTCTCCAGATCCAGGAGAAGATGACCGCGCAGATCGCCAACACGATCCAGGACGTGCTGAAGCCGCAGGGCGTCGCCGTCATGATCAAGGCCGAGCATCACTGCATGACGACGCGCGGTGTCATGAAGCCCGGAACCGACATGGTGACGAGCCGAATGCTCGGCGCATTCCGCGACAATCCGAGCACGCGTCAGGAATTTCTGGCGATTGTGACGGAAGACTCGAAGACGATCTAACGGGCGTCTTCCGGGTAATCCACTCCGACCAGATAGAGACCGGATGCGGGCGATACCGGCCCGCATGCCTCGCGATCGCACGCGGCAAGCGCCGCCACGAGATCCTCACGCGACCACTTTCCTTCGCCGACGAGTTTCAGGCTCCCGACCATCGACCTCACCTGATGGTGCAGGAACGACCGCGCCGAAACCTCGCACACGATTTCATCGCCCGAGCGGCGAATATCGAAGACGTCGAGCGTCTTCACGGGCGACTGCGCCTGGCATTGCGCCGCGCGGAACGTCGTGAAGTCGTGTTTTCCGACGAGCGCCTTCGCGGCCTCGTTCATCGCCTCGGCATCGAGATCGCGCATCGTCCACCACACCCGGTTCTTGTCGAGGATCGGTGGCGCGCGGCGCGTCAGCAGGCGATACCGGTAATGGCGCTTCACCGCGCTGAATCGCGCATCGAAAGTCGCGTCAACGGCTTCCGACGCGACGATGCCGATCGGGTGCGGACGCAAATGAAAATTCATCGCATCGCGGACGCGCGACGCCGCCCAGTCTTTCGTCAGATCGAAATGCGCGACTTGGCCGAGCGCATGAACGCCCGCGTCGGTCCGCCCGGCGCCGCGCACGCCCACGGTCTCACCCGTGAATTTACGGATCGCGTCTTCGAGCAAGCCCTGGATCGATAATCCTGCGGCCTGCCGCTGCCAGCCGACGAAAGGCGTGCCGTCATATTCAATGGTAATGCGGTAACGGGGCATCGGGCTCAGGTTGAAAAGCGGTTTCCGCCATCCCTAGCCTCTGCTGGGCAGCGCCTCAACGGCCCTGTGCTACGGCGCCGGCTGAATTGCGTGCGGCTTGTTATTCGGCGGCCGGTGGTGCTGGAGATGCATCGCGTCGCGAGGTCCGCCGATACGATAGAAACCCGGCCGCCACTCGACGACCCGGCCCCACGCCGGGGCATGATAGAGCCCATCGCCCGTATAAAGATTGCTGCCATACCCGCCGCCAGCGCCCACAGGCGCGTTCTGCCCGTAGACGTTCGTGTCGCTGATGCTGAGCGACAGCGGAACCCGGTCGGGATTGATGATGACGTAGCGATCCGGCGGCAGCGGCCGATAAACGCGAACACCATGCTCGAGCGTAACGACCGCGCCGTAATAGGGACGCGTCTCGATCCGCGTCGTGAAGCGATCCGCATTCGCAGAGACCGCCAAAGCGCAAATGGCCGAAGCGCCGATGGAAAGAAGAAGCGCAAACTTTCGAAGCACGGCAGGTTCTCCGGACCGATGAATCGCTCCGACATTAACCGCACCTAGCGAAAGTCTCAGTGCCTTTCGCGCCTATGATTAACGGCCAAGACGCGTTCCCGCGGGAAGCCGCGTGCCGCGAAGGAAATCCACCGCAGCCATCGGTTGCTTTCCCGCCCGTTGCAATCTCTCAACGCGAATGGCCCCCGGGCCGCAAGCGATCGTCAACTGATCGTCGAGGAGCGTGCCAGACTCCGCATTCCCGTTCGTCTCCGCCGCCGCCAGAACTCTGATCCTCTCGGCCTTGCCGCCGATCACGATCTCGAACCACGCGCCCGGATAAGGCGAGAGCCCACGAATGTGATTGATGACCTCGCCCGCCGGACGGGAAAAATCGATGCGCGTCTCGCCCTTGGCGATCTTGGCAGCATAGGTCGTGCCGTCATTCGGCTGCGGCACACAGGCGATGTCTCCAGACTCGATTTTGACGAGTGCTTCGACCATCAGCTTCGCGCCGAGCTGAGACAGCTCATCGTGCAGTTCCCCGGCCGTCATATCGGGACGAATGGCAACGTCGCGACCGAGGCAGACCGGACCCGTGTCGAGCCCCTGCTCCATCCGCATGATGTTGACGGCCGTCACCGTGTCGCCCGCCATGATCGCGCGCTGGATCGGAGCGGCCCCGCGCCAGCGCGGCAGCTTCGAAGCGTGGACGTTGAAACACCCGAGCCGTGTCGCATCGAGCACCGCCTTAGGCAGCAACAGTCCGTAAGCGACGACCACCGCCACATCGGCCTTCAGCGCCGCGAACGCTTCGCGATCCGCATCGTTTTTGAAATTCACCGGCGTCCGGACGTCCAGTCCCAATTCCTCGGCACGGCGCTGAACGGGCGATTTGACTTCCGCCATGCCGCGTCCAGCGGGCCGCGGCGGCTGGCTGTAAACGGCGACGATCCGATGCCCGGCCGACGCGATCCCGTCCAGCACCGGCACGGAGAAATCCGGCGTACCCATGAAGATGATATTGAGCGGCATGTCGCCCGTCTATGTTGGCGCGCGACTGCCCGCCGGTCGGCCGGCCGCACGCGCGGGTAGAGTTGTTCAGTCCCCGCCCGTCCGGACCTGCTTCTTGAACTTGCGGATGATGATGTCGCGCTTCAGCCGCGAAAGAAAATCGATGATCAGCTGCCCGTCGAGATGATCAAGTTCGTGCTGAATGGCGGTCGCGAGCAAACCGTCCGCCGCCAGCTCCTGCTCTTTCCCGTAACGGTCGATGTAACGCACCGTCACCGTCGACGGCCGTTCGATCTCGACGCGCACGTCCGGAATGGAAAGGCAGCCCTCTTCATGCACGCGCGTCGCCGAGCCGACGGCGACCAGTTCGGGGTTGGCCATGGCGATCGGCCTCGGAGGCTCGTCATCCTCCGCCGCGTCGATGACGACGACCCGCTTCAGAATGCCGACCTGTACGGCGGCGAGCCCGATGCCGGGCGCGTCGTACATAGTCTCGAGCATGTCATCCATGAGCTTGACGACAGCATCGTCCACGCGCTCGACCGGATCGGAGATCTTGCGCAGGACGGGATCAGGAATTGTGATGATCGGAAGAACGGACATAGCGCTGACATATGAAAGCCTGCAGCTACGGTCAATGGCGTGCGGCTCTATACCATTGAGGTTTTGAGCGCTCGACACTTGGTCCCACCCGCGCCGATGCCGCCAGCGCCTCCACTGTCGCCTCCGGAGGAACCCAGCCGATCCGCCTCAAGAGCACGGGGTCGACAATCAGATCACCCGTCAGCCGGTCGGCGAGATGGGGCTTCCCAGCTATCCGCAGCAATGCCGCAAGCGACGCCTCCGGAACCGGCAAAAGCAGCTCCGGCCGTCCCGCTCCCCGGCGGAGCGCCCGAATGACATCCGCTATTGTTAACGGCTCCCGGTCGGCCACATTGAAGGTCGTGTTTTCGGCCGTTTGGGTCTGCAGAACGTATTGAAGGGCGCTGAGCAGATTGCCGATGCTGAGCAGCGACCGGCGCGCCTTGAGGGCGGCGAAAGGCAAGGGAACCGGCAACGCGGCAAGACGCATCAACGCGGCCATGTTGCCCCTGACGCCGCCACCATAGACGAGCACCGGACGAAGCACGGTCCAATGCGTTTGCGATCCCTCGAGCATCTTCGCGAGGATCACCTCCGCCGCGAGCTTCGACCGGCCGTAGGCGTCCGTCGGGGCGGCGAACGTCGCTTCTGTGACGACGCCCGGATAGGTGACGCCGACTTGCGCGCGGATCGAGGACATGAGCACGAAGCGCTTCACCCGCGCTGCCCGCGCAGCTCGGGCAAGTTGGCGAGTTGCATCAACATTGATTGCCGTATACGCCGCCTCGGGCAAATTCGCGCGCGAATGGGACAAACCGGCCGCATGCACCACCGCATCGACGCCGCGAACCAGAAACTCGGCAGCAAACGACCGCGACATGTCCCCGACAGCCACCCCCTCGACGCGCGGACTGTCGAAAACGATGGGCTGCCGTGACGCCGCGCGCACGGTGTAACCCCGGTCCGCAAGCACCCTGACCACGTGCTGGCCGATGAAGCCAGACGCGCCGGTTACAAGAATGCGCTGCGCAATGGCCAAGCCTTCTCCCCGAAATGCCGGTCCGCAAGCTGAACCGGCTCAAAAAGGCCGTCCCCGGACGATCTAAAACTGCGTCGGAGAAAAGTGCAACGCCACAGAACCTAAAGCAGCAGCCTTTTCCCGACTCGCGCGATCAATCGATATCCCTCCATTATGGCAATTAAACCGAACGCGACGCCGCCGATCATATTTCCGGCAAGCACGCCCTCGGCTCCGTAGAGATGCCCCCCGAGCAAAACGAACGGCATCGTTCCGAGCGTCGCGCGGCCCCAGTTCAGCAATGTCGAGTAGTGGGCTCGGCCGAGCGTATTGAATACCGCGCTCGTGATAAAAAGCGTTCCGAGAAATACGAACAGAGGTGACAGCCAACGGCAGAAAAATACGATCAGGTCACGCGTCTCCGGTCCCGCCCGGAACAGACTTGCGAGCGGATGCGCGACGAGCGCCAGGATGAGCCACGCGAGCCCCGTGAACGCCGCCATCGTCAACAGCGACAGCGTGTAAACATCCCGCATCCGCGACGGCGATCGCGCCCCGAAGTTCTGCCCGAGGATCGGCCCAACCGTACCCGAAAGCGCGTAAATGGCGCCGAACGCCACCGGTGTAATGCGTCCGATGATAGCCCACGCCGCAACCGCCGCGTCGCCATACCTCGACATCGCAAGCGTGATGTAACCGTTGCCGACTGCCGGCGCGATGTTGGTCAGAACTGCCGGACCCGCGATGCGGCAATAGGGACCAGCATCTTGTTTAAGCGTTGCGATCTTCGGCCGGCCCATCAAGTCGTGCACGGCGATGACGCCATAGAGACCGACAGTCATCATCGCGGCGCGCCCAATGAGCGTCGAGAACACCGCGCCTTCGAGACCCATTCCGAAATGCACGATCAGAACGAGATCGAGGATCGTATTGACGATGGCGCCCGACAACGTCACGAACATCGCCCGCCGCGCGTCGCCGACTGAACGCAGCACCGCCGCCGCCGTCATGCCGAGTGAGAGAATGGGCAGCGTCGGCACCAGGATCAGAAGATAGAACCGCGCAAGTTCGAACGTTCGGCCAGTCGCCCCCAAAAGTTCGAGCAACGGCCGAATGGCGAGCCAGATCGCAACACTGGCGATGACCGAGAAAAGAAACGACAGCACGTGCGCATTCGCGGACAATCGGCGCGCGCGAACGCGTCGCCTCGCCCCAAGCGCGGGCGCGATCAGCGACGTCGCCGCAATGGACAAGCCGATGCCGATCGATGTTGCAAAGAAAAGAACTGAACTCGCATAACCGACCGCCGCGACGATCGCCTCGTCGCCAAGACGCGACAGAAAATAGATGTTCGCGAGGTCGCCGACGAAGATCGCCATCAGCCCGACGGCGCCCGCCGCTGTCATGGACAGGATGTGACCGAGCAACGAACCGGTGACAAACCGCGGACCTTCGCTTCGACGACGAATGGTCTCGACATCTGCCATAGGTGGCGGCCTCCCGCGGCGCGCCACAGCAGCGGCGGCCTTCTTATTATTTTATAATTTGCGACGCGCCTTGAACGCAGCAGCGAGCGTACCATCGTCGAGATAATCGAGCTCGCCGCCAATGGGCACGCCCTGCGCAAGACGCGATACCGTAACGTCCGCCGAGGCGAGTTGATCCGAGATGAAATGCGCCGTCGACTGGCCTTCGACGGTGGCGTTGAGCGCCAGCAAGATCTCTTTCACAGCGGGTGACTGCGCCCGGCCGACGAGACTCGCGATATTGAGCTTATCCGGCCCGACGCCATCGAGCGGCGACAGGTGTCCGCCGAGCACATGATATTGCGCCGACACGACGCCCGCGCGCTCCAGCGCCCAGAGATCGCCGACCTCTTCGACAACCACGATCAAACTCTGATCACGACGCGGATCAGCGCAGACGCTGCACGGAGAAACCGTATCGAGATTTCCGCACACCGGACATTCCGCGATCTTTGCGATCGCCAGCTGCAAAGCCTCCGACAGCGGCACGAGCAGCTCATTTCGCCGCTTGAGTAACGACAGCACAGCTTTGCGCGACGAACGCGGGCCAAGTCCCGGCAAGCGCGCCAAGAGCTGCACCAGACGCTCGATTTCGGGACCTGCCGTTTTGCGTGACATTCAATGCGATGCCGGAGAAGCCGATACTTTGAGGAAACCGCGCGGGTCTCCGAATTTTTAAAAAAGCTTCATGCCCGGTGGCAGCGGAAGCCCACCGGTGATCTCGGCCATTTTGGTCTGCATGACGTTATCGACCTTGGCGCGCGCGTCGGCAGCTGCAGCCACGATGAGATCCTCGAGAATTTCGACTTCGTCCGGCTTCATCAGGCTCGGATCGATCCGAACGCGTTTGACTTCACCCTTGCCGTCGACAGTCAGATGCACGAGGCCGCCGCCCGACTGGCCTTCGATTTCGGCCTTAGCGAGATCGTCCTGCATCTCTTTGAGGCGAGCCTGCATCTGGCCCACCTGCTTCATCATTCCCATTATGTCTTTCATATTCGTCCTCGCGGCAACATGCCGAAATATTGAAAATCGCGGCGAGCTTTAAACAGCTTCGCTCTCGCTGTCCGTATCTGTGTCACGTCCAGCGATTCGCCGCACCTCGGCGATCTTTGCATCTGGAAACGCTTCGAGCACGGCGCGCACGGCTGGATGAGCTTTGAGAGACTCGAGCTCGGCAGCTTCGCGTTGCCGCCGCACGACGCCGATAGGAGGAGAACCGGCTTCCTTCGACAGGAGAACGACCCAGCGCCGGTTCGTCCAGAGATTGAGCTTCTCGCGAAGGTCGTTCGCGAGTTCCGGAGGCGCCTCGGGATAAAGAAAAAGATCGATCGATCCCGCAACCGCATCGAATTTGACGAGGCTGACGTGATCTTCGAGATGGATCGTGAGCTTCACATCGCGCTTCGCGCTCGCTAGCGCGACAACTTCCGCAAACGAACGCGGATTGGCGACGGGAACAGCACTCGGAATTTCTCCGTCGTCTTCGTCGTCGCCGATTGGCTCACCGTCATCGAATCCAAAGTCATCCGCCGGTTCGTCATCGGTGAACTCGGCAACCGGCGCCCCTGCACGCGAATTGAGGGGCCCACGTTGATCAGCGGTCCCGCCATCGCCTGCGGGCAAAGCCGGACGCCGCGCCGGTACCGCGCCGCCACCCAGCGCGCGGATCAATTCATCCGGCGTCGGCAGATCGGATGTGTACGCGAGACGGATCAGCACCATCTCGGCCGCGACGCGCGGATTGGGTGCCCGCGACGTCTCCTCGAAACCCTTGATCAGCATCTGCCAGGCACGCGACAGGTACGGCATCGACAGCCGCCCGGCGAGATCCTTGAGCCGCGCCTTTTCTTCAGCCGTCAGTCCCTCGCCTGCAGGCTCTTCGCCAACCGCTTTGACGCGTGCGATGGCGTGCACCGCTTCGGCAAGATCGGACACGATCTCGGTCGCTTCCGCGCCGTCACGATGCAGCGACGCGAGGCTGGCAAGCGCGCCCGCGACATCGCCACGAAACAGACATTCGGCGAGATCGAATATGCGTGCACGGTCGGCCAGACCGAGCATGTCGCGCACCTTGGCGGCGGTAACATGCCCTTCGCCCATCGCAATCGCTTGATCGAGAATGGAGAGCCCGTCGCGAACCGACCCCTCGGCAGCGCGTGCAATCAGTTGCAAGGCATCGGCATCGGCGCTCGCACCTTCCGCGCCGACGATTTTCTGGAAGTGTTCGGCCAGAACCGGCTGCTCGACGCGCCGCAGATCGAAACGCTGGCAGCGTGACAGCACCGTCACCGGAACCTTGCGGATTTCCGTCGTCGCGAAGATGAAGCGGACATGCGCCGGCGGCTCTTCGAGCGTCTTCAGGAGCGCGTTGAACGCGCCCTTGGACAGCATGTGAACCTCGTCGATCAGGAAGACTTTGGTGCGCGCGACGAGCGGCGTGTATTGCGAGCTCTCGATGATCTCGCGGATGTTGTCGACACCGGTGTTCGACGCGGCGTCCATTTCGAGCACGTCCGGATGACGGCCCTCCATGATGTCCTTGCAGTGAACGCCGAGGCCCGGCATGTCGATCGTCGGCTTGTCGTAACCCGGCGCTTCGTAATTGAGTGCGCGCGCCAGAATTCGCGCTGTCGTCGTCTTGCCGACGCCCCGCACGCCGGTCAGCATGTAGCCTTGGGCGATCCGGCCCGACGCAAAGGCGTTCCGGAGCGTCGTCACCATGGCCGACTGGCCGATCAGATCATCAAACGTCGCCGGACGATACTTACGCGCAAGCACGACATAAGGCTTCGCGGCCTCTGGGCCGCCAGAAGCCTCGACGCCGTCCGACGCATTTGAATTTTTCTTTGCCATGATCCCTGGATCGAACCTTTCGCCCGAAGGGCGAGGGAGCAAGGCGACCCCTCGGATGGTCGCGCCCCCGCGGAGGGCCAATGGCCCGCGAGCGCTGAAAAGGAGGCTGGCGAACGACCCGACTTCTGATCGTTAGGGCTGCTTCCTTCCGGACCTGACCCGGTTGGCGACGAATTCGTCCGTCACCAACCTCCCAAGCCTATAATGGGCCGGACAGACGAAAAGTACAACCCTTTGCCCGACCGGCATTTCTCGAGGCGGCGAGCCAAGTTGTCTCGGAGTTTCAACCTGCTGAAGGCCGCGACGGACCAAAACCCGATGCCCTGGCCCACATTGCCGCAAACAGCCGCCGGACTCCAAACTTCTGCCATTGGACGGCGCGGCCCAGAAAATACTCGTAGGGGGAGACCGACCAGTGACGACGGCGTTTCCGGCCACTGATCGTCGAAGAAAAATCTTCGATCTGGCGCGACGGCGGAGGAACGACGCCATAACTTTCGAAGTGCATTCCACAACTGTAGTGCATATCGACATCGATAGGCCGGTACCGCCGCCGCGGATGTAGCAGTCTCAGAGCGCCGTTATAGCTCAGAATGTAGGCGCCGAGCCCCTTCGGAGCCCTGACGAATTTGACGAGATGACGCGATCCGATCGCCTCCACTTTTTCGTGGAGCCCCTTCCCGAGACGCGACCCACAGAGGCTTATCGCATCCCATCCGGCCGGACATGATTCGACGGCACGCCGGGCGACCTCGAAAAAATCCGCGCCGACTTCCACGTCGTCTTCCATGATCAAGGCGTAGGGCCGGCCGGAAGCGA
This sequence comes from Hyphomicrobium sp. 99, assembly GCF_000384335.2. Lineage (NCBI taxonomy): Bacteria > Pseudomonadati > Pseudomonadota > Alphaproteobacteria > Hyphomicrobiales > Hyphomicrobiaceae > Hyphomicrobium > Hyphomicrobium sp. 99. The sequence continues at coordinate 3,644,658 of NZ_KQ031382.1, forward strand.
CGATTTTCTCAGCCGCGAGCAGATGGCTAGCATAGCAGCCGATTTCGCCGGGCGTCAGACTGGCGGGCGAAGAAAACTGCGGAGCCAGATGCGGCGGCACGGCCGCCCCGAGCACGGCCTCGATGCGCTGGAAGCGATGACCGAGCTGCCCCGTCATGAAGGCCAAGCGATCGGCGGAACGCTCAAGATTTATGAGGAAAACATCCATCGATCCGGTCCCCTGGCGGCTGCCAGGAGAACGGAGCGAATGGCGCTACCCCGAGCATCGGCGGGATCAAAGCATCCGCCAAAGGGCAACGAAATTAGGCCATACGGATGGGGACGCCGGTCCGACTATCGACAAAAACTAATGTGCACGGACCGACTTCGCTCGCCGCGCTTCAGCCAGGACGCTTGAGCGGCACAAGGCCGCTCGCGGCAAGTTCCCTCGCTTCCTTCCGGAAGGGACTCGCCGGATAGGTGCCGAAAATCTTTGTCTGCGTCGAGAAGAAGGAGAGTTCCTCGAGCGCCAGTTGAACGGGCCGGTCAACGGGGTGGCCTTCGATGTCGGCGATGAACATCGTCGCGTTGAAGGTGCCCTCTTCCTGATAGCTCTCGAGCTTCGTCATGTTGACGCCGTTCGTCGCAAAGCCGCCGAGCGCCTTGTAAAGCGCCGCGGGTACGTTGCGCACGCGGAAGAGGAACGTCGTCATAACGGGGCCGTTGCCGGGCTCCGCGTCGTCGGGCTCCTTCGCGAAGATGACGAAGCGCGTCGTGTTGTGCTCCTGATCTTCGATGTCGCTCTTCAGGATCTTCAAACCGTAGATCTCGGCGGCAAGACGCGAAGCGATCGCAGCCGTCGAGAGATCGTCGCCCTCGGCCACGAGCCGGGCCGAGCCAGCGGTGTCCGCCTCGGGAACCGGCTTCAGTCCAAGTTGCCGCAGCGTATTCCGGCATTGGCCGAGCGCCTGCGTGTGGCTCATGACACGCTTGATCGTCGACATGCTGGCTTCGGGCTTCGCCATCAACTGATGGCGAACGCGGAGAAAATGTTCGCCGACGATGTAGAGACCGGAATCCGGCATGAGGTGATGGATGTCGGCGACGCGCCCAGCGACCGAGTTCTCGACCGGGATCATCGCATACCGCGCTTCCCCGCTGCTGACCGCCGCCAGTGCATCCTCGAACGTCGGATACGCGATGCTCTCGAAAGACGGATAGGCCTCGCGCGCCGCGAGATGCGAATTCGCCCCCGGCTCACCTTGGTACGAAATTTTTGCGGCTCCGGCGTCGGAGCCCGTTTGCTTTGTCATAGCCGTTCGATTGTCCGGGATGAGATGCTAGGGCGCGATGAGGCGGCGCGCGCGCTCAAGGTCGGCAGGAGTATCGACACCGAGAGGAACGGTGTCAACGATAGCGACGTCGATGCGCATTTGCGCCTCAAGCGCCCGTAATTGTTCAAGTTTTTCGCGTTTCTCAAGTTCCGCCGGAGGCAGCGACACGAAGCGCTCGAGGCTGTCACGCCGGTAGGCGTAGATGCCGATATGATGAAAGAGCGGCCCCTCACCATGAGGCGCGGTCGCGCGCGTGAAATAAAGTGCCCGAAGCCGGTTCTCGCCGATTGGCGTCCCGACGACCTTCACAACGTTCGGATTGCCGCGCTCTTCGTCCTCGGAAATGACTGCGGCGAGCGTCGCGATATCCGTTTCGCCCGACGCGAGCGGCGCGACGCAATCAGTGACGAGCGCGGGATCGAGCGTCGGCAGATCACCTTGCAGATTGACGATGATGTCCGCCTTCCGTGCCGAATCGATTTTCGTCAGCGCCTCGTGAATGCGATCCGAGCCCGACGCATGATCGGCGCGCGTCATCACCGCTTCACCGCCCGCCGCCTTCACCGCTTGCAAAATCTCCGCGCTGTCGGTCGCGACGACGACACGCCCGGCGTTCGCTTCAGTCGCACGCTGCCAGACGTGAACGATCATCGGCCGTCCATGGATGTCCGCGAGGGGCTTACCGGGAAGCCGCGTCGCCTGCATCCGCGCCGGTATGAGGATGAGAGTTTCTTGGGACACTGCGGTTAAGTTCTTTTGTTCGGTGACAAATTGCCACGATATCGCTATCGACACTGGAAAAAGTCGACGCGCTGGCGGGACGGGCGAGCTTATATACCGCAAATCGTTCTCGTCACCTTGAATTGCGCGTCTCGGGGAAGACGTACAGGGAGCGAAAATATGGACAGTTTCGAATTCACGAAGATTGCGGGCGCCGTGTTGTCGGCACTCCTTTTGATTTTCGGGGTGAAGACAGCGATCGACATGAACGTCGGCCACACACCCGAAAAGCCGGGCTTTGTGCTGCCGGCCGCAGCCCCCGCCGAGACGGCGAAACCGGCCGAAGCAGCTGCTGCAACCGCGCCCGCCGCAGGCGGCGGTGAGGAAGTCGTCGCACTTCTGGCGAAGGCAAACCCCGAGAACGGCAAGGCCATTTTCACGAAATGCCAAGCCTGCCACGTGTCGGAAAAGGGTAAAGCACCGACGGTCGGGCCGAACCTCTGGGACGTCGTGAACCGACCCAAGGCGAGCTATCCGGGGTTCAGTTATTCCGACGCGATGAAGAAGAAGGGCGGCGATTGGTCTTTCGCGGAACTCGCGCATTTCCTTCACGGCCCCAAGACCTTCGTTCCCGGCACGAAAATGGTCTTCAGCGGGCTTCCTTCCTCCTCTGATGAAGCGGATGTAATCGCCTATTTGGCAACCCTTGCAGATACCCCCGTTCCACTGCCAAAATGACGGCGTTTTAACTCGCTAAGGGTGGAAAACTTTGCGACCCTGCCGGGGCTCTGGGCGGGGTCGTTTCATGTCCGGCGGGACGACTTTATCCCCGGTCGCCGCCCCCAGGTTAAACTGCTCTCGTGTGTGAGATTTGGAAGGACGAAGTCGAATATGCAGATGCGCCTGACGCCGTTCATTGTTGCCGCGCTGGCGTTCTTGAGTTTCTCACCGATCCCGACCCCGGCAAAGGCGGACGAAACCCAGTGCCACCACGCGCTGTCGCTCGTCGGCGAACCGAAATACGGACCGGACTTCAAAAATTTCGATTGGGTCAATCCCGACGCGCCGAAAGGCGGCACGATACGCCAATGGGCGGACGGCACGTTCGACACGCTGAACCCCTTCTCCGACAAGGGCGTCAAAGCCGCGGGACTGGGGCTGATCTACGATAGCCTGTTCACGCCGAGCCTCGACGAGCCGTCGACGCAGTACGCGCTCATCGCCGAGTGCGCATCCTATCCGGATGATTTTTCATCCGTAACGTTCAAGCTCCGCCCTGAAGCAAAATTCCAGGACGGTCAGCCGATAACGCCCGAGGACGTGATCTTCTCGTTCGATGCATTGAAGAAGGCCAATCCGTTTTACGCGTTCTACTACAAGAACGTCGAGAAAGCGGAAAAGACCGGCGACCACGAGGTAAAGTTCACGTTCGAGACCAAAGGCAATCGCGAGTTGCCTATGATCGTCGGCGAGCTGAACATCGTCCCCAAGCATTACTGGGAAGGCAAGGACGCCAGCGGCAATCAGCGCGACATCACCAAGACAACCGTCGAGCCGCCGCTCGGCAACGGCCCTTACAAAATCAAGTCCGTCGATACGAGCCGCAAGATCGTCTACGAGCGCGTGCCGGACTATTGGGCCAAAGATCTGCCCGTAATGCGCGGCCAGCAGAATTTCGATGCGCTCGAAATTACCTACTATCGCGACCGCACGCCTGCGTTCGAGGACTTCAAAACCGGCAGCATCGACTTCTGGTTCGAGAACCAGGCAGCCGCTTGGGCAACGCAGTACAATTTCGATGCGCTGAAAAAGGGCCTCGTGAAGAAAGAAGCGATCCCGGTGAAGCGGGTCGCGCCGATGCAGGCGTTCGTGTTCAACCTCCGCCGCAAGGAATTCCAAGATCCACGCGTGCGCCGGGCCTTCAACCTGCTCTTCAATTTCGAAGAAACCAACAAGAAGCTGTTCTTCAATCTCTATCAGCGCGTCGATAGCTACTTCGCAAACTCGGATCTCGCCGCGACAGGCCTGCCGCAGGGCCGCGAACTCGAAATCCTGAACGAGGTGAAGAACGAGGTGCCGCCGGAAGTGTTCACGACCGAGTGGAAGAACCCCGTCAACTCCGAGGAAGGCGATTACCGCAAGCATCAGCAGGAAGCGCTGAAGTTGTTGGAAGCCGCTGGCTGGAAAATCCGCTCCGAGACTGTCGACGATCCGTCGTGCGGCACCTGGTGCAAGATCAAGAAGCAGATCGGCATCTCATCGGGCTCGACGGCACGCGCGCTTCGCAACGATGCGGGCGAGCAGATGACGGTCGAATTCCTGATCAACGGCGATACGTTCGAGCGGATCATCCTGCCTTACGTGCAGGGGCTCGGAGCACTCGGCATCAAAGCGACCGTGCGCGCCGTCGACGACGCTCAGTACAAGCAGCGCGAGGACAACCGCGACTTCGATATCATCGTCGATACCTTCGCGCAGTCGAACTCGCCGGGCAACGAGCAGCGCGATTTCTGGGGCTCGGCCGCGGCCGATAAACCCGGCAGCCGCAATACGGCAGGCATCAAAAACCCCGCCGTCGACAAGATCGTCGATAAGATCGTCTTCGCCAAGGATCGCGCCGATCTCGTCGCCGCAACCCATGCGCTCGACCGCGTCCTGCTGTGGAACAACTACGTCGTGCCGCACTGGAATTATCCCTACGAGCGCATCGCCTATTGGGATAAGTTCGGCCGGCCGGCGAAGTTGCCGTCGCAGACCTCAGGCTTGACGCAGGTCTGGTGGTACGACGCCGACAAGGCAAAAGCACTCGAAGCAGCGAAGGGAAAATGACCCTCGTGCAAGGATCAGCGCCGTTTCGAAAGACGACGACCGCCAACAAGGTGACGCTTGTCACCGCGTTGGTGCTGTTGTTCTCCGCCGCTTTCGGAGAAATCGCGTCAGCGGAGCCGAGCCACGGTCTCTCCGTATTCGGCGAATTGAAATATCCGGCGGATTTCCAGCACTTCGATTACGTCAACGCGGACGCGCCCAAAGGCGGCCGCATGGTGACGATGGGCACCGGCGGCGCCAATACGTTCGACACGTTGAACCAGTTCATCCTGAAAGGTGACGCCGCGCAGGGCCTCGATTTCCTGTTCGACGCCCTGATGGTGCGCGCTCAGGATGAGCCCGACGCTGTCTATGGCCTCGTCGCCAAATCGGCCGATGTCGCACCCGACCATATGTCGGTGACGTTCAAACTGCGACCAGAAGCGAAATTCTCCGACGGCTCGAAGCTGACCGCCGAAGACGTCGCCTTCACCTTCGGTCTCTTGAAGGAAAAAGGTCACCCGGCCATCGCCATGACTTTGCACGATGTCGAGTCGGCCGAAGCGATCGATCCCGAAACGGTGCGCTACACGTTCAAAGGCACGTTGGTTCGCGATCTGCCGATCATCGTCGCGCAGCTCCCAATTCTTTCGAAGGCCTATTATACGACGCAGCCGTTCGACCAGACCTCGTTGAAGCCGCCGCTGGGATCAGGTCCCTACAAGATCAAGAGCTTCAATCCCGGCACCGATATCACCTACACGCGCCGCGAAGATTATTGGGCGAAAGATCTGCCCGTAAACAAGGGCCGCTATAACCTCGACGAGATCCGCTACGACTATTATCGCGATCGCAATATCGAGCTCGAAGCGCTGAAATCCGGCAACTTCGACCTCCGCGAGGAATTCTCAAGCATCAGCTGGGCGACGGGATACAACATCCCGGCCGTCACCGAAGGCCGCTTGGTGAAGGTGTCGCTGCCCGACGACCGCCCGTCTGGCGCGCAAGGCTATTTCCTCAACACGCGCCGCGACAAGTTCAAGGATCCGCGCGTCCGCCAAGCGCTCGATCTCGTGTTCGATTTCGAATGGTCGAACAAGAAACTATTCTATGGGCTCTACAAGCGCACGACGAGCTACTTCGAAAATTCCGACATGAAGGCGAATGGGAAACCGAGCCCCGAAGAGCTGGCGCTGCTTGAACCCTACAAAGACAAACTTGCGCCCGAAGTCTTCGGCGAACCCTACACGCCGCCCGTAACGGACGGCAGCGGCAACAATCGCGACAATTTGAAAAAGGCGCGCGACCTTCTGATCGCCGCCGGTTGGAAGCCCGGCTCCGACAGCTATCTGCACAACGACAAAGGCGAACGCCTAACGATCGAGTTTCTCGACTTCGAGGCTATGTTCGAGCGCATCACCGTTCCCTACACGGAAAATCTGCGAAAGATTGGCGTCGATGCCTCGTGGCGGCTCGTTGATCCGGCTCAATACGAACGGCGCGTGAAAGCCTTCGATTTCGATGTGGCAACCCAGCGCTACTCCTTGCGTCTCACGCCCGGCATCGAAATGCGCAGCTATTGGGGGACCGAAGCCGCCAAGACCGACGGATCGTTCAATCTCGCAGGCATATCCGACCCCGTCATCGATGCCCTCGTTGACAAAGTTGTCGCAGCGAAATCCCGAGCGGAGCTTGTCACAGCGACGCGCGCCATTGATCGCGTGCTCCGTGCAGGTCATTATTGGGTCCCGCACTGGTATAAGGCGTCGTACTCGGTCGCATATTGGAACAAGTATTCGCGGCCCGCAGTGCAGCCCAAATATGATGCGGGCATACTCGACACGTGGTGGTACGATCCGGCAAAGGCCGCAGCGCTGAGCTCCGGCAAGCCGACCGCACAATCTCAGGAACCGGCAAAGCCCTGATGGCTGCTTATCTTTTAAAACGATTGCTGCTGGTGATCCCGACACTCTTCGGGATCATGCTGTTCTCGTTCATCATCATTCAGTTCGCCCCCGGCGGACCCGTCGAGCGCATGATCGCTGAGTTGACGGGGCAATCGTCGTCGATCGTCAGCCGCATGGGCGGCGGTGGCGGCGACACGCTTGGCGGCGGCGCCATGAGCAACCAGCTCGGCGTCGGTGGCGGCGATTCCATCACGTCGAAATATCGCGGTGCCCAGGGCCTCGATCCGGCATTCATCAAAAGTCTCGAGAAGCAGTTCGGCTTTGATAAGCCCGCCTACGAACGCTTCTACATCATGATGAAGAACTTCCTGACGTTCGATTTCGGCAAGAGCTATTTCCGCGACGTCTCGGTGTTGGAACTCATCAAAGAGAAGCTTCCGGTTTCGATCTCGCTCGGCATCTGGATGACGCTGCTGACGTATCTGATCTCGATCCCGCTCGGCATTCGCAAGGCCGTGAAGGATGGCGAGCCCTTCGATACGTGGTCGAGCGCCATCCTTGTCGTCGGCTACGCGATCCCCGGCTTTCTGTTCGCCGTTCTGCTGCTCATTCTCTTCGCTGGTTCCTCGTTCTTCCAGTGGTTCCCGTCGCGAGGCTTGTTCTCCGACAACTGGGATCAGCTGTCGTGGTTCGGAAAAATCACCGACTATCTCTGGCACCTCGTGCTGCCGATGATCGCGATGGCGGTCGGCTCGTTCACCGCGATGACGTTCCTGACGAAGAACTCGTTCCTCGACGAGATCCGCAAGCAATACGTCGTGGCGGCGCGCGCCAAGGGTCTGACCGAGAACCAGGTGCTCTACGGACACGTCTTCCGCAACGCCATGCTGCTCGTCATCTCGGGCTTCCCGTCAGCCTTCATCAGCGCGTTCTTTTCAGGCGCGCTGCTGATCGAAACGATCTTCTCGCTTGACGGTCTCGGCCTTCTCTCGTTCGAAAGCATCGAAAAGCGCGACTATCCCGTAGTCTTCGCGTCGCTGTACATCTTCTCGCTCGTCGGCCTGTTCGTCGGCATCCTGTCGGACTTCGTCTACACCCTCGTCGATCCACGCATCGACTTCGAAACGCGTGAGGTGTGACGATGGATCAGAGAACCGAGCGCGCATCAGACGCCACAGTTGCTGCTCCAGCCGCAAAACCGGCGAAGTCGCGCTTCCAGAGGTTGCGCCAGCGCTTCCGCCTGTCGCCCGTCAACCGCCGCCGCTGGGAACGATTCAAAGCCCACAAGATCGGCTATCGCTCGTTTATCATTTTCACCGCCCTGTTCATCGGCTCGCTTTTCGCCGAGTTCATTGCCAACGACCGCCCGCTGATCGCCAGCTACAAAGGCGAGATCCTTTTCCCGGTGCTCGTCGATTATCCGGAAGAAAAGTTCGGCGGCTTCCTCGCCGTGACCGACTACCGGACGCCCGACATCGCCAACGAGATCAACGCCAACGGCTGGATGTTTTGGCCACCGATCCGCTATTCCTATTCGACGATCAACAAGGATTACCCCGGCCGCATCGGCGATAATGGTGTCTGCCTCGGCTATCCCGCGCCGCCGCCTTGGTCGACGAAGCTCAAGCTCTGCGATGCCCCGGCCGACCAGATCGCGCGCTTCAATGAACTCGGAAACACCAACTGGCTCGGCCTCGATGATCAAGGCCGCGATGTGCTCTCCCGCGTCATCTACGGCTTCCGCATTTCGGTGCTGTTCGGCCTGATCCTGACCATCGTCTCGTCCGCTGTCGGCATCATTGCGGGCGCGGTGCAAGGCTACTTCGGCGGCCGCGTCGATCTCATATTCCAGCGCCTGCTCGAAATCTGGAACTCGATTCCGGAACTGTTCGTGCTGCTCATCATATCGTCGCTCTTCGTTCCGGGATTCTGGACGCTGCTCGGCATCCTGATGATCTTCAGCTGGACGTCCCTCGTCGGCCTCGTCCGTGCCGAATTCCTGCGTGGCCGAAACCTCGAATACGTTCGCGCCGCGCGCGCGCTCGGGCTCTCCGACACGCAGATCATGTTCAAGCACTTGCTGCCGAACGCCATGGTCGCAACGCTGACGTTCCTGCCGTTCAAGCTGTCAGGCGGCATCGCCGCGCTGACCGCGCTCGACTTCTTAGGCCTTGGCATGCCGCCCGGCTCACCTTCGCTCGGCGAGCTGCTTCTCCAGGGCAAAAAACATCTCGAAGCGCCGTGGCTCGGCATATCCGGCTTCATTGCCGTTTCGATCATCCTATCGCTCGCGATCTTCATGGGCGAAGCCGTGCGCGACGCGCTCGATCCGCGAAAGACATTCAGAGGCAAGAGTTGATGGCAGCCGGAACGCCCCTCGTCGACGTTCGCAATCTATCCGTCGCCTTCGGAGACGGCGCCGAAGCCGTGCGCGTCGTCAAAGGCGTGTCGTTCAACATCGGCAAGGGCGAGACGGTGGCCCTCGTCGGCGAATCCGGCTCCGGCAAAACCGTCTCCGCGATGTCGATCCTGCGGCTTCTCCCGAACTCCGCTTCCCACCCGACCGGCGAAATCCTGTTCGAGGGCAAAGACATCCTGAAGGCGAACCCGGCAGAGCTTCGCGCCATCCGCGGCCGCCGCATCTCCATCATCTTTCAGGAGCCGATGACGACGCTGAACCCGCTTCACAACATCGAGAAGCAGGTCGGCGAGATCATCAAGTTGCACCAGCCGCTGTCGAACGAGAAAACCCGCGAGCGCGTCATCGAGCTTCTGACGAAGGTCGGCATCCGCGATCCCGAAAAGCGGCTCGGCGCCTATCCGCACCAGCTGTCGGGCGGCCAGCGCCAGCGCGTGATGATCGCCATCGCGCTCGCCAACAAACCGGATCTGCTGATCGCCGACGAACCGACGACCGCGCTCGACGTAACGATCCAGGCGCAGATCCTCGAACTTCTGAAGTCGCTGCAAAAAGAGATGGGCATGGCGATGCTGCTCATCACGCACGACCTCGGCATCGTGCGCCGCATGGCAGAGCGCGTCTACGTGATGCGCCACGGCGAGATCGTCGAGACGGGACCGGCGGAAGAAGTCTTCACGCAGCCGAAGCACCCCTATACGCGCCATCTGCTCGAAGCGGAGCCCAAGGGCACGCCCCCGACGACCGACAACACGCGTCCCGTGGTCGTCGAGACCGACAACCTCAAAGTCTGGTTTCCGATCAAGCACGGATTGCTGCAGCGGACGGTCGATTACGTCAAAGCCGTCGACGGATTGTCGATGAAGCTCCGAGCCGGTGAGACGCTCGGCGTCGTCGGCGAATCCGGCTCCGGCAAGACGACGCTCGGCCTCGCGATTTTGCGTCTTCTCTCATCCGACGGACCGATCGCTTACGTCGGCAAGCGCATTGACGGCCTGACGAACAAGCAGATGCGGCCGCTGCGCAAGGAAATGCAGATCGTTTTCCAGGATCCCTACGGCTCGCTGTCGCCGCGCTTGACCGTCGGCCAGATCATCGAAGAAGGCCTCGTCATCCAAAACCCGGAGCTCGACGACGAGCAGCGCCGGGAACGCGTCAGCGCCGCGCTGACCGAAGTCGGCCTCGATCCGGCATCGCAAGATCGCTACCCGCACGAATTCTCGGGCGGCCAGCGTCAGCGCATCGCGATTGCGCGCGCCATGGTTCTGCAGCCGAAATTCGTCATGCTCGACGAGCCGACGAGCGCGCTCGACATGAGCGTGCAAGCCCAAATCGTCGATCTCCTCCGCGATCTGCAGACGAAGCACGACCTCGCGTACCTCTTCATCAGCCACGACCTGAAAGTCGTGCGCGCGCTTTGCAACTACGTCATCGTCATGAAGAACGGCAAAGTCGTCGAGGAAGGCCCCTCACGCGACATCTTTGAAAAGCCGAAAGACGAGTATACGAAGGCCCTTCTCGCGGCCGCGTTCGACATCAAAGTCGCCCATCGAGGAGCGCTCGCGAGCTAAAAAGGGAGGCCGATGATGCCAACGCCCAAGCTCGTTCACTACCACGCTCCGCAGACACGATCCTTCGCCATCCGCTGGCTTCTCGAAGAACTCGGATCGCCGCCCCACGAGCTCAAAGTGCTCGACATGAAGAAGGGCGAGCACAAAACGCCGGAATTCCTCGCCATCAATCCGCTCGGAAAAGTCCCGGCCATCACCCACGGCGGCGTTCCGGTGACGGAAGTGGGCGCTATCGCCATCTACCTCGCCGATCTTTTCCCTGACGCGCAACTTGCGCCCGCCATCGGCGACACCGCACGCGGCACCTATTTGAGGTGGATCGTCTTCAATCATGGCGCCGTCGAACCCGCCATCACGGACCGCTGGCGCAAGATCGAACCGACGATGACCTCCGCATTGTGCTACGGAACATACGACGGCACGGTCGATGCTCTCCGGGGTGCGGTCAGTCGCGGTTCTTACATTCTTGGTGAAAAATTCTCTGCCGCAGACGTTGTAATTGGATCCGCCGTCCGCTGGTTGACGCTGTTCAAGCTCCTGCCCGAAAAGCCCGAATTCACGAGCTATCTTGAACGCGTCACAAGCCGTCCGGCGTTCAAGAGCGCGCAGGCGAAGGACGAAGAACTCGTCCGCGCACTGGCGTCCTGACGGGGGATCGGCACGCGGAGCCAGTTTCGGAGGCTGAAGGATCAGCTATCCTGCAGCCTCCGAATCGCCGCTTGCGAGACCCCTCCATGCTTTCCGACGATGTATTCCGAGACCGCCTCGAACAGACGCTCGTCGATATCGAAGGATGGGGAGCGGCAATCCGCGACTGCGCCGACGTCGGCATCGCCGCCTCCGATCGCTATTGGCGGATGGTCGTCGTCCCGAACGAGGATCTTGCCTGCCCATTCGAGCTGATGATCAGGTCCGATCAGAAATTCAGCTTGAAGCTCGCGGCGGAAACGTACGAAGACCGGCCAATCGAACGGCTGGACTTGTTTCCCGCCCTCGTCCGGGCGATCGAGGCCGGACGCGTCGACAAGATCGAAATCTACAATGCGTTGACGGATGCGCTCGCCGGCATCGCCATGCGCGTCGAGCTGGCGCCGGGCTGGGACTGGATCGGCGACCGCCGGATCTCCCCGCCGACCCCGGCCGAAGAGTGGCGCACGCGGCGCTTCCTGCCGTATCGCCGCTGAATACTACTACTGAATGCTAAAGAGACGGCGCATGCCCGGCGAGGCGCTTGATCGCCGAGATATGACCGCCCGTTTTGGCGATTCTCCGTGCAGCCTCAGGCAAAGGTTCAACCGCGACCAGCATGTGATAGGCGTTGGCGTGAACCAACATCACGCCGTCGAGCATGATGCCGACGTGCCCCTTCCAGAACACGAGGTCACCCCGCGCTAAGCCTTCGAGGTCTTCGGAGACGAGCACCTTGTCGCCAAGCTCTGCCTGCTGCATGTCACTGTCGCGCGGCGCAGGGATGCCCGCCGCATGAAGCGCCGTCTGCACGAGACCTGAGCAATCGATCCCGACGCGCGTGCGGCCTCCCCAGAGATAGGGCGTGCCGATAAAACGTTCGGCGATTTCCGCATAGTCGCGCACGAAACGATCCTTCGGCGCCGCGTGCCGCGCGTAGAGGAATCCGCCGCCTTCGAGTTCCAGAAATCGCTCGTCGCCGCCACGTGCCGCAATCGGCGCGTTCATCGGAAGATGCATGATCGGCGCCGACTTGATGTCCGGCGCGCTGTAAAGAAACGTGCCGAGTGTCTGCACGCGATGCGTGGGACTTATGACGCCGCGCGCAATCGTATCGGAGCGCAGATAGCCGACGTATCCGTCGCGCGCGAGCTGAACCCAGGCCCAGCCATTGCCTTCATCGAAAATCGTCAGGCTTTCACCGAACAGGGCCTCGGTCTCAAAGCCGCGCGACGGATCGGGCTGCTTGCGAAGCGGCACCGTCGCCCGCACGATAAAGCCAGCTTCGCCCGGAACATAACGCTCGGCGCGGACGATCCCCTCGAGCGACTTCGCCGCGAGGTCCGGACGAAAAGCATTGCGCCGCGGATCGAGCGCGCCTGCGGGCCGTTGTGAAACGCTGGTGGTCACGAGGTCAGTTCTCGCCTCAGTTGTTCCATGACCGCACGCGCCGTCTGCGGCTCCCCGCCTTTGGGCCCGAGAGGCCGCGGCGCCGGTCGCCAGCCATATAAGTCGAAGTGGGCGAAACGGCGAGCCTTGCTGACGAAGCGCTTCAAAAATAATGCCGCGGTGATCGCGCCCGCGAACGGCGATTCCCAAACATTGTTGATATCGGCGACGTCGCTGTCGAGATGGCGGCGGTAACCTTCCCAAAGCGGCAAATGCCACAACGGATCCCCAATCGAGGCCGCAAGCGGCGGCAGGCTCCGGGCGAGTTCATCGTCATTCGTAAAGAACGCCGGCAAGTCGGGACCGAGCGCCGTTCTGGCCGCCCCGGTCAGCGTCGCGAATACGAAGATGCTGTCAGGCTCATCCGCGTCGGCGAGCGCAAGCGCGTCCGCCAGCACGAGCCGCCCTTCCGCGTCCGTGTTGCCGATCTCGACGCTGAGGCCAAGACGGCTTGCAATGACGTCACCCGGCCGGAAGGCATCGCCCCCGACCGAATTCTCCGCCGTCGGTATCAGCACGCGCAACCGGCATTTGAGCCCCTGCCCCATGATCATGTGCGCGAGCGCCAGCGCCGTTGCAGCGCCACCCATGTCCTTCTTCATCAGAAGCATGGCGCTCGCAGGTTTGATGTCGAGGCCGCCGGTGTCGAATGTGATGCCTTTGCCGACGAGCGTGATCTTCGGCGCGCCGGCCGGTCCCCAACTCATGTCGATGAGACGCGGCTGCCGCGGACTGGCCCGGCCGACCGCGTGGATGAGCGGAAAATTCGCCGTCAGCAGATCGTCGCCGGTCGTCACCGAAATCTCGGCACCGTGACGTTCCGCAAGCACGCGCGCGATGGCTTCGATATCGGCAGGCGCCAAATCGGAAGCGGGCGTGTTGATCAGATCCCGGCCGAGCCACACAGCTTCGGCCGTATTGATGATGCGATCGGCTCCTGCTCCAGCGAGCCGCAGCTTGGCGCGATCGCCGTTCTTGTCTTTGCTTTTGTAGCGCGAGAACGAGTAGGCCCCGAGCGACCAAGCCAAAGCCGCAAGCTCATCGTGCGCCAACTCCGAGGCGAACCGATACGTGCCGGCAGGCAACGCCGGACTGAGCAGCCCGGCAAGCAGTTCGGACGGACCGCTCGGCTCGCCCTGCTGGCCGTTACCGATCCCGAAGGCGACAGACGCGATCTTTCCGCCGGCGCCCGGAATGAGAACAGTACGCTTGGCGCTGCCCGAGAACTTCTGAGCCTTGAGCCAGGCGCGCTGAACATCGTCGAGCGATCCGATCGCCTCGGCGCCGTCGGACGGAACGAAATGAATCGGAATGTCGTCTGCGACTTGAGCGCCAAGTGCAAATGTTTCCGCCGCTGCCCAGGCTGCCGTCTCGACCATCCGTCTTACACTCCGCTGCACGTTGCATTCATTGTCTGAAAACGCGCGCTGGCTGCAAGTGTCGGGGCCGCCAGAGCACATCTTTCCAGAGATGCATCTGCTTATACGGGTCTCCGTCAAAACTTAAGCGTTTGTTGACCCCTGCCCCAGAAACTGACGGCCTCGCAAAGATTCGCGCGCAAATCCGCGAATCACTTCCCCGACGGAGACTTTCATGACGCGTGTTGAGCGCCCCCTCCCGCTTGCAGTGCTGCGGCCCGCCCGCCTGGGCACCCTTGCTGCCCTGTCTGCGTGCCTGCTGCTCGGTGCGTGCTCCGCGTCGACCGACCTCTTGCCGAGCATCGCGATGAAGCCGGACAGCGGCGCCAAGACGGCCGATGCCACGCCCTCATCCCCGCAAAACGAGTTGCAGAAGGCGACAATCTATTGGGGCAACGAGTACACCAAGAAACCGACGGAGCTTCGCCCCGCGCTCAACTATGCCAAAAATCTGAAGGCCCTCGGCGAAAAGGAGAAAGCTCTCGCCGTCCTTCAGCAGGTCAGCCTCCTCCACGGCAACGACCCGGAAGTCGCGGGCGAGTACGGTCGCTTAGCGCTCGAGATGGATCAGGTTGGCGTCGCCAATCAGATGCTGACGATGGCCGACGACCCGACGAAGCCCGACTGGCGCATCGTTTCTGCACGCGGCACGGTGATGGCGAAGCAGGGCAAGTATACCGAGGCAATACCCTTCTACGAGCGCGCCCTGACACTTTCGCCCAATAATCCGACGGTCACGAACAACCTCGCGATGGCATACGCGATGAACGGCGATCCCAAGAAGGCTGAAGATCTGTTGCGGCAAGCAATGTCAGCGCCGGGCGCGACACCCAAAGTCCGCGAGAACCTCGCCCTCGTTCTGGGACTTCAGGGGCGTTACGACGAGTCGAAATCCGTCGCCTCGGCGGTGCTCAACACCGATACGGCATCGGCCAACGCCGCCTATCTGAAGCAGATGGTAAGGCTCGAGCCGACGACCGCCATGCCCGACGCCAAAAGCTTTGCCGTCAATACGTCGGTCAGCCCGTCCGCTCCCGCGCAGGACGCTTTCCAGAACGCCACGGCAACTCCCGCGTCTCTGCCTGTAAGCCAAGGCGTCTGGCAGACGAGTACCGACGAAGCGCTGCCGATCGCACGATAACGAAACGCGCGGTTCTCTTTTTCAGATCAGAGAGCAGCCCGGCGACCCAAATCGCCGGGCTTCTTCGCGTCGTGCTATGCGCACCATTCAAATGAAATAGCCCCAATCGCCGAGTGGCGATCAGGGCTAACGCTACACAAAGAGAATTTCCGCGGGAGCTTCGCGAGCCTTACTTTTGCATCTCCATGTACGAGATGCCGGCCGGCCCGAGAATGACGATGAAAAGCACCGGCAGGAAGAACACGATCATCGGAACCGTAAGCTTCGGTGGCAGAGCCGCAGCCTTCCGCTCGGCCTCCGACTGACGAATCTCGCGGTTCTCCTTCGCCATCGTTCGAAGCGCCTGACCAACCGGCGTACCGTAACGTTCGGCTTGTACAAGCGCCGTCATAACCGCTTTGACACCGGGAAGGCCCGTGCGCTTTGCGAGATTTTCGTAAGCTTGCCGGCGCTCCTGCAGATATGAAAGCTCGGCCGTCGTCAGCATCATCTCTTCGGCAAGCTCGATCGATTGAGCGACGATTTCCTTTCCGACTTTCGCAAAACCCGCCTCGACCGACATGCCCGATTGGACACAGATCAAAAGCATGTCGAGCGCATCCGGCCACGCCTGCTTGATCGCCATCTGCCGCTTCTGCACGCGGTTGGAGATGAACATGTTCGGCACGTAAAAGCCGAGGAAACCCGCCGCCAGCGCCATGAGAACGTTGATCGTCGGCGGGTAGCCGGTATCGTAGATAACGAAGAAATAGAACAGCGCAAAAAAGAAAAGCACGATCGGCGCGGCGACGCGAAAGAACATGAACGACACGATGTTCGCCTGCCCGCGAAGACCGGCGCGCTTCAGGTTTTCGCGCAATTCCTCATTATCGAAACGCTCGCGTAGCTTCAGCTGATCAACGACCCGCTGCATGAAGCCCTTCGGCGTGGACCTGAGCCGCCCACCCTGCTGTCGGTCCTTCGTCGCCATTTCGGCAAGACGCGCCGAGCGCATTTTGCTGCGCTCGATCGCCATTTCTTTCATGCGCCGGTTCATCTGGTCACGCTGCAACATCGGCAGCGCCACCGTCAAAACGGTTGCGAATACGCAGAACGCCGCCAGCATCGTCGCGATGAATTGCGGGTCCATTACCGTATTGACGAATGACGTCATCGCAGTCCTGCCATCATGCTTGGTTGCGTGAAAAACGGCCTAGAATTTGAAGTTGATCATCTTCTTCATGATGAGCACGCCCGTCATCATCCACACCGCGCCCACGGCAACCATGAATTGACCCATGGTCGTCGTGAAAAGCGGCATGATGTAACCAGGCGACGAAAGATAAACCATCGACATGACGCCCGGCGGCAACGAGGCGAGCACGATAGCCGACGCCTTCGCCTCGGCGGAAAGCGCTTTGACCTTGAGAGCCAGCATTTGCCGGTCACGAAGGACGTTCGCAAGGTTCGCAAGCGCTTCGGACAGGTTTCCGCCCGACTGCTGCTGGATGCCGATGACGATCGTCAGAAAGCGCATTTCCGGCAGCGGCATCCGCTCGCACATCCGTTCGAGCCCATCTGCGATTGAAAGCCCAAGCCTTTGCTGCTCGACGACTTCGCGGAATTCGCTCGCAAGCGGTTCCGGGCTTTCGCGCGAAATGACCTGAATACAGTCGTTCAGCGGCAAACCTGACTTGATGCCGCGCACCACGACGTCGATCGCGTTCGCCATTTGCCCAACGAACTTCTGTTGGCGGCGGTTGATCATTTTGTTCAGAATCCAGCGCGGCAGTCCAAAGCCGCCGACAAACGCGACGACGACTGTACCCGCTAATGGCAGCTCGACGATGAAGATCGAGATCGACGCCAAAAGACCGCCGAGCAAAGCGCTGGCGATATAGAATTCACGCGGCGTCATTTTGGAGCCGGCCCGCATCAGCTTCAGGCTGAGCGTGACCTTCTTGCTGCCATTGCGATCGTCGATCTCCTTCAACGTATCCGCAACCGATTTCCTGCGGCTGCTCGGCAACTCGCCGGTGGCGCTCGCAAGCCGGGCGCTTCGCACACCGGCGACACTCTTTAATCGCTTCGCTTGCCGATCATCGGCGAAATAGGGGTAAGCGAATGCGAATACCGCGCCCGCAAAGGCCAACGCTGCAAGCAGCGGCACCAATACTGAAAGGAGATCCACCTCACCCATTGCGATCTCCCAACGGACTGCCGTGCTTGTCTTCGATTTCAGATGCGACAAGCGCCGTCATAAGCCGTTCGGCCTCGCCGTAATATTCCGCACGCTCCATGAAGCGCGGCCGCGTGATACCCGTAGAGCGGTGTCTGCCGATCAGCTTGCCGTGCGCATCCTCGCCGGTAATTTCGTAGACGATCAGGTTCTGGAGCGTGATCGTCTCCTCTTCCATCCCGAGCACTTCGGTGATGTGGGTGATCTTGCGCGATCCGTCGCGCAAACGCGACGCCTGGACGATGACATCGACGGAGCCGCAAATCATTTCGCGAATGGTCTTGATCGGCAGCGCGTAGCCGCCCTGCATGATCATCGATTCAAGACGGCTCAAAGCCTCGCGCGGACTGTTGGCGTGCAAGGTGCCCATCGAACCATCGTGGCCCGTGTTCATAGCCTGCAGCAAATCGAAAGCTTCAGCGCCGCGGACCTCGCCGACGATGATCCGCTCAGGCCGCATACGCAGGCAGTTCTTGATGAGATCGCGCATCTTGATCTCGCCCTCGCCCTCGAGGTTGGGCGGACGTGTTTCAAGACGCACGACGTGGGGCTGCTGAAGTTGAAGCTCGGCCGAATCTTCGCACGTGATGATGCGCTCATCGTGGTCGATCGAACCCGTGAGACAGTTGAGCAGCGTCGTCTTGCCCGAACCCGTGCCCCCGGAAATCAGCACGTTGCAGCGTACGCGCCCGATGATCTCGAGGATCGTCTTCGCATCCGGTGTGATCGAGCCGTATTTGACCAACTGATCAAGACGCAGACGATCTTTCCGGAACTTTCGGATCGTGAGCGCAGGCCCATCGATGGCGAGCGGCGGTGCGATAACGTTGACGCGCGATCCATCGGGAAGACGCGCGTCGCAAATCGGACTCGATTCATCGACGCGCCGGCCAACCTGGCTGACCATACGCTGACAGATATTCATCAGCTGCTGATTGTCGGCGAACCGGACATTGGTCTTTTGAACCTTGCCGGCGACTTCGATGAAGGTCGTGCCCGCGCCGTTCACCATGATGTCGGCGATGTCGTCACGCGCGAGAAGCGGTTCGAGCGGGCCATAGCCCAGAACGTCGTTGCAAATGTCTTCGAGCAGCTCTTCCTGCTCGGCAATCGACATCACGACGTTTTTGATTTGAATGATTTCGCTGACGATATCGCGAATTTCTTCGCGCGCCGCGATACCGTCGAGCTTCGACAGCTGCGTGAGATCGATCGTATCGATCAACGCATTGAAGACCGTCGTCTTGACGTCGTAGTACTCTTCCGAATGGCGCCGCTGGGATTCAGCGACCGGCTCAGGCGCCCGTTGCATCGCGGGACTTGCCGGAATGGTTGTCCGCGCCGGCGCCGATGCGCGCGGCTCGATAGCGGCAACAGCGGCCTGCGGTGCAGGAGCCTGCGGCGCGACGCGCTTCTCCGGCGGTGAATCGTTCGAGCGCCTACCGAACATGCGATTTAGGTCCTCAACGCTTAAGCTTCAACTTCTCCAGGATCGGCGCGATGGCCGACAGCGGCGAACTCTGCTTTTCCGCTTTAGTGTCTTTACGGCGTGTTAGCTTGAACGCCAGATCGTGAAACTTCTCGATAGCCTTGGCCTTCGAGCTGAACTCGCCGACCATCTGACCGTTGTTCGCGGCCTGGCTGAAGGTTTCCGAGTCGTAGTCGATGACCGAAATAACCTTGAGCCCCAGCGCCTGCTCGAATTCCTTGACGCTGATTTCCTGCCGCTTCGGCACATTCGCCATATTCAGGATGAGATGGGGCTTCTCGTCGTTCTTTCGCGACGTCTTCAGAAAATCCACGATGTTCTTGGCGTTCCGCAGGTTCGCAAGATCAGGCACGGCCGTGATGACGACCTCGTCGGCCTGCAGCAGAACGTGCTTCGACCATGGTGACCACCCATGCGGAAGATCGACGGCAACAAACGGTACGTTCTGGCGCGCCACATCTATGACGATGGCGCAGGCTTCCGGCGAAATATCGTAGTCGCGATCGAGCACGACCGGAGCCGCAAAAATTGAAAGATGCTGCGAGCATTTGGTGAGCAGGCGATCGAGAAGCTGATCGTCGAGACGTTCAGGCGTCGCAAGTGCTTCCGCAATTCCCTGTACCGGGTCCTGGTTGAAATCGAGACCCGTGGTGCCGAACGCGAGATCGAGATCGGCAATCGTGACGCCCGACTTCAGAACCTCCGACATCGTCCACGCCACGTTGTGGCAAATGGTCGACGATCCGACACCGCCTTTCGCGCCGATGAACGCGAAGACATGACCGACGGGGTCCGTTTCAGGATTATTGTAAAGATTTGAGATGCTCTCCATCAACGCCATCGGATCGACTGGCGCGACGAGATACTCCGCAACACCGCGCCTCAGCAGTTCGCGGTAAAGGACGACGTCGTTATGGCGGCCTACAACGATAACCTTCGTCCCGGGATCGCAGCTCTCAGCTAAGCGGTCGAGATCAGCGAGCAGCTGGCTAGCTTTCAGCGCGCTGTCGAGGATGATCAGATTGGGCGTCGGACTGTCGATATAGTGCGCAACGGCAGCGCCGATACCGCCCATATGAACGCTGACATGCGCCTTCGACAATCGGCGGTCGTCGGCGGCATGCTGAAGCGCTTCCGCAACGTACGCATCGTCACAAAATGCCTGGATTGAAATGCGCGGGATCGGACGGGCGCGATCCGCCGGATGGATATCCGGCGAACCTGCATTATCGAGGAACGGTTCGTCGCTTAAGCTGGCTGTAGCGTTTTTGGTCATGTCGTCTCCGAAAGATCAATTGCTAAGTCCAGGCTTATCGATGGTCGACTTTTCGGCATCGGCGCCGAGCGGCTTACCCGACACGTATTTGGTGTACATATCGTCCCGGCGGTTCGCGTCGCGGCTTGTCATCGTGCGCGGACCGAGAAGATCGGCGGGGTTCGCCACCATGACGGCGAGATTGCGTTGTCCCGCGCAGCCGAAATTCGGATAGGGCGTGTTTTGATAAGTGCGCGCGAGATTTTCCGACCAGTCCCGTCCGCAGTCGGGCGCCTCGGCCACATAGCGCATGTAGGACAACCGCAGCGGCGCATCGCGGCCGTCGGCATGATAAGCCTCAACCGCTATCGACGTTTCCGAATAGCCGCTCTGGATCATCAACTGGCGTGCTTCGTCGGCCGCTTGCATCGATGCGCTTTCATTTGCCGACCCGCCAGGAGCCGAAATGACGATGCGGCTGTTTCCGGCATCCGCAGCCTTGCTTCGGCCAGCGAAATCCAGGACGCGCGCACGCTGCATCGGCGTCAGACCATCGGCATTCGCTGCGACCCGTAAGTTGAGGGTGGCAGGCTGCTGGGACACGAGAATGGGGTGACGCTGCTCGGGATCGACGAGCTGCCAACCCGCGACCTGAGGGCCGGGCGCATCGTGCCGGCACCCGGCAACGATGACCGGGACAAGCGTGGCGATGAGAAGCTTCGCAAATCCCGATCGCACATTCTGCGCAAGGCGGTCGGTCGTGCACTTGATCGGCATGATACGTCAACGCCCCAGCTATTCGACGATGAAACCGTAGTCACCCTTGAGACCGCCGGAGGGCATGACTTCGCCCTTGCCGTAGATCCGGTTGAGATGACCGAGAAAGTCCGCCTTGAGATCGGTCGCCGGCGCCAAGCCGTCAGTCGGCGCCGCAAGCTGCTGACGCGAGGTCGGCTGCACGAGATACGGCGTCACGATGACGACGAGCTCCGACTCTTGATTCTGAAAATCGCGGCTGCGAAACAGAGTACCGAGAATTGGAATGTCCTTCGCGCCCGGCAAGCCGTCGATGTTTTGCTGCGTCTTGGTATTGATGAGGCCCGCAAGCGCCAGCGACCCGCCGGACGGCAGTTCGACCACGGTTTTCGCCTGCCGTGTGTCGAACACCGGGTTGCCGCCAATGAACTGCGAAATATCGCTGACGCTGGTGTCTATCTTCAGGCTGATGCGGCCTTCCGACAGAACGACGGGTGTGAAGGCGAGCTGCACGCCGAATTTCTTGAACGCGACGGAACTCGTCCCCGTTTGCGTGTCGATACCGGTGACATAAGGCACTTCGCCGCCAGCGAGGAATTCCGCAGCCTCGCCCGAAATGGCGGTGAGGTTTGGTTCCGCGAGCGTCCGGATCAATCCATCGCGCTCGAGCGCACGAATAGCTGACTGGATCCGGTTTGATCCCGAACCCCAGCCCGAAAGCAGACCACTGTTGCCAACAGAGCCGTTACCGGGACCGGAGTTGAACGGGCAGATCGGCGCGCCTGCGGCGCAGGCAGCACCCGCGGCAGCAGGAATTCCGAATGTCGGAAGCGTCCCGAGGCCTTGCGCGGCGGTGATCGGGAATGAGTTCTCCGTCAGAAGCGTCGTCGAGAAGCTTCCCGATTGCAGCATGCCGCCGAGATTGACGCCCATCTGCTTCAGAAGCGTGCGTTGAACTTCGGCGACCGTCACCTTGAGCATCACCTGCTCTTCAGCTTCGACCGTCAGCATATTGATGACGGGTTGTTTGTGTTCGTTGGTCGCGCTCTCGGTGGCAGTAACGCCGTCTTTGACGTTGACGCCCGAACTCACGAGCTGCTGCGAGATGAATTGTGCTGCGATATTGCCGGCGCGCGTCGAGTCGATCGGGCTCTTAACGCTTCCGGTCAAGATGACCGTCTGATTGAGCATCTCGACCTTGATAGAAGAGCCCGTGATGATCCGGTTGAGGAGCGATTGAAGTCCGGCCGTCTCTCTTTCGATGAAAAGCTCCATGGTCGCGAATTGCGCGCCCGAAGTATCGAAGAAGAAGGCATTCGCCTCTCCCGCCCCCTTGGCCAACAGGAAGACGCGGTTGGAACTGAGCACCACCGCATCCACGACGGCGGGGTTCGACACCATCACGTCGCGGACATCGCGCGGGAATTCGAGCAGGACCGATTTTCCCATACCGATCTTCAGGCTTTTCCTGATGGGGCCGCCGGTGTCCTGGATGCGAATGAACGACTGATGATGTCCGGCGTCCGCCGAAATATCGCGATACGCTTCTTCGGAATCTTGCGGCTGCGCCGAAGCTCCTGGAAGGGCCAGCGTGGCGCTTACAAGCATCACTATGGCGCGCAACGAAGCGCGCCATGAAAAACCGAAATTACTGCGCATGAGGCCCTATACCCTATGACGACTACTGACTAAGCACTTACTCAGTTCACGCCATACACACGCGACTTGGCTCCGTAGCGAACGATGCGCACGGAATTGTTTTTAGGCTTGTCCAAGTTGAGACCGCCGGCCCGCGCCGGATCAGTGCTCAAATCGGCAACGCTACGAAGCGAAAGGGTGATTTCGCCCATCGCATTCGCAAGCGCCATCATCTCTGCTTGCCGCGGCGTCAGCTCCAACGTCGCCGTCGTCGCCGAGCTATCAGCCGCCTTCTTGCCTTCCTTCGTCTCGATCTGCTGCCCAATGGCCATCACACGGACATTGCGAAACAGCGTATCGGCGACGCTCTCTTCCTGATTGCCGCGATTGCGCACCTGACGGATCAGGATAACGTCGACATGATCGTTCGGGAGGATCAGGCTACCGGCAGCCGTCTCGGCTTTGATTTTCGTCGAGATGGCGCGCATGCCTTGCGGCAGGATCGCAGCCAGGACGCCGCCTTGGCCCGCCTTGATCAGCTTCTGAGTGGTGACGGGCTCGCCGGCGAGCATCGGGGAGCGCGCCACTGAGCCCGAAAGATTGTGCATCATCGCGATGCCGCCGCCCTGCTTCGTGACGTAGCTCGTAGAGACGGCTTCGGACGGCCAGGATACCCAGCGGAAGCTGCCCTCGTTGACGATCTGCCCGACGGGAATATCCGATCCAGCGACCAGAACTTCAGTGCTGTTGACGGTTTTTTCGACAGTGACTGGAGCTGGCGGCGGACGCACGAAAGAACTCGCCACGTAATAAGCGAGTACAGCGGCGCTTAACGCCACCGAAAACCCAATGAGCTGAGCCCGTTTCATCCGCCCCGTCGTCCCTCGAGATCAGAAATCGATCTGCTCAGGACGATGACGACCAATTGTCAATTTGAGGTTAATCTCTGTCTCGAAGCGAGGCTAAGGCGTCGAAACGTTGTAGAGACAGTTATCGAAGCGTAAACGAAGCCCAACCGAGTTAACGAGCAGCAATCACACGAGCGAAAGAAAAATGTCGGTCATCGGAAAAATCGCGAGCGCGCCAGCGGCGATGGCGATGCCGTACGGAATAGGCCCCTTTTGCACGTGGAGGCGCTGCGCCCATCCCGGAAGAGCAAAGGATTGAGCCGGAAACCAGTTGCGATAACCGAGGATTACCAACGAAAGAACGCCGCCGAACACTGCGACGCAGACGAGGTATCCGACAACCTGGTTGGCGCCGATCCAAATGCTGCCGGCCGCGATCAGCTTGGCATCGCCGCCGCCGAGAAGATTGAGCGAAAAGAGAACGAAGGTCACGGCAAGGGTCACGAGCCCGATCGCGAGGTTCGTGCCGAACGTCTCCAGCGGCATCTGAGTGAGAACAGCCACCGCGACGAAGCCGCCGACGAGCGCCAGCGAAATCTTGTTCGGTATTTTCATCGTGAAAAGATCGTTGGCTGCGGCAAAGGCCATCGCCACAGGGAACGTCATCAGGAAAAGCGAGGCGAGCGACGTCATGTATCGAGACCTGGGGAAGAATGCCACGGACGCCTGAGGATGCAGCAATTTGAGTAAAAGCGAGCCTAACGGCAGGGATCCGTGAGCCGGAAGCTATGAATTAGCCGCGGTAACGATAGAAGCGATGGACGAAAAAGCGGCCTGCAAGAAAGTTGATACCTGGGTCAAACCGGCGACGATGCAAACACTCACGATCCCCGCGATCAACGCGTATTCAAGGGCCGTTGCGCCGTCTTCATCGCGAAGAAAGTTCCGCATAGGTTTCTTACGCACGCCGGAATATTCCTTCTGCCACCATTCCAATGAATCGCCGTGAACGAGGCTAAAGTAGGGGCCTTAATCTTCGGTGGCTGGAGTTCGAGAGAGCATTTCAGCGCAGAAACGCGTCAACCGAACTGAGCAACCAGATATAAAAATGCGCCCGGAGGGGCCTCCGAGCGCAGTTCGCATGTGTGGAATTTAGAATTACGGGGTCGGGGCCACGCCCGTGGTGAGGGAAGTGCCGACGCCCGTGAAGGTGTTGACCAGCGCGGTCTTAAGAGGGGTAAGCCCTGCGATGATGCCGACACCGACGATCGCGGCGATCAGGCCGTATTCGATGGCCGTTGCACCCGACTCGTCGTTCATGAAACGCGAAAACATGTTCATTTGTACTCTCCCAAACTTGTCGCAAGTGTATGTCCGATCCTGGTCCACCGGGGGTATCCGTCCTCTCCGATGAACTTTAGCGACAATAATCTTCAAAAATTAAAGTCAGGTAAAACCGCCGATCCCGCGCGGTTCATCAGACTAAAGTCCAAATGATCACGGATCATTTCTCAAAATATCCAAGTATACTTCCGTATAAAACATGATAAATCTGCTTACTAAAGTGAGAATAACTTCAACTGTGCGCGCAAAAATCAAGTATTGAAGAGTTAATACTTCTTAATTATTAAACTTATCCATCTCGTTGAAGCCAAGATAAAGTCTACATGCTGCGCGTTTCCGCACGGCCAACTGCCCCGGATCTGCCTGAGACCTTTGGTGATCACCGCCTGCATTCGGGTGCTCACATTCAACTCAAGTAACTTTTTGCATTCCCGCGAATGACGCGCCGCACCTTGCGCGGTTGCGTAAAGACGCCCTCGCTTTCGATTGATACGGGCGTTTCCAGTTCCTTCACCAATTCATGCGGTAATTATCTTTTCCTCGAGCCATCGGATTTCGAATGCCCGCGCAATTCAGAAGAGCCGCAACATCGTTTCGGATGATTCGGAGCGTCGCCTGCGCTTGCCTCATCGGATTGGTTGGAACGCCGGCCTCCGCCGCCGACTTGATCGTGCGCTACGACCAATCGCAATTGCTGCGGCTTCCAAGGCCCGCGTCCGAAATCATCGTCGGCAATCCATCGATTGCGGACGTCACGCTTCAGGACGGAAATCTGCTCGTCGTGACGGGGAAGACATTCGGCATCACGAACATCATCGCTCTAGATACCGACCATAACGTCATCCAGGATCAGCGTGTGATGGTGGAGCGCGACGACCGCAGGGTCGTGAATTTGCATAAAGGGACGCAACGCTTCACATTCGCCTGCACGCCAAACTGCGAACCGACACTGACGATCGGCGACGAGAAAGACTTCTTCGAGAACGTAAAATCGGCCAACTCGAGCAAGACGAAGTTCTCAGAAGGTGCCTCTGATCAAGGCGTCAACGCCAACAACCAACAATAATGAGTCGAAGGCGCGGGATCGGTCTCCATTTCGTTTAACGCTTTGTGAACCGCGCCAAAGGAAAGACCTTTCGATAAATACGCTTTTAATGTTCCAGGACTACCTCTCAGCATAACAAGGGATGAGGGGCGGAATGCTTCTGCGTATGCCGAACTCCAGCTTACTGAAAGCTCGTCGCCTCCTGCGTTTGCAGGCCGGCAGCCTTCGCCGCCTTCAACGCGACGACAATGGCGCGACCGCGGTCGAGTTTGCGTTCGTCGTGACCCCATTCCTTATGTTCATCTTCGCGCTCATCGGCTGCGCCTTCTATTTCTTTATAGCGAACTCGATCGAGAAGGGCATGGATCAGGCGACCCGGCTTGTCCGAACTGGCCAGGCCGTTACTCAGAAGATGACTGTCGAGCAATTCAGAAAGACCATCTGCACGGGGGCAGGTAGCTGGATCGATTGCAACAAACTCAAAGTCGTCGCCTCCCCAACGGACGACTGGAGCAAAGTCAAAGATCCGATTCAGTGCTTGGGCAACACTCAAAACCAAGACCAAATCATGAAGGCCACGGATTTGATCGCAATCTATACGGGCACCGCGAGCCAGGTCGTTATGGTCACAACCTGCTACCAGTGGGATTTTACGGCCAAGCTGCCCTTCATAAAACTTGGCAATGCTCCAGACGGTTCGACCGTGATCCAAACTGCAACAGCGTTCCGCAGCGAGCCATACCCGAGCAATTGACCCATGCATCCAATTGGCCACCCCCGATTGATCTCGCGATTTCGCCATTTCTTACGCGATCACGCCGGCGTCGCAGCCGTCGAATTCGCCTTCCTGGCTCCGCTGTTGATGTTGATGACGTTCGGCACCTTCGAAATAACCCGCGCCCTGATCATTCATCAACGCTTCCAGAAAGCGACCGGGATGATTGGCGATCTCGTTGCCCGTGAGCAGCAGCTCGGCGCGGATCCTACGGCAGCTGCAAAGCAGTTAGACTCAATCATGAAGGCGGCCGAGCACGCCATGGCCCCATACAGCTCCGGCCCATTGCAGATGGGAATCTATCAATTCCGAGCGAGCAGTACCGACGCAACCAAGACGCGCATCGAATGGTCTTACGCGTATCACAACATGGCCATTCAGCCCTGCTCTCTAACTTACACGTCGAATAACCTGACCCCCGCGAACCTTCTCTCGAAGGGAGATGCGGCAATCATTATCGATGCCAAGTATCAGTATTCACCGCTGCTGACGAACCTCCTGCCGGCCGTCATCAAGAAGATGGATTGGACAGACAGGATGACGTTCGCGCCGCGATTCGGCTCCGTTTTTTACGGCCAAGCCACGCAAAATACGACTTGCCCGACATAATCACCCTCTGCATTAACATGTCGGGCACGTGTGTGCGCCAAGCATCAATCTTTTGATAATTTCGAAATCTTTTTTAATTAATCAGACTACGGAGCAAATTAATCCTCCGTTCCCTGAACGATCGGTATTTATTTATCCGCGCACCCCCGCACGGCTAAATTGTCAAGAACTTTTTTTTCTTAAGAGTCAAGGAAATGAGCATCTCATTTCGTCGGCACCCTGACTATGTCTTGTTACTGCAGCAACATTCAGTACAGTTTGATTGTTCAGCATCAAGATTGATTTAGAGGCTGTTACCTTATGGGACGACGATCAGTTCATTCGCCGGAGGAGTTGCGCCAGCTTATTCTCGACGCGTCGCAGACGATCGTCGAACGTAATGGGATTACCGGTCTATCAGCGCGCGAAATCGCTCGTATGATCGGTTACTCCCCGGGCACACTCTACAATATCTTTGAGAACCTGGACGACGTTCTGCTGACGCTTCAGGTGCAGTTGATGGCCCGTACGCTCGAACATATGAAGCGCGTGCCACTTGGACCGCATAGCGATCAAAACATCGAAGCCTTGGCGCACAGCTACGTTGACTTCGCACTCGTCAATCGCCGCATGTGGAGCTTGTTTCTAGCCCATAGCTTGCCGCCGGGAACGACCGTCCCGGCATTACTTCACGACTATACGAATAGCATCATCGATATTGTCAGGGGCGCGCTTGAGCCGATTGCGCCCAATTCCCCGCGCGAAGCTTTGGATGCAACGGCGCGCACTCTGTGGGCCGGTCTAAATGGCATTACGGCGATAGCCGCAACCGAAAAGGGCGTTTATTTGACGCCCGCCACGGCACAATCCTTCGCCAAGGAACTGACGACGATCTTTCTTAAGGGTTTGCGCTTCGAGGTGGCGCATCAGTAACCGGAGCAGCCTGCGGCACCGCTTCTGCCGCAGGCTTGGACTGGACGATCTCCTGCGCAGGCTTCGCCTCTTCCGGATGATTGCTGCCCGTCTGTTCGCCGCTCGGATGATCACCAATGGAACTCGTCGTTATGCCGTTTGCCGCATCGGGCTTCCGGCTGGCGAAGCGTGGACCTTCGACGATCCCGAACCATTTGTCGGTCGGGAGAAGCCGTTGCTGCAAGCCCGTCCACATGCTGCGTGAACTCAGCCCGTCGACGAATGAGGTCGTCTGAGGCGAAAGCATGATGGCCGCGGCGGTCGCTCCCGCCATCGCAATCGACGCGGGAATGTGGCGTTGATCGAAAAACTTCAGCGCTGTGCCGAATGAAGATTTGATCCGCGTGTCCATAACGTCGACGGAATAGATCTCGTCGAGCGTGAGGTGCGTTATGTAGCCGACGAACATGAACACAGCCGCGAGCCACGAAACGCCATCAGGCTTGCCCAGGAGATGCCGAAACACGATCGCTGTCGCAACCGCCGAGAAGACCGCGGCGAGGATTGAATGCCAAATCCCTCTGTGCACCGAAATCCCATGGAAAATCGCGTGCAGACCGTATCGCACGACGAGCAGCGTTCCGAGCCACAGCACCCAGAGTTCGGCTATCGAGAATTCGGTCGCCGCGTTGAACAGCACCGCAAATGAAAAGAAAATGGCGAGCCCGGCAAACATGGCTCGGCTCGGCCGAGAATCCTTGAGATCGATATCCGGCAGCACGGAACCGAGCACACCCGCCAAAGTTACCGCGACGAGATTTTGCGGAGCGACAACGTCCGCTGCAAGGGTCAGGGTTGCAAGCGCACCCGTTACGACGGTACCAATCGCGATGTGAGTGGTGAAATTCGCCATGGCTGCCCCAAACCGCAATGCCCGCTCGGAATCCGAGACTTAAGGACTGGCTGGCGGTCCTCTCTTCGGCTAATGGAGCATCAGATTCGCACCGTCCCGACGAGGGCTTGATGCGGCACGGATGTGGATAAGCCCGGCGAGCCGTACCGCTGCCGTGGCACCGGAGACGCTCTCCCCACATGTGGCGCTGCGATTCGAAATATAAGACACATGCATCGCCATCGACGGAACACCGCTCCTAATGTCCACTGCCACTGCAAAAATGAACGACCGAGTTGCACGGATCGCCGCGATCAATATCGCTGTGGCGCTGACGGTCGTTACGTTGAAATATATCGCCTACGCGGTTTCCGGATCGGTTGCTCTCTTCTCCGATGCGCTCGAAAGCATCGTCAACGTGATGACTGCGGTCGCCGCCTACAGCGCCATCCGCCTGAGCGCCAAACCTGCCGACGCCGATCATCCCTTCGGCCATTACAAGGCCGAGTTCCTCGCAGCCATGTTCGAAGGCGCGATGATCGCCGTTGCTGCGCTGCTCATTCTGATCAAAGCCTACTCAGGCATCGTCAACGGCGTCGAGTTCGAGCACCCGGGTCTTGGCCTCGCAATCAACGTCCTGTCCACGGTCATCAATGCCGCTTGGGCGTGGTCGATGATCCGGCGGGGCACGGAATGGCGCTCACCCGCACTTGTCGCTGACGGCCAGCACCTGTTTACGGATGTCATCACGTCGGTCGGCGTCGTCGTCGGCCTGACGGTCGCGATCCTGACGGGCTGGTACTTCCTCGACCCATTGATCGCCGCAGTGGTCGCGCTGCACATTCTATTCGTGGGCTACAGGATAGCGACGGAATCCATGTCGCGATTGATGGATCAGGCTGCGAGCCCCGAAATCGAAGGCCGGATTCGCGGTGTCATCGAAGCAAATGGTCACGGCGCGCTCGAGGCCCACGACATCCGCACCAGGCAAGCCGGCCGCGCGCTGTTCATCGAATTTCACCTCGTCGTACCAGGCTCGATGAGCGTCGACGACGCGCACGTCATTTGCGACCGGCTCGAAGATGCGATCGAACGGAGCATCATAGGCTCGGAGGTCGTGATCCACGTCGAGCCGGAATACAAGGCGAAGCCCGAAGAATCGGGGGCCGTACCGCTTTAAGCGCGAACAGCCCAGAGATCGTATTCATCGGCTTCGATGACCTTGCCGCGGATCATGTCGCCCGCTTTGAGTTCGTCTTCGCCGTTCAGGAACACGTTGCCGTCGATATCGGGCGCATCCCACTTCGAGCGCCCGATTGCGCCCTCTTCGTCGACTTCATCGATGATGATGTCGATCGTCGAGCCCACTCTCGCTTGCAGCATCTCACTGCTGACGTCCTTCTGCGCGACCATGAAGCGATGCCAGCGCTCTTCCTTCACCTCTTCCGGAACCGCGCCCTCGATCGCGTTGGCCCGCGCGCCGTCCACGGCTTCATATTTGAAGCAGCCGGCACGGTTGATCTTCGCTTCCTTCAGCCAGTTGAGCAGGAACTGGAAATCTTCTTCCGTCTCGCCCGGAAACCCGACGATGAACGTCGAGCGAATGGCGAGGTCGGGACAGACGTCGCGCCAGCGGCGGATACGCTCTGCCGTTTTCTCCTGCGACGCCGGACGGCGCATCGCCTTCAACACGGCCGGAGAGGCGTGCTGAAACGGAATGTCGAGATAGGGCAGAATCTTGCCTTCGGCCATCAACGGAATGACGTCGTCGACGTGGGGATACGGATAGACGTAGTGCATCCGCACCCACGCACCGAGATCGCCCAGCGCCCGTGACAAATCGAGGAACCGCGCTTTGAGCGATCCGCCCTTCCACGGGCTTTCCGCATACTTCAGATCGAGACCGTAGGCGCTCGTATCCTGACTGATGACGAGCAATTCTTTGACACCCGCGCTGACGAGGCGTTCAGCCTCGGTCATCACGTGGTTCGCAGGCCGGCTGGCGAGATCGCCCCGCAACGACGGGATGATGCAGAACGTGCACCGGTTGTTGCAACCTTCGGAAATCTTCAGATAAGCGTAATGGCGCGGCGTGAGCCTAAGCCCCTCGGGCGGCACGAGATCGAGAAAGGGATCATGCAGCGGCGGCACGGCATCGTGGACGGCTTCAACGACCTGCTCGTATTGATGCGGCCCCGTTACGGCGAGAACGCCCGGATGCGCCTCGCGAATCCGGTCCTCTTCCACGCCGAAGCAGCCCGTCACGATCACCCGGCCATTGCCGTTCATCGCTTCGCCGATGGCGTCGAGACTTTCCTTCTTGGCGGAATCGAGAAAACCGCACGTGTTCACCACGACGACGTCGGCGCCCGAATAGTCCCGCGCGATCGAATAACCTTCCGATCTGAGCTTCGTGATGATGCGTTCGCTGTCGACCAGCGCCTTCGGGCACCCGAGCGAAACGAACCCGACCTTGGGCGTGCGCGGTTGCGGCGCGGCAGAGCCATGCGCTAGCCGCCGTACCTTTGCACTTGCCTTTGCCTTGATCTTTGCTGAGGGTCTCGCCATGTTCGCGCTTCTAGCCTTCGGGCCTCGCAAGCGCAATCGCGACACTATAGCAGCTCTCTGAAGATAGCCCCGTGACCGACCTGCAAACCGACCAAGTTGCCGCCAAAACCAGCGCCCCGCTCACCAATCCACGGGCGGCTGCAAGGGCTTGGCTCGAAGCCGGGCGTCCGGTCGCCATTGCGACGGTGATTGACACCTGGGGCTCCGCACCCGTCCGTGCCGGTGGCCAAATGGTAATCGCGGGCGTCGACGAGTTTCAGGGCTCCGTTTCAGGAGGCTGCGTCGAAGCGGACGTCATCAGCGCGGGCCTCGATGTGATCGACACCGGGAAACCGGAGACGTTAAACTTCGGCATCGCCGATGAAACCGCGTGGCGCGCTGGCCTCGCCTGCGGCGGCAAGATACGCGTTTACGTCTCGCGCCTCGATCCGAAAGCCGACCTCGACTTCATCAAACGATTGGACGAAGCCGCAGCCAACCGCGCTCCCATCGTCATCACGACGCATCTCTCGGACGGCACCCGCGAAATCCACGATGGAACCGCGACGACCGACCCGGCGATCGCTGAAGCGGTCCGGCGTGCCCACAGCGCCGTCGATAAAAGCGGCGAGACATTTCTCCACGCACTGACCCCGCCACCGCGCATCATCATCGTGGGCGCAACGCACATTGCCCAGCATCTCGCAACGATGGCGACTGCGTCAGGATATGACGTCAAGGTCGTCGATCCCAGAACCGCATTTGCAAACCCGGCGCGTTTCGATGCGTCGCAGATCATCGCCGGATGGCCGGAAGAGTGCTTCAAGAAAATGATAGCCGATCCGTTTTCGGCAGTCGTGACCCTCACGCACGTCGACCATATCGATGACGAAGCGCTGACCATCGCGCTCAAGTCGCCGTGCCGTTACATCGGCGCACTCGGCTCGCGGCGCACGCACGCAAAGCGCGTCGAACGGCTGAAAGCCGCGGGCTTTACGGATGCCGACATTGCGCGCATCAACGCCCCCGTCGGCCTCGATATCGAGGCTGAGACGGCCGGCGAAATCGCGGTCTCGATCCTCGGGCAGATCATCTCTGCCTTCCGGAAAGAGCCGGAGTGAAACTCGCCGCGCTCATCCTCGCGGCTGGAAGCTCGTCGCGCTTTGAGGATGGTCACAAGCTGCTCGTTGAAATCAACGGTGTGCCGATCGTCCGGCATGTCTGTACGGCGCTCGAACAATCGAAAATCGGCGACATTGTTCTGGTGACCGCCAGCCGGGATGATGCCGTTGCAAAGGCGGCAGGACCCGGTCGTTGGCGGCTCGTCGAAAATCCCCGCGCCCGTGACGGGCTCTCGACCTCTCTGCGCGCGGGCCTTCGCAGCATCGACCAATCCGCCGATGGGCTACTGATCGCCCTCGCCGATATGCCGGGAATTACGACCACACCTGTGGATACGCTGATATCGGCCTTCGAGGACAATCCCGGCGCAATCGTTTTTCCCGTCTCAACCGATGGCCGGCGCGGACATCCGATCATCTGGCCACGGTCGCTGTTTGCGGCGCTTGGAGCGGTATCAGGCGACACGGGCGGCCGTTCGGTACTCGCGGATCATCAAGATCTCTGGCACCCGGTGACCTGCGATGAACCCGGCGCCTTTACCGACATAGATACGCGCGCCGATCTCGAGACCTTTGTCGCCGCGGATCAGACGACGCGCCGCAAGTGATTGTCGAACGCGATATCCTGAAGCTCATGCTCGGTGATCGTCGATGCCTGCGCCGTTTCATAACGCACGACGCCGAAGCCCGATGATGCTGCGAAGTCTGCCTCGCCATATGACGAGAGCCCACACACGTCCTTCAAGTCGCTCTGTCCGACGACTTTTGCGGTCGCTGTATCGACATAGAGCACATGGCCAGCCTTCGGAGCGCTGGCCGCAATCGTCCGCCCGTCGGCGCTGACCGCCATCGCGCCGATATATCCCTTGAGATCGCTGCCGCCCTTGGCCTGCTGTTCGATGAGCTTCAGCGCCCGATCCGGACCCGCGCTGCCGACGAGCTGCGGCGTCTCGCTCGGACTGCCTTCCCATTGAGCCCCGAACCACACGAGCCCCGTCGCATCCTGCGTGACGTGCCGGATCGAAAGCGATTTGAGATCGCCCGTCATATCGTGCTTCGCGATGAGCTTCCCGGTAACGGCATCGACGAACGCCAGAGACGGCTCCATCGTATCGACGTTGAGATTTTCGCGGCCCGCGTCCGGCACCGTATCGAGGCCGCCGTTTCCGACGGCAATCGTCCTGCCGTCCGCCAGCAGCATGATCTCGTGCGGCCCGGTGCCGTAGCTCGGATGCTCACCGATCTTCTTGAAGCCCGAAGCGACGTCGTAGATCCCGATAACGCCCTGTCCGCTGTCGATGTCGTTTTCCGACGCGTAGAGCAGCCGCCCGTCTTGCGAGAAACTGCCGTGACCGAAGTAGTGCCGCCCTTCCCCAGGCGTGAAAACATCCGGCGGACGTGTCTTGTCCAAGTCGAACGCGACCGCGAAGGTGCCCGGCCGCCGCGCAAAGACGGCCACCCTGTTTGAAGGACGGTGAATCGCTATGTCGTGACCACGGCCCGACAGCGCGACCTCTCGGACAACCGATCCATCGGCGCGAAGAAGAAGCACGCTGTAAGAGCCTTCGGCTCGCCTCGCGGCACTCACGTACGCGATATCGTTCGCGCCCATTGCCAGAGCCCCACTCATCGGCGCCGTGCCGACGAACGCCAGCGTGCCGAGCAGCAACGATCTCCGATCAATCACCATCGAGTTCATTGAACCCTACCGTTAGCTTGGCTGCCACCGACAGCCGGTTGGACACCATGTTGCGAAGCCCGTTCGCCCGGTCGAAAACCTCCCGCGGCGTCGGAGGCTCATCGCGCTCCGCATGCGATGCACGGCCGCCCGCGCCGTCGCTCGATTCAAGCGCGCGCCACGTTCCGGCAACCCAATCCTTCATCCAACGCTTATCCGGCGTCAGATAATCTTCGAGCTGCAGCGCATTGTAGAGTTCGTGCAGCGACGCGATGCTGGCAGCATAGAACGGCTTCTGCAGTCCCGATTTCTCGTAAGGCGGCTTCAAATGGATCTTGGGATCGATCTGCGGCTTGATCTGGAGATCCGCCGTCAGCGACAGTCCGACAATCAAAGCCTTGACGACTTCGACAGCGGCTTCCTCCGAATTTTTATACGTTTCGTTCTCAGGCCCGGGATGAAGCATCCTGTCGGCCCAGCCGCCCGGCTTCTCCCACCCGGTCGTGATCTCATCCGTCAGACGAACGACATTTGCCGCAATCGCCTCCGCGACGACGCAACGATAACGCGCAGGCTCGCCCGGACCGAGCGGTACGTCCTTGTCCTGCATCAAGAATTCCAGCGCGGTCAGCCCTTGCACCGCTGCACTCTGCTTGCCGATCGCATCCGGCTGAGAAAGCGTTGCATCTTGCTTCGTGAGAATGAGGCGCATCTGCCGCGCCAGATATCCCCGCGGATCGGGCCAGAATGAAAGCTGCTCGCGACGGCCCTTTTCGAGCATCGGCCCGAAGCGAAGAAAATCGACACCCGCATAGGCTTCGACCACCTTCGCAAACCGCTCCGAAAGCTCGCGGTTGGCATCGGCCGATCCCGTCTTGCAAACGTTTACGACCGCCGCGGGCAACGGCGCCGCTGCCGTCTTCAGCGCATCGAAATGCGGGATGATGTGCTTCTCGATCGCCGCCTTCACCATCCCCTCGTGTGTGATGGGTTCGCTGGCGGCGACGCCGACGGCTTGAATAATCAGTGCGAAGATCGAGAATCCGACCAGCGTCGCTTTTCGTATCATCATAACCCGTTCACATATTCGACGAGCCGCTTCTTGTCGTCTGGCGAGAGCGCTTCGAAAAGATTGCGGCTACGCTCAGCCTCGCCGCAATGTTTCCCGATCGCTTCTTCTACAGTCGCAGCCGACCCGTCATGGAGAAAACGACGCTGCTCGGAAGGTAAACGATGACCGATGAGCGGGGCAGTCCGCCATTCCGACGACTTGACGCCCGGCTCGCCAACACCATCGTCGAGCAGAGGACCCATATCGTGAAGAAGCAGATCGGTGAAGGCGGGAATTTGCCGTCCATCTCGCGCAACTAACCTGGGTACGTGGCAATCGGCGCATCCCGTCGCGGCAAAGATGGCAGCGCCGGGGAAATCCCCCGCATCCCCTGGCTCGCGGAGTGTTTTGATATAGCTGCCGACGAACCCGAGCATCGACACGGAAATCTCGCGCCCGTCGAATTCCGGGCTTTCACCGTTGGGCAAAGCGAGGCACGCCGTCTCGAGCTTCGTGCAGTCGCCATATGGGAACGGCATTTTCGGGCTCGATAATCCGATATCGATCGCGAAAGCGTGCGCGATCTGATCGTCCAGCGTCACGTGCGCTGCTTTCCAGCCATAGCGTCCGATCCCCTGCGCCGTGACGTTCGCACGCCCCTTGACGCCGTCGCCGCTGCGATCGCCGGGAACTGCGCGCTTCAAAATTTCTTCGTCTGGAACCTCATCGAACGCCGCCCTGCCGAAAAGCGGCGGAGCAAGCCGAACACTGGTGTGCACCCCATCCGCCAGCGCAGGACCAGTCAGGTTGTATTTGAGATCAGGGAGAAAGCGCGCATGCCCTTCCGGCATCAGCGTGGGCACCGCATTGGTTTGCAGTTGTAAGCCGTAATAAGGATCGGTCGTCCCGTCCTTCTTTCCGAAACGGACGACGGCACCGGCGATATCCGGCTTCTCATCGTCACCCGTCACGACGTGAGCGCCCTCTCCGCGCGAATGGCAGCCCGTGCAGGATCGCGACGAGAAGAGCGGCCCGAGCCCGTCGGTGGCCTTGGTCGAAGCGGGCGCCGGAATCCATTGACGGTCGAAAAGCGCCTTCCCGACAGCCGCATCCAGTTGATCCGCACGCAGCACATCACCGGGCGAGACAGCAACGAACAGCAGTACAATCGAGACGCGCAACCAACCGTTCACACGACCTCGATGTAGCCCATCATGCCGGCTTCTTGATGTTCGAGAATATGGCAATGGAACATCCATTTTCCGGGATCGCCTGCGACGACACCAACCTCGATACGCTCGTTGGGAAGCAGAAGCACCGTATCGCAGCGAACGCGCGGAATATGACGCAGGCTCGAATTCAATACTTCGAATGTGTGCCCATGAATATGGATCGGATGCGCGCGGGGTGTCGTGTTCTTCAATTCGAAAATGTAGCTGTTGCCGGATTTCAGAACCGCGAATGGGGGTCCCAGATCCTTATGATCGTGTCCGGGCCAAGCTTCCTTGTTGATCGCCCAGAACGTCCGTTTTGCGAGACAGAGCGGTCCGATCTGAATGTCTGAAACCGCACCCGCCGCAGCGATGGAAGCGCCAGTAGGCGTCGCCGAGAATTCAAACGGTATCCTCTGCGCCGAAGCCTCGTCGAGCTTCGGAAACGGCATCACTTTCAGAGGCGTCGCCTCGAACTTACCCGTGCGCTTCGGCGGACCCTCCGACTTGAATTCCGCGAGAACGTACGGCTCTTTCGAAAAATAGTCGAAGAGCTTGATCGACTCTCCCGGCGGCGCCGAACGCAACAGAATGTCGAGGCGCATGGATGTGCCCATCCGCCAGGATTCGAGCGGAATTGGGGGAAGCCCATTGCCGTCGACCGCGATGATCGCCGCTTCCGCATTCTCGAATCCGATTTCGGAAATGCGCATCGGATCGAGATTGTAGAAGCGAATGCGAACGTCAGCCGACGACGGAACGGTGAAAACGGGAGATCTCTCGCCGTTGACCGAGCGAACGGTTCCCGGCGTGCCGCCCTTGGCCGCGCCCTCGTCCGTCGTAAACGGCAAGAATGCGCCATCGGGACCGATGCGCCAATCTTTCATCAGCAGCACGACTTCCGCGTCGGGCGGAGAGATCTCGTCGCCCTCGACGATCAGAACGCCGATCAGGCCACGCCCGAAATGCTCCGTCGAATTGCAGTGCGTATGAAAGAAGAACGATCCCGTATCCGGCGGCACGAAGGAATAATGGCCTTCAGCCCCCTGCGCGATCGGCTGCTGCGTCATGTAGGGGACGCCATCTTGATCGTTCGGAATTCTGAGCCCGTGCCAATGGATTGACGCGACCTCGCCCGGCACCGGCAGATTGTTTTTGAAGACCGTATCGAACCGCTCGCCGAGCTTCATGCGCACGATTGGAAACGTCGTACCGGCCTCGAACGTCCATAGCGGCAACGTTTTGCCGTCGAAGCACGGAAGCGCCGTCGGCCGCTCCGCGAGATCGAAAGTGACGGCCTTGACGCCATCTGCGATAGGCCGCGCAATGACATCTTGCGGGTCGACAGCACGCGCTTCGACCCGGCGCCCCACCGCGAGAAAACCCGCGGCGGCGCTTCCTGAAAAGGCTGCAGCACCAGCGATGAGGTCTCTGCGTGTCACCATGCGAAGACCTCATCGAAAGCAGCAGCTGTTGTACCCGGGTAAACCAATTATTTCGCCTTGGCGACCTTGTCCGGATCATCGAGGCTATCCGAACCCTCGATCTTCACCTTGAGGTTCAAGGCAGCAACGACGCCTTCAATTGCTCGTGCCTGTGCGACGAGAGAATCGACTGCATCGAGGATGAGCTTGTTGCCCTGGTCGTTGCCGGCTTCGAGCATCTGGTCGTAGAGCATCTCGCCGGAATCGGCCTTGGTCTTGATGGCCTGCATCTTCTCGAGCGTCGTCGCCATCGCCTCGTCGACCCGCTTTGCGGCATCCGGCGCCTTTTCGCGTGCGAGTTCGGCAATGCTCGGCCCGCTCTTCGCGCTGGCACCGGCGTATTTGCCGTTCCAGAGTGCGATCATGCCGACTTCGTCGTAGTAATGGCTGTTATGCGTGTTGTTCGAGAAGCAGTCGTGCGCCTCTTCCGGATCGTGCAGCAGCACGCCGAGCTTCATGCGTTCACCCGCAAGCTCACCGTATGAAAGAGAGCCGAGGCCGGTCAAAATCGTCGAAAGCTGCGCGCTCTCATCCTGCTCAGCGAGGGCCTTGCGCGCCGCGCCGTCCGGCTTCCAGTTGTCGACCATTTCACTCAGGTCATCGACGAGCAAGTCTGAAGCGGCCTTCAGATAGTCGCGGCGGCGATCGCAATTTTCATGCGTGCAGTTCTTGAGATCGTAGTCGCTCGCTTGCCGCTCACCCGATTTGACGCCGGGCTTATGGAGGTTCTGGCCCCAGAGCAAAAACTCGATCGCGTGATATCCAGTGCCGACGTTCGCCTCGACATTCAAAGCGCTGTTGAGCTGGCCGATGACCTTCTT
Source organism: Hyphomicrobium sp. 99 (assembly GCF_000384335.2). Taxonomy (NCBI): domain Bacteria; kingdom Pseudomonadati; phylum Pseudomonadota; class Alphaproteobacteria; order Hyphomicrobiales; family Hyphomicrobiaceae; genus Hyphomicrobium; species Hyphomicrobium sp. 99. The sequence goes on from NZ_KQ031382.1 coordinate 3,683,764, forward strand.
ATCGATCTTCGAAGCGTCGAGAATTTTAGGACCAAGGCGGATCTTCTTGTTAGCGATAATATTCGCCGTGTAGAGAGGATTTTCTTCCTTGGTGTCGCCGTAGCTCGCCGCGTCGACATAATCGATCAAGCCTTCATCGAGCGGCCACGAGTTTACGTTGCCTTCCCAATCGTCGACGATCTTGTTGCCGAAGCGAAAGCCTTCCGTCTGCATGTAGGGAACGCGCGACGCTTTCCACGCCTCACGAGCGGCTTGCAACGTTTCGGCGCTCGGCGCTGCCAGCAAGGCGTCGATCGATTTATCGAGATCCTTGGCCTTGGCCAGCGCATCCGAGTACATCGCCTCGGCGACGTCCCCGTAATTCTTGATGATATCTTTCGTCGCGGGCGCCGCGAAGACTGGCGCTCCGGCAACAAAGACGGCCGCCAGCGCCAATTGAGTTGCGCAGGCCCATGCAAACGCCTTTTTCGACATCTCAGTCTCCGTAGCAAGCTAGGTTTAGGCGGCACAAAATTGCGTGCAGGGATCCTCGGGGATCCGATTATTTACCGCGCTGGTATAGAATGCGGCGCGGGCCGCCTGTCAAGTGAACTCCGTGTGGTCCGCCCCTTGCCACGCCGATAAGATTTGTGAAACAAGCAAGGCACAGGATTTTTGAGCCGCGGCCGCGCGGCACCGGGTAATCACAGATGCGCTTGACGAAGCAGACCGGCCACGCCATCCGCATTCTGATCGATTGCGCGCTAGCCGGCGATCAACTCGTAAAAGTCGCCGACGTCTCCGATCGGCTCGGCGTTACGAAGCAGAATGTATTCAAGATTGTGCATATCCTCTCGCACGCGGGTTTCCTTGCAGCCGTGAGGGGACCCAATGGCGGTGTGCGCCTCGCGAAACCCGCCGCCTCCATCAAGATCGGCGACGTCGTCCGCGCGATAGAAGTAACACGAGTACAAGTCGAGGGCGGTATCGATCCGAAGTCGAGCGATACGGACCCTGGCAATATCAACGCCATGTTCGACGACGCTCTGGCTGCATTCATCACCGTGCTCGATCAGCATTCGCTTGCCGAGCTTGCGGTGCGGTCCCCCATGGGCCTCAGAACGACCGAAGAGCCGGACGAAGATAATCGGAGTTCCAAGGTCCGAAGTAAAAAACCGGCGGCTCGCAGTTCGCGGCGAAGTTAACCCTTGCTCACTAGCTTATCCCGCTCATCGGAGATACTTGCACGGGATATGACCCGTGAAAGCTTCCGTTTACGATTTGCCGCGCTAGCCGCAGGTGCGCTTCTCGCACTCATTCCTACATGGATTTGGGTGAGCGAACCGCTGCGCACCATCCTTTTCTTTGCATGTGGCTTGGGGTCAGGAGTGTTCGCTCTGCTGGCTTGGCCGCGTGCTGCACTCGATCAAAAAGCGAATCAAATGGCGGGTTTGAACTCAAGTTCCGACAAGATGCTCACATGGACGGATCTTGCGGCGGCAATGCCCAATCCTGCGATCATCCTCGACCCGGCATCCGTAATTCTGAATTATAACGAAGCTGCGTTGAGCCTTTTCGATCGATTGAAGCAAGGCGCACCACTCGAGCACGTCAATCGTGACCCCGAACTGATCGCCGCCGTTTCAGGAGCCTTCGAAAAGGGCGCGAAGCAAACGGCGCACCTCGTCCCCCGAGGCAGCATGGGCCAACGTCTCATCGCGACGGTGACGCCGCTCGGCGGCGATAAACAGCATCAGCCCGTTGCCGTACTAATTACCATCCATGATGAATCCGAGCAGCGTCGCCTGCTCGAAATGCGCGCGGATTTCATCGCCAACGCCAGCCACGAATTGCGCACGCCGCTCGCTTCTGTACGCGGCTTCATTGAGACGCTTCAGGGCCCGGCTCGAAACGACGAAGCAGCACGCGAGCGATTCCTCGCGATTATGGCCGATCAAGCCGAACGCATGACTCGCCTGATCGACGATCTCCTTTTGCTCAGTCGCGTCGAAGAAAAGGCCAACCTCAAGCCGACGGGCCGCGTCGATCTGAATGATTTGATCGAAGACGTCATAAGGTCTCTGTCCCCGTTCGCTGAAGAACGGAGCATTTCGATCGATGTCGAATCCGCGAGCGGCGAATTGGTGGCGATGGGCGATCGCGACGAACTGTTTCAAGTCTTCCACAACCTCGTCGAAAATGCCGTCAAATACGGCCGGGACGGCGGCACGGTGAAAATCTCACTGAAAAAGAAAGCAAGCGTTCGCCCGGAAAGCGTCGGCGCGCGCGCGTTTATTGCAATTGCCGACGACGGACCTGGGATCGCCCCTGAGCATTTGCCCCGGCTTACAGAGCGTTTTTACCGTGTCAGCGCCGAACATTCCCGTCGCATTGGCGGGACCGGCCTCGGCCTCGCCATCGTTAAGCACGTCCTGAACCGCCACGAAGGAGAACTTTCCGTCCAATCGGTGGTTGGCAAAGGAACGACTTTTGATGTCATTCTGCCAGCCTACAAATAAAACAATTCATTATCAATCGGTTGCACTGTCACAAATCTATTGCGTCTCATCGCTAGAAGTGTCCCCGGTGAGGGACGAAAGTATTTTGAGAGCACGCCGCTATGCGGCTTCCACTTTCAGTATGCCGAGTTCACCGCACCGCGCGCCTTGGGGAAGGACGCGGCGCTCCTAAGACTAATGCTCGTAACTAGCATGAGTTGACGGGAACCGATTTAAGAGACCCGAAACCACTGCTGCCTGAGACGAGAGTGCCGAGGAAAAGGTTTCTCTAAAACAAGGCATTAACGTTTCACATAGCCGTGACCTTACTGGACTAGAGAGTGCGGGCCGAGCTCAGCTCGGCAATGGAGTGGCGAGGGCTCTTAGCCCGCCGTTCAACAAATGGAGACCACAGTGAAACAGTCATTTCTGGCGCTTTTTGCGGCATTCGCCGCGACGGCTGCCGTAACCGCTCCCGCCAACGCGGCGGACATTTCCGGCGCCGGCGCTACGTTCCCCTATCCGATCTACGCCAAGTGGGCCGACACCTATAAGAAAGAGACGAACGTTGGACTGAACTATCAGTCGATCGGTTCGGGCGGCGGCATCAAGCAGATCGAAGCCAACACTGTAACCTTCGGCGCGACCGACAAGCCGCTCTCGGGCGAAGACCTCGAGAAGAACGGCCTCGTACAGTTCCCGACCGTCATGGGCGGCATCGTCCCGGTCGTTAACCTCGAAGGCATCAAGCCGGGCGAACTCGTATTCGACGGCCCGACGCTCGCAAAGATCTACCTCGGCGAAATCACCGCCTGGAACGACCCGGCAATCCAGAAGCTGAACCCCGGCGTGAAGCTTCCTTCGGACGCCATCGCCGCTGTTTTCCGCTCTGACGGATCGGGCACGACGTTCGTCTGGACGAACTACCTCTCGAAAGTCAGCGCTGACTTCAAAGCGAAGATCGGCTCGAACACGTCCGTCCAGTTCCCCGTCGGCCTCGGCGCCAAGGGCAACGAAGGCGTCGCCAACAACGTGATGCAGACGAAGGGTTCGATTGGCTACGTCGAATACGCCTACGCCAAGCAGAACAAGCTCTCCTACACGAAGCTGGTCAACAAGGACGGCAAGACGGTTGCTCCGGTGATCTCTGCTTTCCAGGCCGCCGCTGCTGGCGCAGACTGGACTTCAGCTCCCGGTATGGGCGTGATCCTGACGGAGCAGGCTGGCGCCGAATCTTGGCCGATCACCAACCCGACGTTCATCCTCATCCACAAGAAGCCGACGGACGTCGCAGCCGTTAAGGAAGCCCTGAAGTTCTTCAACTGGGCCTATGCACACGGCAGCAAGGAAGCCGAAGCGCTTGATTACGTTCCGCTTCCCGACAGCGTCGTAGCTCTCGTCAAGAAGAGCTGGGAAGGCGTCGTCGGCGAGGACAACAAGCCGGTCTTCTCGAACTAATCTACAGAACGACGAGAAGCGCTCCGTGCGGGCGCTTCTCGATTTGTTTATAAGATGCCGAGTTTTCCTTAGTCCGGAGCGATATCTTGACCTTCATGGCAGACGCTAACTCTCAAGCGACAGCTGCGGCGACAGCTCGGCGCAAAGTTCTCGAAGGTCTTCGCACGACAGATGTCTTCTTCCGCGGCCTGACCATGTCGTCCGCGTATTTCGTCCTCATTCTTCTCGGAGCGATTTTCGCCTCTCTCGTTCTAGGCGGATATCTCGCATTCCAAACGTTTGGTTTGAGCTTCCTCACGACCGAAGTCTGGAACCCCGTTACCGAGCAATTCGGCGCCCTCGCTCCAATCTATGGAACGGTCGTCACATCGGTCATCGCGATGCTCGTCGCCGTGCCCATCAGCATCGGCATCGCCGTGTTTCTGACCGAACTCTGCCCGATGGCGCTTCGCCGTCCGATCGGCATCGCGATCGAGCTTTTGGCCGGCGTGCCGAGCATCATCTACGGCATCTGGGGCCTGTTTTTCTTCGCACCCGTCATCCAGCGCTACGTCCAGCCGGAGTTGATCGCGACGTTCAAGAACGTACCGGTCCTCAATCAGCTATTCGCCGGCCCGCCCTACGGCATCGGCATCCTGACGTCTGCCTTGATCCTGGCAATGATGGTCCTTCCGTTCATAACCGCCGTCTGCCGTGACGTCTTCGAAACGGTTCCACCGGTCTTGAAGGAAGCGGCCTACGGCATGGGTTGGACGACTCGCGAAGTCGTTCGCAACGTCGTCATTCCCTACACGCGCGTCGGCATCATCGGCGGCGTCATGCTCGGCCTCGGCCGCGCGCTCGGCGAAACGATGGCGGTCACCTTCGTCATCGGTAACGCCCATCGAATCTCCGGGTCCATTCTGGCTCCCGGAACCACCATCTCAGCGACCATCGCCAACGAATTCACCGAAGCGGTCGGCGACATCTACACATCCTCGTTGATCGCCCTCGGCCTGATCCTCTTCTTCATCACGTTTATCGTCCTGGCTCTCGCCCGCCTCATGTTGATGCGCATCGAGAAGAAGGCGGGAGCATAATCATGGCGTTAGATCGCGCGAAATACCGCCGCCGCCGTATCAGAAGCAGCATCACGGTTGCGCTGTGCTGGGCTGCCTCGGGCCTCGGCCTGACTATTCTCGGCGTCATTCTGGCGACGCTCGTCTACAAAGGCTTTGCCGGTCTCGGCACCAAGGTCTTCACCGAAATGACACCGCCGCCAGGCAGCGACGGTGGCCTTTTGAACGCAATCGCCGGAAGCCTCGTCATGACGATCGCCGGCGTTGTCGTCGGCACGCCGATCGGCATTCTCGCAGGCACCTATCTCGCGGAGTACGGCCGCTACAGCAAAGTCTCGTCGGTGATCCGCTTCATCAACGATATTCTCCTGAGCGCGCCATCCATTGTCACCGGCCTCTTCGTTTACGAATTGCTGGTGCGCCCGATGGGTCATTTCTCCGCGATCGCCGGCGCAGCCGCTCTCGCCGTTCTCGTCATTCCAACGGTCGTTCGCACCACCGAGAACATGCTGCTTCTGGTTCCGAACCAGCTTCGGGAAGCATCCTCGGCGCTCGGACTGCCCCAGTCACTGGTCATCCGCAAGGTTGCCTATAAGGCTGCTCGTGCAGGCATGATCACTGGTGTGCTCTTGGCAATCGCACGCGTCAGCGGAGAAACGGCGCCGCTCCTGTTCACCGCACTGAACAACCAGTTCTGGAGCACCAATCTCAACGCTCCAATGGCCAGCTTGCCGGTCGTCATCTTCCAGTACGCGCTCAGCCCCTACGAAGACTGGCAGCGCCTCGCCTGGACTGGCGCACTACTCATCACCGCAGCCGTGCTGACACTTAGCATCGCCGCACGTTGGTTAAGCTCTTCGAGGACGCAGCAATGAACTTGATGTCGAAAGATGTGGACACAGGGCTTACCGAAAAGATCTCGGTCAGCAACCTGAAATTCTTCTACGGCTCGACCCTTGCCCTGAAGAATATCTCTTTGCCGCTCTATGAGCGGCAGGTGACTGCCTTCATCGGACCGTCGGGCTGCGGTAAGTCCACGCTGCTTCGCGTTCTGAACCGCATGTACGACCTCTACCCGGGCCAGCACGCAGAGGGCGAGGTGATGTTCGATGGCGAGAACATTCTCGACATGAAGGACCTCAACCTTCTCCGCTCGCGCATCGGCATGGTTTTCCAGAAGCCGACGCCGTTCCCGATGACTATCTACGAAAACATCGCGTTCGGCATTCGCCTCTATGAGCGTCTTCCGAAGTCGGAAGTCGATGCACGGGTCGAATCCGCGCTCGAGAAGGCCGCGCTTTGGAAAGAAGTGAAGGACAAGCTCAACTCGAGCGGCCTCAGCCTTTCCGGCGGCCAGCAGCAGCGCCTGTGCATCGCACGCACCGTCGCCATCCGTCCTGAAGTCATACTCTTCGACGAGCCCTGCTCGGCGCTCGACCCGATCTCGACTGCGAAGATCGAAGAGCTGATCGACGACCTGAAGAACGAGTTCACGATTGCCATCGTGACGCACAACATGCAGCAGGCCGCCCGCGTTTCTCAGCGTACCGCCTTTATGTATCTGGGCGAACTCGTCGAATTCGGCGTCACCCAAAAACTTTTTACGAACCCATCAGACAAGCGGACCCAGGACTACATCACCGGCCGCTTCGGATAATGCGTGGCCACAAGCCAAGATCCGATTTTAGGAATTGAGACCATGAGCGAACACACCGTAAAGTCCTACGAAGATGAGCTGAGACTTCTCGATCGCCGCATCGCGCAGATGGGCGGCTACGCAGAGAAGCTTCTCGTTCAGGCCATGGATGCACTCGAGCGTCGCGATCCAAAACTTGCCGAAAAGGCCGTATCCGACGACGTCATGATCGATCAGCTCGAGCGTGAGCTCCAAGAGCAGGTCATCGTCATGATCGCGCGGCGCCAGCCGCTTGCCAACGATCTTCGCCACATCATGACCGTCATCAAGGTCGCGGCCGATCTCGAACGCATCGGCGATCTTGCGAAGAACATCGCCAAGCGTGCTCTTGCAATCGCCGACGAGCCCTATCCGAAGCCGTTGATGACCGGCATGCGCCACATGACCGAGATGGTGCAGACCCAGCTCCGCGACGTCCTCGATGCGCTGTCCGCGCTCGACGCCGAGAAAGCGATGCAGGTCTGGCGCGATGATCAGCAGGTCGACGCCATGTACAATTCGCTGTTCCGCGAATTGCTGACGTACATGATGGAAGATCCGCGCAATATCGGCATCTGCACGCACTTCCTGTTCGGCGCCAAGAACATCGAGCGCATCGGCGACCACACGACCAACATCGCCGAGAACGTCTACTACCTCGTACACGGCGTCCCCATCGCAGACGATCGGCCGAAGGGCGACAAGACGTCGTCGACGCTGATCACGCCGCGTCAATGACAAATGTACTCTGAAGCAACACTGACCAAAGACCATGCCAGCTAAGATTATCGTCGTCGAAGATGAAGCGCCTCTCGCAGAACTTCTGAAATACAATCTCCAGTCCGAAGGCTATGACGTTGTGCAAGCCGGGGACGGAGAGGAAGCGGAGCTTCTTCTGTCGGAGCAAAGTTTCGATCTCGCGATACTCGACTGGATGATCCCCAAGATCTCCGGGATCGAGTTGTGCCGGCGCCTTCGCAATCGCTCCGAGACGCAGAGCCTGCCGATCATTTTGTTGACCGCCCGCGGTGAAGAAAACGACCGCGTGCGGGGGCTGACGACCGGCGCCGACGATTACGTGACGAAGCCCTTCTCCGTCCAGGAGTTGATGGCGAGGATCAAGGCACTGCTTCGGCGCGCGTCGCCGGAGCGGATGAGCGATATCCTCGTTTCCGGCGAGATCACGATGGATCGCGGAGCCCACAAGGTGACGCGCGGGCCCCGCGAAGTTCGTCTCGGCCCGACCGAATACCGGATGCTTGAAGTTTTCATGGAAAGCCCGCGCCGCGTCCTGTCGCGTAGCCAGCTACTCGATCGCGTCTGGGGCCAGTCCTCCGAGGTCGATGAGAGAACGGTGGACGTTCATATCGGACGCCTCAGGAAATCTCTGATCCGCGGCAACGAAAGCGATCCGATCCGCACGGTCCGCGGTGCTGGATACGTCTTCGACGGCCGCGAAGCCGAAGCCCAAGCTCAGTAAAGCCGTTCCGGCATCGAACGGCTCAGCTCTGCCCGTTGAGACAATTCGAAATACTGTGCGCGACGCCGCGCATGAGGTCGAAGTAAAGACCCGGCCCAGGGGTGAGCATTTGCCCCTCGGCATCGATCGTTCCGGAACGCGCGTGCGTTCCCTCCGTCACGGCGGCTACGAGATTCGGCTGAAAGTTCGGCTCGGTGAAGACGCAAACAGCGCCAAGCGACGACAGCTTGCGCCGAACTTCAGTCAACCGCTTGGCGCTTGGAGGCACATCGGGACTGACGGTGATCGAGCCCGCAGCCTTCTGTCCGAAGTGATGCTCGAAATACTGTGTCGCGTCGTGAAAGACGATGAACGGCTTCCCCGTTGAGGCTTTGAGTTCCGTCGTCAGCTGATTGTCGAGAGCATCAAGGTCCGAGATAAGAGCGGCGGTATTGGCTTTGATCTTATCGGCATGCTCGGGATAGCGAGCCTCGAGCGTCTTCGCCACGTCGGTAACGATGGCCTTGGCGTTTTGCGGATCGAGCCAGATGTGCCCATCCTTGCCGTCTTCGTCATGGTCGTCATGGTCCTCCGCCTTGCCGGCAGCTTCTTCATGCCCATGCTCGTGCTTCTCGAAAGTGCCACCCTGACGCTGATCGAGAAGCGTCACACCATCCGCCCCCGCGAGCGTCAACACCGTGACGTTCGAAGGCAGCGACGTTACGATTTTCCGCGTGAAGGGTTCGAGCTGATCGGACACGCGAACGAAAACATCGGCATCGTGAATGGCCCGTGCCGTCGAGGGCTTCAACGTGAAGGTATGCGGCGAAGCCGAGCCTTCGACGATGAGCTGCGGCTCGCCGACGCCGTCCATGATCCGGCTGACGAGCGAATGGATCGGCTTGATCGTAACAACGACCTTTGGCGTCTCAGCCGCAGCCGCGCCAGAGATTTTCGCCAACGCAAGAAAAACCCCAAAAAATCCGGCAAACCTGCAGATCATGCCCATTTCCTTGCATTTGATGCGTATAATATAACAACCATTATGGAATTTGCGCAAGCGTTGTCGCAACCCTTTAGGCCGTATAGCCGATAGCGTGTCGCAATCTCGCCGGGTCGGTGTGCGTCCGTTAGGTTCGTCCGGCGATTCGACCGGCATTAGATAAAAGGGTTGAGCGAAGCGTGCTCGAAATTATGAAGTCTTACCGCCTCGCGGCTTTCATCTCCGTTGCCATACTGGCCATGATTGTTCCGGTCTCGGCTCATCCGCACATGTGGGTGACCTACGTTTTGACCGTCGATTACGACAAGGGCGCTGTTACCGGCGTCGACCACTCGTGGACCTTCGACGATTCCTACACATCGATGGCGCTGGAAGGACTCGATACGAACAACGACGGCAAGTACGACCAGAGCGAACTGGCCGACCTTCTGAAGGTCAACATGGATGGCCTGAAGGAGTTCAACTATTTCACCGTCGCAAAGCTCGGCGAAAATCAGCTCGAATTTTCCCCGCCGACGAATGCGCGCCTCGAATACACGAACGGCGTCCTGCGCCTCTACTTCCACCTGCCGCTCGCCAAGCCTCTTGCCCCCGGCGCGGAGAGCCTGACGTTTGCAGTCTTCGACCCGTCCTACTTCATCGATTTCCAGCCCGAGAAAACCGACGCCGTCAAACTTGCATCCGCCCCTGAAGGATGCGCCGCGACGCTCATCGATCCCGATGCCGAGAAGCAGGACGAACAGGCGAAAAAGCTCGGCGATGCCATGGCGCAGCAGTTCGGTGCCGGTGCCATCGGTTTCGGCTCATACAAGACCGTCGCGATTTCCTGTAAAAAGTCGTGACAGAAGCCAGCCGACAGCCCCCGTCTCGATTTGTGACTGGAATTAACTAGCTCTTCATTTTTGGAGATCGGCTTCGACGCGGTTGTTTTAAAAATGTCGGGTTGCTTGCGTGCGCGAGACCCATCATGCCGACGATTATCCGAGTGATACTTTCCGCCGTGCTCTTGCTGTCTCCGGCGGCAGCGTCGCGCGCCGGCCTCGACACGGAAACGGCGGCCAACCCCGAAAGAACGTTCGAGCTCATCGTCGTCGAAGCGGATGGCTGCATATACTGCCAGATATTCCGGCGCGACGTGCTGCCGGCATACCAAACCTCCGAGCAGGGGAAAAAGATGCCGGTCCGCTTCGTCGACGTTAACGACGTCGAGACCGATCACCTCGATTTCAATACAGCGGTCGACATCGTGCCGACATTCGTCGTCGTCAAATCTCAGCACGAAGTCGGTCGCATATCGGGCTACGTCGGCCCCGAGAACTTCTTCCATTCCATCAATTATCTGCTTGGCTCCGCACCCTAAACCGGGGGCGACGGTGCTTTCAAAGCATAGGGCCCCGCATTTGGGGCGAATGGTGGCTTACTCACCTCATTTTCACCCCGGCGACATCGGAAACCCTTGTAAACTGGGGCTCCCTCCTGTACCGACGCGGTTTCCGTTTTCGGGGCTTTGGACGCCATTATGAGCCGGATCAGGCCGCACGTCGGTATTATCATGGGAAGCCAGTCTGACTGGCCGACGATGCAGCTCGCCGCTGACATTCTGACAGAACTTGGCGTCACGTTCGAAACCAAGATCGTGTCCGCGCATCGCACGCCCGACCGGCTCTATGATTACGCCAAGGGCGCCAAAGCCGCCGGCCTCAAAGTTATCATCGCGGGCGCTGGTGGCGCAGCCCATCTACCCGGAATGACCGCATCTATGACGACGCTGCCCGTTCTCGGCGTGCCGATCGAATCGAAAGCGCTCAAGGGCCAGGACAGCCTCTATTCGATCGTGCAGATGCCCGCCGGCGTGCCGGTCGGTACGCTCGCCATCGGCGAAGCCGGCGCAAAGAACGCCGGGCTCCTGGCAGCGGAGATTTTGGCGCTTTCCGACGCGGCACTCTCGGACAGGCTCGAAGCCTGGCGCAAGCAGCACTCGGCCAACGTCGCCGAAACGCCTGTGAAGGGCTGATGACGATCACGATGAGCGCGCTCCCTCCCGGTTCGACAATCGGCATTCTAGGCGGCGGCCAGCTCGGCCGCATGCTGGCGATGGCTGCCGCACGCCTCGGCTTCAAATCTCACATCTACGCACCTGAAGGCGACAGCCCCGCATTCGACGTCGCGACCAAATACACGGTCGCAGCATACGAAGATGAAGCGCGGCTCGCAGCCTTCGCGGACGCGGTCGATGTCGCGACCTACGAATTCGAAAATATTCCGGTCAAAACCGTCGAAGTCCTTTCTGCGCGCGTTCCTGTCCGCCCCGGCGCAAAAGCATTGGCATGCGCGCAGGATCGCATGAACGAGAAATCGCTCGCGCGTGAGCTCGGCGCCATGACGGCCGAGTTTGCGGCGATCGATAGCTTCGCCGATCTCACGAAAGTTCTCGACGGCGGATTCCAAATTCCGTCCGTTCTGAAGACGCGCCGCTTCGGCTACGACGGCAAGGGCCAGGCGAAAATCCTGAAGCGCGAAGATGCCGAGACCGCGTGGGCCGAAATGCGCGGCCAGCCGTCGATCCTCGAAAGCTTCGTCAACTTCCGCGCGGAGGTTTCCGTCATCGCCGCACGCGGAACCGACGGAACGTTCCAAGCATTCGACGTTACCGAGAACGAGCACCGCAACCACATCCTCCATCGCTCCGTGGCCCCGGCCGCGCTTGCGCCGAACACCGCCGCCGAAGCCATCGAAATCGCCCACAAGATCGCGGAAAAGCTCGAATATGTCGGCGTCTTCGCAATAGAATTTTTCGTCGTGACGGAAGGCGGCCGCGATCGCCTGTACGTTAACGAGATGGCGCCCCGCGTCCACAATTCCGGACACTGGACGATGGACGGCGCGCTGACTTCCCAGTTCGAGCAGCACATTCGCGCCGTCGCCGGATGGCCGCTCGGCGCGACGTCGCTGAAAGCGCCCGCCGCCGAAATGATCAACCTGATCGGCGACGACATTCTCGCCTGGGAAAAGATCGCAGCCGAGCCCGGAGCGTTCTTCCATCACTACGGAAAACGCGAAGCCCGTCCCGGCCGCAAGATGGGGCACGTCAATCGCCTGCTCGCGAAATCGCCGGGCGCCTGACCCCTCGAACGAATCTGAATCGAACCCGGCGTCTGCGCGCTTGAGCGCCGTTAATTCCGTCACAGAGACCGCTATATCTCACCTCACCAGCGACTCGCACGTCGCGACGGTGAATTCGGGAATGCGGAAGAACCAATGATCAAATCTCTGTCGCGGCGTCAGGCGTTGAAGAGCGCGCTGGCCGCTCCGGTAGCCACAATCGCTGTTGAACCAGCTTCCGCTGCGAGCGACACGCCGGCCGCAGCCGCGCAGCCTCCAGGCCAATGCATATTGCTGCCTCAAGCCGTCGAAGGCCCCTTCTACTTCGACCCGAAACTCGTGCGCTCTGATATTTCCGAAGGCCGCCCCGGCGCGCCGCTTCGACTTTCGCTTCGCGTCATCGAAGCGGGCTCCTGCGCACCAATATCCAATGCACGCGTCGACGTTTGGCATGCCGATGCGACCGGCGTTTATTCCGGATATTCGGGTCAAGGCGCATCGCGGGACATTTCGACCAAAGGCCAGACCTATCTGCGCGGCACGCAGACAACCGATTCCGACGGACGCGTAGCGTTCACGACCGTCTATCCCGGATGGTATCCGGGCCGCACGCCGCACATCCACATCAAGGTCTTCCTGAACGAAACGAGCCTTGTCACCGGGCAGATCTACTTCCCCGACGACTTCAGCGCCCGCATCTACGCAACGCGCCAACCCTACAACGAGCGCCCAAAACCCGACACGACGAACGCTACGGACTGGATCTATGGGGACGGCCAGCGCGAGGGCGGCGGCACGGTCCTAGCGATGAGCGAAGACGGCGACACCATCGTCGCGGGCCTCCTCATCGGCGTCGACAAGAGCGGCGAGACCGCAGCCAAAGCGGGTCGCGGATTCCTGCGTCGTCTGCTCGGGCTCTGATGTTGCAGCACGGCAAACGAAAATAAGGCAAACTTAACGCTGAACTATCGAAAATCCGACCCAACCCCGCTGAAAAGCCGGCCCTTTAACTGCAAATAAAATTTAGCTGCCATTTTAGCGCGACTTTGCGTGCCGACGGGAACTGATGGCGAGGCTCTGCCGTTTGCGCAGATAGCATCACTCCCCGGTGCGCACAGCGCCGCTCGGCGGCACCACAACGATAAAAAGGAGCCATCATGAAACGAGGTCTGGTTTTTGCGTCCGCGTTGATCGCGGCGCTGGCGATGCCGTTAGCGGCAGACGCGCGCCCCCACGGAGGCGGAGGCCATCACGGCGGCGGTCACCACGGCGGAGGCCATCACGCGGGTGGTGGTCATCGCGGCGGCGGCCACATCGGAAATCGCGGCCCTCGCGGTGGCCACCACTTCCGTCCGGGCCGTCACCCCGGTGCGCATGTCTACCGCGGCGGCCGTCACCATGGCCACCACGGACGCCGCTTCTGGCACGGCCACTGGTACGCCTACGGCATCGGCCCCTGCTGGCGCTGGTCGCCGAGCTATGGCGAGTTCGTCTGGGTCTGCTACTAAGGCGAGCTAGCAAAATGAATATCAGCGGCTCCGCTCTGCGGGGCCGCTTTTTTGTGGCCTGAACTAACGGATGATCGTCATGCCGATTAATGGCATGATGGCATCGCAACATGGGTGGAGAATCATGGACATCAGATCGATCATCATCGGAGTACTCGCCGGAACGGTGATCGTACTCGGCTATCTCCTCTGGGACGCACAGCAGACGAAGGTGAAAGTCGACCTCCCCGGCATCAAGATCGAGGGGCGATAGTCGCCCAACTGACGGACGTCATCCCCGCGTAGGCGGGGATCTGTCCAAATCGCCAACAGGATCGAATTCCAAATCAGTCTCATCCACCGATCCGAAAGCAATCTCGCCTGTCGCCGGATCGAATAAATTCCGCCACTCCGGATTCATTTGTTCGATGAGCCGATACTTCCATTCGCGGCGCCATCGCTTCAGTCGCTTTTCACGCAAAATCGCAGCATCCATAACGTCGTGCATCTCGTAATAGACGAGTGTTTTGATGCCGTATTTTTTCGTGAAGCCCTCGATCAGACCTTGATCATGCTGCGTCGTTCGATGAGCAAGATCGCTCGTCACGCCGACGTAGAGCGTCCCGTAAGGCTTACTGGCAAGAATGTAGACGCACGGACGCCTCATGACACGCTAGCCTAGCGATGTCTTATCTAGCTGTCATGCCCACCCCCGAACGTCATCCCGCGCAGGCGGGGATCCGTCCAAGTCTCCGTTCATCGCAAGTATTCAGCCTGGAGGGATCCCGGCCTTCGCCGGATGACGGAGAGGATACGCTGTCATTCCCACCCCCAACGTCATCCCCGCGCAGGCGGGGATCTATCCAAGTCTCCGTTCATCGCAAGTATCCAGCCTGGATGGATCCCGGCCTTCGCCGGATGACGGAGAGGATACGCTGTCATTCCCACCCCCAACGTCATCCCCGCGCAGGCGGGGATCTGTCCAAGCGTCTGTTCATCGCAAGTATTCAGCCTGGAGGGATCCCGGCCTTCGCCGGGATGACGGAGAGAAAACCCGGCAATCCCACCCCCGAACGTCATCCCCGCGCAGGCGGGGATCCATCCAAGTCTCCGTTCATCGCAAGCATCCAGCCTGGATGGATCCCGGCCTTCGCCGGGATGACGGAGATGGATCAATCGCTGTCATCCCGCCTCCCCCAACCCCCGCGCCTCGTCCTTCACGCGCACATCCGCAATAATCCGATCGAGCAGCAAACACGTGCGTTTGAATAAATCCGAGCCCTTGCGGTAATCGGCGCCCGCGTAGAAATCGCAGCGGCCCGCCTTGAAAAGCTCGACGCACTTCGCTTCGCTCTCGCCTGGATCGTGCACGGCAATCGCGTGGCCGCCGTTCTTCTTCAAGAGCGCCATCGACGGCACGTCCGTGTCGCCGTCGCCGAAATAAATGAAGTTCGAAAACGGAATCGGCCGCTCATCCTCGGGCATGTGCGCGTTGATGCTCTCGCCCAAGTCCTCGATGCCCTTGTTGATGCGAAACAGAAACTGCGTCTTGCCGGTGTCGGAAATAACGCGTTTCGGAAACGGCAGATCGTAAGCGTCGAACCAATACTCACTCGCGAAGACGTTGGCGAAATGCGGATAGATCTTCGTCCCCTCGATGATCTCCGTCAGCCCCGACGACACGAGGTAATGCTTCACCGTGATGCCCGCTTCCGCGCCGCGCTTCTTCACGTAGGCATGCATCTGGTCGAACCAGCCTTCGACGCCCGGATAAAGCTCGACCTTCTTCCCCTGCGCGACGAGATCGGCGCGATCGATGCGGACGCCTTTCTCCTTCGCCTTCTTGTAAAGGAGATGCATGTACGTGATCAGCGCATCGGCGCGCTCGGCCTTCGACACGCGCGTACACTCGGCCCAGAACTCTTTGGGCTCGATGCCGAGCTTCGGCAGAAATGCATATTCCTGCATCGGACGCGGCGACAGCGTGCCATCGAAATCATAAACGAGCGCGATGACTTTCTTGTCCGGAGAGGCCGGCCTGCCCACGGCGCGCGGAGACCGTGGGCGCGCGTTCGCGGACGTTCCCTCGTTCGCTTGAATCTTCGTTCCCCGTCCGCCTGCGCGCTCGACCATGAGCTGTCTCCGCTCTCGACTTGTAGGGCGGAGGAAAGCGTGATTCGGGTGGCGCAAGAAAGTCGGGCGTCAGCGGTCTGAACGCTCGGCGTAAATTTCTTCGCGCACCTGGGCGTAGCTCAGCAGCGAAAAGAGCACCGTGCCGCCGAAAACGTTGCCCGCGAGCGTCGGCAGGAAAAAGCCGAAAAAGCCCTTCTCCAGTGTGATCAGGCCCGTAAGCACCCCGTAGATCGCCTCGGCGCTGCCCGCCACGATGTGGGTAAATCCGAACAATGCGATCAGATAGGTGAGCAGCAAGATGACGAGAAACTCGACGCCTTCCGTCGACGCGATGATCCAGACGAGCGCCGCGATCAGCCAGCCCGCGCCTATCCCTTTGGCGAACATCTCCGTCGGCGTGTTGCTCATCACGTTCGTAACGATATGCGCGAGCGCAGGCCCGAGATCGGGCGAAATAATCGGCAGCCGAACGATGGCATACGCGAAGATAAAACAGCCAACGATGTTCGACGCGAGAACGATGCCCCAGAGGCGAAGCATCTTGACCAACCAGTGAAGCTTTTTGCGCGCCATGACCGGCAGCACAGCGGTCAAGACGTTTTCGGTGAAAAGCTGCTGATGGCCGAGGATGACGATCAGAAAGCCGACCGCGTAACCAAGCTTGGCGACGATCGGTGTCCACTCCGACGCCGGAAGGTGCGCCGCAAGCGCCGCTTCCGTTAGGAACGAAAATCCGATGGAGATGCCGGCGGCGATGCCTGACCACCAAAGCGCGGAACTGGGGCGGCGCAATTCCGCCTCGCCTTGCATGCGAATAATTTCATAGATCACGGCCGGTCGCGGCTTCACCGACTCGCGAACCTGCGCGCGCTCCTTGCGGCTGAGCCCCGACCCCGGCGGCGGATCCTGCGTATCCTCCGGCTTGGCGTCGGTCGCAGGCCGCTTGTCAGCCATCAGTGCTTACAGCCAGGGCCGTGAACGTGTCCCGGCTCGCCGTGCGCAGCGGCATGATCGTGATCATGCGAATGACCATGATCGTGGTGATGATGACCATGGCCGTGATCGTGGCTGTGATCGTGCCCGCAACCGCAAGAGTCGCCATGCTCATGGTTCGCCTCGGGATCGACGAGCGCCGCCGCGAGCTTACGCTCCAGCGCAATCGACATTTCGCGCGGACTGTCCTTGTCCTCGATGAGCAGCGCCATCACTTCCGCGCCGAGCCGGAAATCATC
Source organism: Hyphomicrobium sp. 99 (assembly GCF_000384335.2). Taxonomy (NCBI): domain Bacteria; kingdom Pseudomonadati; phylum Pseudomonadota; class Alphaproteobacteria; order Hyphomicrobiales; family Hyphomicrobiaceae; genus Hyphomicrobium; species Hyphomicrobium sp. 99. The sequence continues at coordinate 3,700,848 of NZ_KQ031382.1, forward strand.
GACCGCGCCGAGATAGTGCCGCCGCAGCCGCCCCTGACGATCGAAGATCAAGAGCGCCGGCGTGCCTTGAAGTTCGTAAGCCTTCATCGTCTCCGGAATGCCCTCGGCCGTCGGCTTGTCGAGCGCGACAGGAATGGTGATGCCGTTTTCGGCGAGGAAGGCTTCCACCTTCTCAGGCGTCTGCTCGTCGAACTTTTCGAACGCCATGTGAAGACCGAGCACCGCGACCTCATTCTCAGTGAATGAGCCGCGAAGACGCATGGCCTGCGGCAGGCCAAACTTCTGCGATCCGGGGCACGCGAGCTGCCAGATCGCGATAACGACGACCTTGCCCTTCTCGGCCTTCAGCGTGCGCTTCGTATCGGAGTTGAGCCAGCGCTGCGCGATGATCTCGGGTGGGCGTTCGGGGTTGAACATCTCAAAGCAATCCTTGCGCTATTTTTCAGTCATATAGCATCGGCGTCCCGCGATCGGCAGGGGGCGGCCCCTCAATCTCAGTCGCAATCGCCCGATTTTTCTGGCCCCGTCTGCGGAACATTCTCAGGGCAAGCGAACTCGGCCGGAACAGTGCACGGCTCCGCCGGATTCGGCGAATAGATCCGGAAGTGCAACGGGCAGCCGCGCATCACGTTATAGGCCGAGACGCAGCCCGTCGGCGGTGGAAGCGGCGCTTGCGACTTCGACTGCAGCGTCCAGTTCGTTCGCTTCCTCCAACGATCCTCGACGATCGACAGCGTCGGAACCTTATCCTCGATCGCCTGTGCGAGCTCTTCGGGCATCTGCCGCTCGGGCGGAATACCGAGCACGAACCGGCCGGACGGTTCGCGGAACCCGATGAGCGCCGCGTTCTGTGTCGGACACTTTGCAATCGCCTTTGCAATCTCTTTCGCGGGCCAGATCTTGTCGATGCTCGGCAGAACGACGCCGAGCAGCGTGATGGCGAAGAGACCGAGAGCGGCGACGCCAATCGCGGCCCAGCGGCGAAGCTGGCCCTCCCAGCCGAGCCGCCCGCTCCATATGAAGAGCACAGCAATGATCGCGATGAGCACCGCCGGAATGACGCCCGGAATCACACCGCTAAAAACATAAACGCCCGCAAAGACCGCGAGGGGCAGCGCCGCGAAGTACGTCGGCCAGATCGAGAAGCCGCTCCATTCCGGACGCTTACCCGCTCCACCCTCACTCGTCACGACAATCGCGACGCCAAGCGCGAGCGCCGGAAACATCGTCTGCACCATGTAGGTGCCGGGCTTCGACGACAGCGCTTCGAGATAGACGAGGTAGCCGATCACCCACGCGAGCAGAAAACGCGAAAGTGCCTGGTCCCGGCTCCCCCAAAAACGCTTGAACGCCGTACCGAGCAGCACGGTACCCGGAAGAAAGCCGAGAAGGAGGGCGAGCACGAATGTGCCGGGGAACGCCCGAAGCTTCATATCCTGCGCCCCGCCGAGCGCACCGAGAAACTCCCGCCAGCTCATGCCCGCAAACGGCGTCCCATCCTGATGCGCACGGATGATCAGCCACGACGCGCCGATGGCGAGTGCAATCGGAATGCCGATCAGCGGCCGCAAACGCTTCAGCCATCTGAGATCGCGATCCATCACGTAGAGCGCTATCAGCGTCGCGATGACGAGGATCGGCACGAGCAGAGCGTTGATCAGAATGCCGAACCCGAGAGCGATCCAGAACAGGAGAGCCATCGGATAGCGTTCTTCGGGCTTCGCGTAGATCCGCGCCAGTGCCACCATCGCGACGGTCGCGGGAAATAGCGACAATCCTTCCGCGATTGCGAGCTGCGAAACGAGCACTGTCAGCGGTGAGACCGCGAAGAGCGCTGACGCGATAAGCGCCGTCTCCGCGCCGACGAGCCCGCGACCGAGCCAGAACAGCGCCAGCACGGCCAGCGTCACCGCCAGTAATGACGGAATGCGATATATCGTGATGTCGCGCGCGAACGTCTCGCCCGCCAGCCATCGCGCCGCCCCCTGCGCCCAGAACGTGCCAATCGGGCGATATTGGTGAACGACGCTTCCGTAACGCGGGTCTGTCCAATCGCCGCGCTCAACCATATCGCGCGTCGTCTCGGCGTAGATGATTTCGGTACGATCGACGGCGGGCAGGCGCACCATCCCCGGCAAGTAAACGGCAAGGCACAGCGCCAGAAGCGCCAGCGACGGCATCCACGGTCGCGCGGCGAGCGTTGCCCACCAGTTCCACATTGCGCGTTGGCGCTCCACCACTATATGCCCTTTGAAACTTGACATGCCCTTGGAACTCGGCTGTTTGCGCACCGAACGCAGAAAACGCAAGGGCTCAACTACCGCATGCCAGGAAAATCGGCCGATCGAACAGCTCGCCGCGAGCGGCTCATCGAAATCATTAAAGAGCGTTCTTTTCAGGAAGGCCCTGCGTTCAAGCTTGCCTCCGGCAAAACGTCGACTTTTTACTTTAATATGAAGCCAACGATGCTGGACAGTGAAGGCGCCTATTTGATCGCCTCGCTCATCCTCGATCAGCTCGAAAATGTCGAAGCGGATTTGATCGGCGGCCTCGAAATGGGCGCGGTGCCGCTCGCTTCAAGCGTCGCAGCCGTCTCTTATACCGAAGGACGGAAATTGTCCGCCTTCTTTGTCCGCAAGCAGGCGAAAGAACACGGCACGCAGGCGCTCGTCGAAGGACTGGCGAAAGGCGACAGCATGACTGGCAAAAAAGTCGTGGTCGTCGAAGACGTGACGACGACGGGCGGCTCAGCCCTGAAGGCAGCTGAAGCACTCCGCGCCGCCGGCGCCGAGATCGTCAGCGTCATCACCGTCGTCGACCGCCTCGACGGCGCCGCCGAAACCTTCGCCGCCGCCGGCGTGAAGTTCGAACCGCTTCTCACCCTCGCCGATTTCCGGGGCTAACCAACCCACGCTTGTCATCCCGGCCGGAGCGAAGCGGAGAGCCGGGACCCAGAGCACTATCCCGCCCACCGTCATCCCGGCGAAGGCCGGGATCCAGGCAAAGTGCAGCGCATGCGCGCTTGCGGTCCGCACCGAGCGAATAGCCTCTGCCGTTTTTGTTGAAGCTTGTCTGGGTGCCGACCTTCGTCGGCATGACGGTGGGTGTGGCTGTCTACGTGCTCCGAACAGCACCAGCTTCCCTCGTGTCATCCCGGCCAAAGCGAAGCGGAGAGCCGGGACCCAAAGCGCTATCCCACCACCGTCATCCCGGCGAAGGCCGGGATCCATCCAGGCTCGATACTTGCGATAAACGGACTCTTGGACAGATCCCCGCCTGCGCGGGGATGACGTTCAAGCGATTGATACCGTCAATCTCATATCCATCTCCGTCATCCCGGCGAAGGCCGGGATCCAGGCAAAGTGCAGCGCATGCGCGCTTGCGGTCCGCACCGAGCGAACGACATTTGCCGTTTTTGCTGAAGCTTGTCTGGGTGCCGACCTTCGTCGGCATGACGGTAGTTGCTAAGGGAAAGCCGGATCAGCCCAGATGCTTCTTCAAAAATTCGCTCGTGCGTTCCCACGCGAGTTCGGCGCAATGCCGGTCGTGGACGGAGCGTTGCTCGTTCATGAAGGCATGGCTGGCGTCATAGCGGAAAATCTCGGCCGTCTTACCCGCGGCCTGCAGGCCCTTCTCGAAGGCATCGACCATCGCCGGCGTAATGAAGTCGTCGCTGTTGGCGAAGTGCCCCTGCAAAGGCACCTTCACGTCTGCGGGCTTCGCGACTGTCGCGGGCGGTAGACCGTAAAAGGGAATGACGGCCGAAAATTCCGGCGCGCGCGACGCGGCGAGCACGGCGACGGCGCCGCCCATGCAGAAACCCGAGACGGCAACTTTCGGGCTCGAGCGCAATAGAAACTGCGCCGCGCCGCGCACGTGTTGATCCGCCGCTTCAAGAAAATTCAGCGAGTTCATCTCGCGGCCTGCCGCATCGGCATCGTGATAGGGAATAACGACCCCGTTGAAGAGATCGGGCGCCAGCGCGTCATAACCTAAGAGCGCAAAGCGATCGCAAAGCCCTTTGATCTGATCCTGCAGGCCCCACCATTCCTGAATGACGACGACGCCCGGAGCATTGGCCTTGCCGGCAAGCGCCAGATAGCCTTCGGCAGTCTTCCCGTCCGGGCGGGAGAATGGAATGCGCGTACCCATGTGATGAAGCCTCGTGAGTTCGAGCCGATCGATTTCGCGGCTTCTGTTTATGCGCCACGACGAAGGTGAGCAATGGCCATATCGCGCACCAGGGCTGTGCCGATTTGCTCTCCAGACGACCGGAAACGGTTTGCGACCCGTCTACTCCGCCGCGACGATCGACGCTCCGAGCGGACTTGCCCTCAGCACATCCGCATCGACGTATGGCGCGAACTTCGCGAAGTTGTCGTGGAACATCTGCGCGAGTTTCGCCGTCATCGCGTCATAGGCCTTCGGATCGGCCCACGTATCGCGTGGGGTCAATAGTTTCGGATCGATCCCCGCGACTGCAACAGGCACCGCGAAGCCGAAAACAGGATCTGTCCGCATCGGCTGATCCTTGAGTTCTCCCGAGAGCGCCGCTTCGAGAAGCGCCCGCGTGACCTTGATCGGAATGCGCGTTCCCTGCCCGAACTTGCCACCCGTCCAGCCGGTGTTGACCAACCAGCAATCGACGCCGTGCTCGGCGATGAGCGTGCGTAGCAGATTGCCGTAAACGCGCGGATGACGCGGCATGAACGGCGCGCCAAAGCAGGTCGAGAATGTCGGCTGCGGCTCAGGCCCCATGCCCTTCTCCGTTCCCGCGACTTTCGCCGTGAAACCAGACAGAAAATGATACATCGCCTGGCTCGGCGTGAGCTTCGCAATCGGCGGCAACACGCCGAACGCATCCGCCGTCAGCATCACGATGTTTTTGGGATGTCCCGCGGTGCCGGTCGAACTCGCATTCGCAATCGCTTCGAGCGGATAGGCGGAGCGGGCATTCTCAGCGAGGCGGTTGTCGTCGAAGTTCGGCACCCGCGTCACCGGATCGATGACGACATTCTCGAGCACCGTTCCAAAGCGGTTCGAAGCATCCCAGATCTGCGGTTCCGCCGACCTCGAAAGGCGGATCGTCTTTGCGTAGCACCCGCCCTCGAAATTGAAGATGCCCTGGTCTGACCAGCCATGCTCGTCATCGCCTAAAAGCTCACGCGCAGGGTCGGCCGAAAGCGTCGTCTTGCCGGTTCCCGAAAGGCCGAAGAACACGGCGGAGCTTCCATCCTTGCCGACGTTCGCCGAGCAGTGCATGGGCATGACGTTCTTGCCGGGCAGGATGTAGTTCAGGAACGAGAACACGCTTTTCTTGATCTCGCCAGCGTAGCTCGTGCCGCCGATGAGAACGATGCGCTTTGTAAAGTTGCACGCGATGACCGTCTCGGATCGCGTGCCGTGGTAGAGCGGCGCCGCACGAAAGCTCGGCAGATCGACGACGGTGAATTCGGGAACGAATGCTGCGAGTTCGCTTCGCTCAGGCCGCCGAAGCAAATTGCGAATGAAGAGCGATTGCCACGCGTGCTCGGTCACGATGCGCGTGTTGAGGCGGTGCCCTTTCTCGGCGCCGGCAAAAAGATCCTGAACGAAAAGCTCCTTGTGCCGCGCAAAGCTGATGAAGTCGGCGAGCAGTCGGTCGAATTGCTCTTCCGTCATCTCATGCGCGTTGTCCCACCAGATCGCGCCTTCGGTTTCGGCATCGCGAACGATGTATTTGTCTTGCACGGAACGGCCGGTGTGCTGCCCTGTCTCGACGACGACCGCCCCAGTCGCAGCAAGCTTGCCCTCACCGCGGCGAACCATGTACTCGACGAGTTCCGCCTCGAGCAGGTTGTGACGCACCCTCTGCGAAGACGAAGTGGGAAACAGCTCAGCCATCGTTCTCCTGCCCCATAAAAAATAATGGACGCCGCGGCGCCTCGAAATATCTTAGCACCTCCAAAAACAACGCCCGATGAACCATTTCGTGCCGAACAAAAGCTGGCCAGTTGAGCCCGAATGCCGCTGGCAGCCATGCCCTACCGCGAACTATGACGATTTGGCGCCTCGCACGCTAATCACGCCCGAAAAAATCGGTAACATTATGTTACCGTTCGGATATCTGGAGAGTCGTCTTTGCGCGGAGGATGAGAGCAATAATCTCGTCAAACAAGCGGAAATTTGAAGTTGTGACCGCAGAAATCGACCACTTCGCTTGCCGTTAGGGTCCGGGTCGCCTATTCAGGGGCCATTCAGCCTCCAGCGTCCATTGGACGGGACGCCACAATTGGTACACCATGCCGCCATAAGCGCCTGTACTGGCGCGGTGCACATTCCACTGCGGCCGAGGGGCATAAGAGGAACAGATGAAGGAAAAGAGCACAATAGCTCTCGTTGACGACGAGCGGAATATCCTGACCTCGTTGCGGATGGCCCTTGAGGCCGAAGGCTATAAGGTCCGCACCTACGGGGATGGCGTTTCCGCACTCGAAGCGCTGACCGAAGAACCGGCCGATCTCGGAATCTTCGACATCAAGATGCCCCGCATGGACGGCATGGAGCTTCTCCGCCGCGTGCGCCAGCAGTCGGCGATGCCCGTCATCTTTCTGACCTCGAAGGATGAGGAAATCGACGAACTTTTCGGCCTCAAGATGGGCGCCGACGATTATATCGCGAAACCGTTTTCGCAGCGGCTCATCGTCGAGCGCGTCAAGGCCGTCTTGCGCCGTGTCGCGCCGAAGGATGGCGTCACGACCGAAGACGAAGCCAAGCGCGTGCTTGAACGGGGCAAACTGAAGCTCGATCCAGAGCGCCATACGTGCCACTGGGACAACAAGGGCGTAACGCTGACGGTTACTGAATTTCTGATCTTGCAGGCACTGGCGACGAGGCCGGGCGTCGTCAAGACGCGCGACGCCTTGATGGACGCTGCCTATGATGATCAGGTCTACGTGGATGACCGCACGATCGACAGCCACATCAAGCGGCTGCGCAAGAAGTTCAAGCAGGTCGATGACGATTTTGACGTGATCGAAACACTTTATGGCGTCGGCTATCGCTTCAAGGAATAAGCAGCCGATCTGCCACCGGGGACGGGATGGCGCTCGACAGCGATGACATTGCGGCGACCGCAACGCTGAGCGGCGGGGCGGACGTTGCCGCGCCTGCAGTAGGCGACCGGAAACCGAAGTTCGATTTCCGGGCTGCAGCCGCGCGGGCGAGCGCCGCGACCGGCCGCTGGATGGCGCAAAGCCTCATCGGCCGCATCATCGGAAAAAACCTGAGACGCCGCATTCTGCTGGCGAACGTCTTGGGGCTCGCCGGTCTGCTGTTCGCAATGCTTTACCTCAGCTTGCATCATGGCTGGCTGCTCGACGCCAAGGTGGACGTCGTAAAAACGGTATCGCGCATCACCTCGGAAGCCATCGCGTATCGAGCTGTCAACGAGCGCGCGATCTTCGATCCCAATCGCATCCCCGAAAAGACACTCGCACGAGCCCAGCGCGACGACGCGTTCGCCGCGCTCGAGTTGCCGATCGATCCGCATCAAGCGGCGATCATTCTGAAAAAGCTTGTCGGCCCCGCGAACCTCAAGGCGCGGATTTATTCGGCTAAGGGCACGTTGATCCTCAACGGCGAGACGCTTTTCTCGAATGACGATCCCTCTGCCGACCCGGTCCCCGAAACCGCCGATGAACCCGCTCCGCGCCTCAAGAATTTTTGGACCCGGCTCCACTATTGGGTGATCAACAAGGAGCTGAAGGTCTATCGCGAGCTCGGAACCGCCAACGGATTTCTCTATCCCGAGGTGCAGCGGGCGGCGCAGAACGGCGACGAAACTCCGATTCTACTGCTCAACCGTCACGGCCAGCAAATCGTCTCGATGGCGGAGCCTATCAAACGCGGCAACAAAATCCTGGGCGTTCTGCTTCTCTCGACGAATCCCGGCGATATCGACGATGTTCTCTGGGACGAGCGTTGGCTGATCTTGCAGATCGCGGCGATGGCACTGCTTGTTGCCATTGGCAGCTCTCTTGTTCTGGAGAGAACGGTTGCAGGCCCGATGCGACGGCTCTCAGAAGCCGCCAATCGGGTGACGCAAAATATTTCGGCCCGCGAACAACTGCCCGATCTCACCGCGCGCCGCGACGAGGTTGGACAGACGGGCCGCGCGTTCGTTGCGATGACGAACGCCTTGTATCGCCGCATCGAAGCCAGCGAGAAGTTCGCAGCCGACGTCGCGCACGAACTGAAGAATCCGCTCGCAGCCGCGCGCTCGACAGCCGAGGCTCTCGCCTACGCGCGATCCGATGCCGACCGCACCGAACTCGTGCAAGAAATCCAGACCGAGTTGAAACGGCTCAATCGGCTGATCAACGACATCTCGAGCACCTCGCGTCTCGATGCCGAGCTCGCCCGCCAGGAAATGCAGCCCGTCGACGTCCGCACCGTGCTCGAAAGCGTCAACAATCTTTTCTCGGAGATGTTGGCAGACGACACGCGCAACATCCGGCTGATCGTCGAGCCTGGAACGGCCGCCGCCTATACAGTACGCGGCAACGACGGTCGCCTCGGTCAGGTCTTCACAAACCTGATAGACAACGCCCTGTCATTCTCACCCGAAGGCGGGACGGTCACCGTTCGCGCCAGACCCGACGGCAGAAAAATAGAAATTGCCGTGGAGGACGAAGGACCGGGCATTCCTCCGAATAAACTCGCACAGATCTTCGATCGGTTTTACAGCGACCGTCCGCAGACCGACGCGAAGCGCGGAAAGAATTCCGGCCTCGGCCTCTCGATCTCGCGCGAGATCGTCGTCAGTCACAACGGCGAGATCTTCGCGGAAAATCGTGGCTCCAATACCGGGCAAGTGCCGAAAGGCGCGCGCTTCACGGTACGCCTGCCGCTGTCACTGATAGGACCCGGCCTTGCCTGGAGAAGTTGATCGCGTTCACGCGACCGCTATCGCCGTCGGCGGCCGCGCGGCTTTGATCCGCGGAGCTTCAGGTTCGGGCAAGTCCGATTTGGCGTTCCGATGCCTCGGTCTCGGGCTCTCGGCGGTCGTTCAAGACAGGGTTATGCTGGTATCCGACGACCAGGTCCTCCTGAGACGCGAGGGCACTTTGCTGCGCGCGAGCGCGCCGCCTCAGCTGCGCGGCAAGCTTGAAGTCCGGGGCCTTGGCATCCTTGAGGTTGACGCCGTAACCGAGGCGAACGTCGTTCTCATCGTGGATCTCGTTCGCGAAGGCCCCATCGAAAGGTTTCCCGATCCCTGGCCGAGTGCCGTTATATTGGGCCTGGAGCTACCGCAAATCCGGCTATCGCCCTTTGAAGGCTCAAGCGCTTTGAAACTTGTAGCAGCCATTCAGATGGCCCCCCAGCCACGTGCCTGACCAAAGCCCTGAATGAGGTCCAGAAACTGCTTGCGCCCGCTTCAAACACTTGCCAATTTCCGCGCCACACGGCGGCAAAACGCGAATTCGCCGTCTGAGAATGAAATGGCCCGTCGCTCATGATCGGACTTGTCATCGTCACGCATGGCGGGCTTGCGCTAGAGTTTCGCAACGCGCTTGAACACGTCGTCGGCAAGCAGCAGGCGCTCGAAACGATCGCCATCGGCCCCGACGACGACATGGAAGCGCGTCGCGTTGAAATCTTGAGCGCGGTGCAGCACGTAGATAATGGCAAGGGCGTAATCATTTTGACGGACATGTTCGGCGGCACACCTTCCAACCTCGCCATTTCGGTGATGGACGAGACGAAGGCCGAAGTCATCGCCGGCATCAGTCTTCCCATTCTAGTGAAGCTAGCCAGCATCCGCAGCGACACACCGCTGGAGCAAGCCGTCATCATGGCGCGCGACGCCGGCAAGAAATACATCAAGGTCGCGAGCCAAGAGCTTTCCGGCGGCTGAGAAACGAACAATGCCCGAATTGGCCAACAGTCTGAAACCAGAAGCCGTAGTCATCATCCGCAATGTCAAGGGCCTGCATGCGCGGGCCTCGGCGAAGTTCGTCAAATGCGCGGAAAGCTTCGACGCCGACGTGACCGTTACCCACCACGGCAATTCCGTCGGCGGCACATCGATCATGGGACTGATGATGCTAGCCGCCGGTCCGGGCTCGGAACTCCACATCGTAGCCGAGGGCTCGCAAGGCCCCGAAGCGCTGCAAGCTCTCGTCCGCCTCGTCGAAGCGGGCTTTGGAGAGGAATGCGTCGGCGACGCTTGACACTCATTCCGCACTCGGCGGCCGGCTTCCTGAAAGGGAGTCGCCGAGTGCAACAGAAAAGCCGAGGAATGCGTCGGCGACGCCTGACACTCATCCCGCACTCGGCGGCCGGCTCCCCGAAGGGGAGTCGCCGAGTGCGATCAAAAAAACCATCACTGCGAGAGATAAAGCGTTGAAATCTTCAGCGCGATATCGCGGAACGCTGCCTTGAGCGCGTCGCCGGTCGTCGAGTTGTAGAAATGGTTCGCGTCGGTTGCGCAGCTCTTGAGCGTGTCGATGGCCAGCTGGTTGTCGAGCTGGAAACCAACCGTGTAGACCTCGATCCCCTTCGCCTTCATCGCCGTGCACAGTGATTTCGCCTGATCGCTCGAGCACACACCGTTCGCAGCCTTCGGGCAGTACGTGAGAGAGCTCGAGCCGTCGTCGATGCCGTTCGACGTGTACTGGGTATTGTACTCGCCGTCCGTCATCAGCACCGCGATCTTCTTCAGATTGGCCGTGCCATAAGCAGCTGGCGCACTCGTGGAAGCCCACAGTGATCCCCAGTTCGGCGACAGCAGATACCACGCCCACGCCGTGCCGAGGTGCCCAGCCGTACTGCCAGCCGTCGCGAGACCGCTGATCTTCGCGAGCAGCGCCGTCTTATCGCTCGTCAGCGGCAAAAGCTCCGCCGAAGCCGCCAAATCGCAGACGCCCTTTTTGGTCGAACCCGAGGTCGTGTAGTTGGTCGTATAATGCGTCATCAGGTATTGGCCCGTGGCGGGAGCCGCGTCCGTATACTTCTGAGTCCCTGTGCGCTCGACCACGCAGTCCGAAGGATAGTATTTGGTGGTGCCGACGGGCAGCGGGTTCGTCGGCGAAGCACCACGCACCTTGGCCAGCACCGAACTCGGCGGCCGCACATCGTAGGCAAACGGAACGATCGCGATCTTCGACGTGTACTTGCTCTGATCTTTCCAAACGACGATGTTAACTAGATCGCTGGCCGCAGCTTTCATATCCGTGAGCTTTTGCCCCGCCATCGACCCCGTGATGTCGAGCATCATGCTGACTTCGAGGTTGAGTTCGGCATTGCCGCCGACGGCAAGCACGGCCTTGGCATAATCCGATCCGTTGGCACGCAGCAGCGGCAGCGTCTTGACGCCAGCCACACTCATGAACGGCGTCGCAATCGAAGCATTGCCCTTCGAGACAACCGCCGTGCCGTTGTCGGTGACGGCAAAGTCGACCGTATCGGAATTGGATACCACCGAGATGCGGCTTTGGACGGCCTGCTTGTAGTAGGCCTGCGCGACCTTGACGGCACCAGCTTGGTCGCCACCATTTGTCTGAAGTGCGCGGGCCCCCGCCAGCACCGCGGCGTCTGCCGCTTCCAGCGTTTGATTGCGGGCGTTGACGAGGCGCGCATAGTCGACGGCCAACCCGATCATCATCATCAGGACGAGCGTCATCAGACCGAAGATGATGGCGACGTCGCCACGCGAATCCGCTGCGAACCGGCGAAACGCGCCTGCGCGCCTTCCTGACTGCGCCGCCAGTGCGTTCCCAGCCCTCCGACAACTGCCCAGCGCACGCCGTATGGAATATGACGCGAACTTCATCGACCGCCTCCGGTGAATACTTTGAGCACACACTGGAGGGCTGATAATTTAAGACGAATTAATTCGATTGCCGAATTATTATCGAGATTAACTGCAGCTTTACTCGAAAAGATCGATTTTACTCAAAATGTATGCATAGATTTTACTTCGCGTTTACTTTGGCGCGCGTCCCTTCGCGGATCACCGCCGGGACATAAGGACTTGCTTATATGTTATTGCCTGATGTCCGCGAGTTCGGTATAGCAGCGCCCAGTTTGCGCGGCCGGAAGACTTGAGACGGCCTAGGCGTCCCCTCTCAGCAAGCACGCAGCGCTTCCGAATTGCAGGCGCATCCACGAGGAACAAAGCCATATGAGCACGAAATTTACCGACTACATCGTCAAGGACCTCGGCCTCGCCGAATGGGGGCGCAAGGAAATCTCCATCGCCGAAACCGAGATGCCGGGGCTGATGGCCACGCGCGAAGAGTACGGTGCCTCGAAACCGCTGAAGGGTGCGCGCATCGCCGGGTCGTTGCATATGACGATCCAGACGGCAGTGCTGATCGAGACGCTCGCAGCTCTCGGCGCCGACATTCGCTGGGTCTCGTGCAACATCTACTCGACCCAAGACCACGCCGCCGCCGCCATCGCGGCAGCGGGCATTCCCGTATTTGCGTGGAAAGGCGAAACCCTCACGGACTACTGGGACTACACGCGCAAGCTCTTCGAGTGGGGCGACGGCGGCATGCCGAACCTGATCCTCGATGACGGCGGCGACGCGACGATGTTCGTCCACCTCGGACTGCGGGCGGAGAACGGCGACACAGCCTTCCTCGACAATCCGGGCTCGGAAGAAGAAGTGGTGTTCTTCGCACTTTTGAAGAAGACGTTGGCCGAAAAGCCCCAAGGCTGGTTTGCGTCGCTCGCAAAAGCCATCAAGGGCGTGTCGGAAGAAACGACGACCGGCGTTCACCGCCTCTATGAAATGCAGAAGGCGGGCAAGCTCCTCTTCCCCGCGATCAACGTCAACGACTCGGTTACGAAGTCGAAGTTCGACAATCTCTACGGCTGCCGTGAAAGCCTCGTCGACGGCATCCGCCGCGGCACCGACGTGATGATGGCCGGCAAGGTCGCGATGGTCGCAGGCTTCGGCGACGTCGGCAAAGGCTCGGCTGCTTCGCTCAGGAACGCAGGTTGCCGCGTGATGGTATCGGAAGTCGATCCGATCTGCGCCCTGCAGGCCGCGATGGAAGGCTACGAAGTCGTGACGATGGAAGACGCGGCACCCCGCGCCGACATCTTCGTGACGGCGACGGGCAATAAGGACATCATCACCGTCGATCACATGCGGGCCATGAAGGACCGCGCGATCGTCTGCAACATCGGCCACTTCGATAACGAGATCCAGATCGCTGGTCTCAAGAACTTCAAGTGGAACAACATCAAGCCGCAGGTCGACGAGATCGAGTTCGCGGACGGCAAGCGCATCATCCTTCTCTCGGAAGGCCGCTTGGTTAACCTCGGCAACGCGATGGGCCACCCCTCGTTCGTCATGTCCGCATCGTTCACGAACCAGACGTTGGCGCAGATCGAGCTGTTTACCAACCAGGGCAAGTACAAGAACGAGGTTTACACGTTGCCGAAGCACCTCGACGAAAAGGTCGCGATGCTGCACCTCGCCAAGATCGGCGCCAAGCTTACGAAGCTCAGCTCCGAGCAGGCCGCCTACATCGGTGTGAAGACCGAAGGCCCCTTCAAGTCGGACCATTACCGCTATTGATGGCCAAGCTTCGCTTGGAACGAGCCAAATTGCGCGGCGCCAGGGGAACACTCTGGCGCCGTTTCATTTTGTGGCACCCGCTACGGTAGCGGCGGCGGCTTTCGCACCGCATACTCCGATTGATTCGAACCGCAAGGCCCGGAATCGTATTGGTGTGCCTGCACATAGTGGGCAGCGCCGCTTTCATGGACTACAACGGAATTCAATGCGCACGACGCCCGCCCAGAACCGACGGTTGACGACCCGGCTTCAGCTGGCGCTTCTGCTCTTGGCGGCGATGGCCTGCGTCGCCGCCATGCTCGCCGTTTTCGTCGGCGGACACCAGATCGCGACGGACCAACTCAACGAACGCCAGTTGGCCGTCATTGGCATCGTAGCGGCAACAGTGTTCGTGGCGGGCCTGGTCATTTGGCATATGGCCAGCATCGCCCGCAAAGAAGCCGGCAAGGCGAAGGCCGAAAGCCAGCATCTTCGTCGCAACCTCGCAGCAGCTGACGCCATCATCCGCGCCGAACCTCAAGTTCTCGTTTTCTGGGAGCAAGGCCAAGCCGTCCGCATCGCATCCCACACGCTGACCGATATTCCAGGCCTGCCCGAGCAGCACGCTGAAATCCTGCGCTTCGGTCAATGGCTGCAACCGGCTTCTGCCGACTTGCTGAAAACGTCGCTCGACATGCTCTTCGCGAACGGTCGCGCCTTCAGCATCATCGTCAAGACGAGCGCCGGAGCGGCCCTCGAAGCGGAAGGCCGAGCCGCCGGCGGCCGCGCTGTCCTGCGCTTCAAGGACGTCTCGGCCTACAAAGCCGAAATCGCAAGGATCGACGAACGCCACGCGACGCTCGCGCGCGATATCCGATCGAGCCGCGCACTTCTCGATACGCTGCCGATGCCCGTCTGGCTGCGCGATCAATCGAACCGCCTCGTCTGGGTCAATAAGGCCTACGTCAAGGCCGTCGACGCCGAGAGCGAGCTCGAGGTTCTGCAACGGCAGATCGAATTGCTGGAAATGCGCCAGCGCAAGCATGTGCTCAAAACCATCGCCAGCGGCGAAAGCTACAAGGCGCGCGTTCACCTGATCGCAGGCGGCGAGCGAAAGCCTCACGACATCGTCGTCATACCCGTAGACGGCATGCTGGCAGGCGCAGCGATCGACGTCACCGACATCGAAACGGCACAGGGCGAACTCGATCGCCAAGTCGCCGCTTACGACCGGACGCTCGATCGCGTGGAAACGGCTGTTGCACTGTTCAACCGCGATCAAAAGCTGGTTTTCTACAACGCGGCATTCGCGAAACTTTGGTCATTCGATCCGGAGTGGTTGGCAACGCGTCCAACCGATGGCGCCATCCTCGACCGGCTGCGCGAGATCGGCCTTCTGCCGCCCGTCGTCAGCCATCGCGATTGGAAAGCTCAGGTTCTCGCCTGCTATAGCTCCGGCACGCCACTCGAAGACATTTGGAACCTGACCGACGGGCGCATCATCAACGTCATCGCCGAGCAGCGTCCCGACGGCGGCGTCACCTATCTCTTCGCCGACGAGACCGACCGCCTCGCGCTCGAAGCCCGCTATAACGCGCTGATCGACGTGCAGCGCGAAACGCTCGACAGCCTCAAGGAAGGCGTGGCCGTGTTCGGAACCGACGGCCGCCTCAAGCTGTTCAACCGGGCGTTCTGCGGTATCTGGAAAATCCCGGCAGGCCGCCTCAACGAGCTGCCGCACATCGGCGAAATCATTGCCGCGGTTCAAGACCTCTATCCCGACGCCGGAACGTGGCTGCGCATCGGCCGCGCCGTCACCGCCTTCCAGGACGAGCGTGAAACATTCTCAGGCCAGATGATCCGTACCGACCATGTCGTCGTCGACTACGCTTTGATGCCGTTACCCGACGGCGCAACGCTGCTGACCTTCGCCGATGTGACGGATGCAAAGCTCGCCGAGCGCGCCCTTGTCGAGCGCAATGAAGCGCTCGTCGCTGCCGACCGCCTGAAGACGAACTTCATCGGCCATATCTCCTACGAGCTGAGAACGCCGCTCCAAACGATCAACGGCTTCTCCGAAATGCTTGCCAACCCGATGTTCGGCCAGCTGAACGACAAGCAGAGGGAATATCTCGCCGACATTCGATCGTCGTCGAATACGCTGCTCGCGATCATCGACGACATCCTGGACCTGACGACGATCGAAGCTGGCGGCCTCGAGCTGAAACTTTCGCCCGTCGGCGTCCGCGCCATCATCGACGCAGCTATTCTCGGCATCCGCGAACGCGCTGTCCGTTCGCGGCTGACGATCGACATTGCAATCGCGGACGACGTGACGGAAATCATGGTCGACGAAGCCCGCATGCGGCAGGTGCTCTACAATCTCCTGTCCAACGCCGTCGGCTTCTCGAAGGTCAACGGAACCATCTACCTCGCCTGCTGGCGCCAGGCCGGAAACATCTTCTTCCGTGTCGAAGATGCGGGCATCGGCATTCCGAAAGATCAGATCGGCCGCGTGTTCCAGCGCTTCGAAAGCCGCAGCCGCGGCTCGGAGCATCGTGGCGCCGGTCTCGGCCTTTCAATTGCCAAAAGCCTCGTCGAACTTCACGGCGGCAATATCGAGATCTCCTCCGAAGAGGGCCGGGGGACACGCGTGGTCGTTCGCATCCCCGAACGCCCCGTCAGCCGGACCTCCGATGGCGGCAAACACAGGCTGGCGGGCGGCGAGCGCGCAGCATAAAACCGAGCGCGATGACAAACCCGGCATTCTCATTCAACGACCTGACGGAAGGCGACGTCTCGCGCGTAGCGCAGGAGATCGCCTTTCTCCTTCAGCCCGGCGATACCTTGGCGTTGGAAGGCGATCTGGGCGCCGGTAAATCGACGTTCGCGCGGGCCCTCATTCGCGCCATTGCGGGCAACCCCGAACTCGAAATTCCAAGCCCGACCTTCACACTGGTGCAAGCCTACGAAACCCCGCGTTTCGATATTGCGCACTTCGACCTCTATCGTCTCTCCGATGCGAGCGAGATCGACGAACTCGGCCTCGACGCCGCGCTCACGCGAGGCATCGCCGTCATCGAATGGCCGTCGCGTGGCGATGACCGCATTCCGCGTGACCGCTTCACCATTCGTTTCGATGAGACAATCGCGCCGGACCGCAGAAACGTCAGCCTCGACACGGCAGCCGATTTGCTCGCCCGTCTCGAACGCTTCACGGTGATCCGCGATTTTCTGGCACGTGCTGGCTGGGGCGACGCCTCGACGGCGTTCAGCTACCTGCAGGGCGATGCTTCCCCTCGCCGCTATGCCCGGCTTCAGAAGGCGGACGGCACGCGCGCGATCCTCATGGATTCTCCGCAGCGACCCGATGGTCCGCCGATACGCGACGGCAAATCCTACAGCGCCATCGCGCATCTCGCCGAAAGCGTCAGGGCCTTCGTCGCCATAGACCGTGCGCTGGACGCCGCCGGACTCTCTGTCCCGCGTATCATCGCTGAAGACCTCGCGCAGGGCCTGCTGATCATCGAGGACTTCGGCGACAAGGTCTTCGGCGCAGAACTCTCACGCGGACGCGATCAGGCCCCCCTTTGGAAGCGAGGCGTCGACACCTTGATCGCCGTGCAAAGCACCGAGCCCCCGTCACGGATCGCGCTTTCCGATGGCACGGAATTCATGCTTCCCGAAGCCGATGAGGGCGTTCTGGAAATCGAAACGCAACTGCTGCTCGATTGGTACTGGCCCGCGCTCCACGGGAAGCCGCCGCCGGAATCCGCACGCGACGCATTCACGGCACTTTGGCAAAGCATCTTCAAACGCATATTGAGCCAGCCAAAAACGTGGCTGCTGCGCGATTTCCATTCGCCAAATCTGATCGCGCTCGACGACCGGCCAAGCCCGCGCGATGTCGGCATCATCGACTTCCAGGATGCGATGATCGGCCCGGCCGCCTATGACCTCGTATCGCTCCTTCAGGACGCGCGGGTCGACGTACCGGAAGTTCTGGAAAAGCAGCTGCTCGAACATTACGTCGCCGCGACCACGGCCCGAAACCCGAAGTTCGATCAGCCCGAATTCCGCTTCAGCTATGCCGCACTCGGGGCACAACGAAATACCAAGATCCTCGGCATCTTCGCGCGTCTCGCGATGCGCGACGGAAAAAGGCAATACCTCGCCCATATGCCAAGGATCTGGGGGTATCTCGAGCGGGATCTACAGCACGAGGGTCTCACCGCGCTGAAGGCGTGGTATGACGAGAACCTACCTCGGAGCCTGCGCGCAGAAGCCCTGAAGATCTAACCCGATTTCGGAGACGCTTCAAATGACGTCCGCCAAGCGCCCCTCGAGCGCGTTCGTACTGGCAGCCGGCAAAGGCGAGCGCATGCGTCCGCTGACGAACACCATTCCAAAGCCGCTGGTGCCGCTGGGCGGTAAGCCGTTGATCGATCACGTGCTCGACCGTTTGGCTGCCGCAGGCATCAAGCGCGCCGTGGTCAACGTTCACTACCTCGCCGACAAGATCGAAAAGCATCTGGCGCACCGCTCCGCCCCGAAAATCATCTTTTCCGACGAGCGCGATACGCTGCTCGATACCGGCGGCGGCGCGCTCCGTGCACTGCCGAAACTCGGCGACGGCCCATTCATCATTCACAACTCCGATTCCGTTTGGATCGAAGGCCTGGGCTCAAACCTCGATCGCCTACTCAACGGTTTCGATGAAAACCTGATGGACAGCCTGATGCTCGTCGCGCCTCTCGCCGCGAGCATCGGCTACGAGGGGCTCGGCGATTTTCAGATGGACGCGACGGGACATTTGACCCGCCAGACCGGCCCGCGCCTCGCGCCGTTCGTATTCGCCGGCGTGTCGATCGCCCATCCGCGTCTGTTCGAGAACGCGCCGAAAGGGCCCTTCTCGCTGAACAAGCTCTGGGATCGCGCCATCGACAAGGGTCGCCTTTATGGCCTCCGTCTCGAAGGCGTCTGGATGCATGTCGGCACGCCCGATGCACTCGCGGAAGCCGAAGCCGCGCTCACCGAACCGCTGACGACGAGCTCCGATTGATGCCCAGGGAACTGATACCAGAAAACTGATGCCAGCCAACGTTTTTACGTTACCGCTCGGAGTGCCGTTTCTCGAAGCGCTTGCCCGCGCGATCCTGAACGGCGACCTTCCAACCGCGGGCCGTCAGCCGCCTGATATCTTATCGCTTCCGAAAATCACACTTCTGCTCCCGACGCGGCGCGCAGCACGCGTCGCGCGCGAAGCTTTTCTGGCCGTCGCGAAAACGCGTGCGCTGATCATGCCGCGTATTCAGCCCATCTCGGAAGGCGAAGGCGATCTCTCGCTCATCACCAGCATCGCTGAATTGGGGCCGTCCGGTGCCGAGGCTCTCGAGCAGCCACCCGCAATCGCCTCGCTCGACCGCATGCTGGTCCTGATGCAGCTCGTCGGCCGCTGGCGCCAGTCGATGGCCGAAACCGCTTCGCAGGCGGGAAAGACCAAACTCGGATCGACGCCCGCGCAAGCCGCTCAACTCGCCGCCGAACTCGGAAAGCTGATGGACGACATCGAGCGCGAGAACGTCTCGCTCTCCGGCATCCAGACGCTCGTTCCAGAAATCTATTCAGAGCATTGGAAAGCGACGGTCGACTTCCTTAAAATCGTTACCGAGATGTGGCCGAACTATCTGGAGCTAAGCGGCGTGACGTCTCCCGAAGCCCGCCGCAACGCGCTGATCCTCGCTGAAGCCGACCGCATCTCGCGGCTCAAACCCGACGAGATCGTTATCGTCGCGGGCGTGACCGGCTCCATTCCGTCGACGGTAACGTTGATGCGAGCCGTCGCCGCCCATCCCTCAGGCGCCATCGTACTTCCTGCGCTCGACCGCGCGCTGGATGATGAAAGCTGGAACAAAATTCCTGCTCATCCCGAGCACCCCCAGTTTGGGTTGCGGAAGCTCCTCGACGGTCTGGGCCTCACGCGCGATGACGTAGCGACGCTGCCCGGTGCGAATGCGGATCCAGCGCGCGCTGCTCGCTCGGCTTTCTTCAGCGAGGCAATGCGGCCTTCCGCGACGACGGCCCGCTGGCACGAGTTCACGGCAAATGCCGACCGCGAAAAACTTGAACAGGCACTCTCCGGCGTCTCACTGATCGAAGCGCCATCGGCGCAAGACGAAGCTGAGACCGTCGCGTTGATATTGCGCGAAGCCATCGAAACGCCCGGCCGAACTGCAGCGCTCGTCTCGCCGGACCGGTTGCTCGCACGCCGCGTCGCAATCCGTCTCGAAGCCTGGGGCATCCGCGTCGACGACAGCGCCGGACGGCCATTCGCGAAAACCGTTCCCGGCGCCTTTCTCGCCCTCGTCATCAACGCAGTTGTCAGCGAATTCGCGCCCGCCGAGACGATGGCGTTGCTTCGCCATCCACTTTGTCGAGCTGGCCTGAAGACGTTCGACATTCGACGCTACGCGCGCGCCCTCGAAATCACCGCCTTCCGCACGGCTTACCTCGGCCGGGGCATCGAGGGCATAATTGCGGCGCTCGATACGGCGGAAAGAGACGACGGCGGCGGCGATAGAAAGTTCATGCACGTCGCTGCACGACGACTGTGGGCAGAAGACCGCGAAGGCGCGCGCCAGCTCGTGTTGAAGGTTGCCGAAGCGTTCAAGCCGCTGACCGACCTCTACGCGAACCACGACCCGCACACGCTCGCCGAATTCGCCCGCGCGCATGCGGCCAGTGCCGAAGCACTTGCAACGCTCCCCGATGATGAAGCGACCACTTCGAACGGCCAGAACCCGCTGTGGCAAGGCGAAGCCGGAGACGTCGCCGGCCGCTTCTTCACCGAGCTTCTGAAACCCGAAACACCTGACGTCGAAATCCGCGCCTCCGATTACGCAGATCTCTACGCAACGCTGCTCGCCAAGGAAAACGTCCGCGAGCGAACCGCCGTACATCCGCGCATTTCGATATGGGGGCCTTTCGAGGCGCGGCTGCAGCAGCCCGACGTGCTGATCATCGGCTCGCTCAACGAAGGCACGTGGCCCGAAGCTGCCGAGCCCGGCGCATGGCTCAATCGTCCGATGCGCGCCGAACTGGGACTGCCCTCGCCGGAAGAAGAAACCGGCCGCGCCGCCCACGACTTCGTTTCTCTTCTCGGCGCCGAAACCGTCTATCTCACCCGCGCCGAAAAAGTCGGTGGCGTTCCGACTGTCCCCTCGCGCTGGCTCATGCGCACGACGGCTCTGCTCAAGGGCATGAAGCTCGAGGATGCGCTCAAAGCAGACAAACCGTGGCTGGCTTGGGCGCGCGCGCGAGACTGGACTGACGACAAAAATCAAGTGCGCATCATTCCGCCGGAACCCCGACCGCCCGTCGATATACGTCCGCGAAAAATGAGCGTCACCGAGATCGAGCGCTGGACCAGCAACCCCTATGCGATCTTCGCGCGCCACGTCCTGAAGCTCGATCCGTTGCCCGAACTCGGCGCCGCACCGGATGCGAGCCTGCGTGGCGGGCTCGTCCATGATGTGATGAAGCAGTTTGCGAAAGAGTTTCCCGGTACGCTCCCGCCAGATCCGCGCGCCGAACTCGAACGCATCGCCACCGCCGTGCTCGAAATTTTCACCGGCCATCCGCGCGTCGCCGCGTTCTGGCTGCCGCGCCTGAAGCGCTTTCTCGCCTGGTTCGCGATGACGGAAGAAGCACGGCGCGACGGGGTGAAAGCCATCATAGCCGAAACATCCGGAAAGCTCGTCCTCGACTCGAATGGACGGCCCTTCACGCTGACCGCCCGCGCCGATCGCATCGACGACAAGGGCGGGGCCATCGTCATCACAGACTATAAGACCGGCGCCGCCCCGAGCGACGCAGCCGTCAAAGCCGGACGCTCTCCGCAATTGCCGCTCGAAGCCGCTATCGCCCTCGGCGAAGTGGGATTCCCGCATCTCAGCGGACGCTCGGTCGAAGCCTTGCGCTACATCCGCGCTTCAGGCGGCGAACCACCCGGCGAAGAGCGTACGATCAAATGCGATGACGTCGCCGCGCTCGCAGCGGAAGCACGCAGCGGACTTGAACTGTTGATCGCCGCCTTCGATCGCGTCGAGACGCCCTATCGAGCCATCCGCCGCCCCGGCTATCGCTACGACTTCGATTCCTATGCCCATCTTGCGCGCGTTGCGGAATGGTCGGCGCATGTCGATGAAGAGGCTGCGTCATGAACCTCGAGATCAAAAAGATCTCTCCCGAGGAGATCCTGCGCGCAACCGGCGAGGCGCAGAGCGCCGCTTCCAGCCCGCAGAATTCGGCGTGGGTCAACGCCAACGCCGGCACCGGAAAAACCCACGTCCTGACGCTGCGTGTGTTGCGTTTGCTGCTCGCCGGAACGCCGCCCGAGCGCATCCTCTGCCTCACCTTTACGAAGGCAGCCGCTGCGGAAATGTCGAAACGCGTCTTCGACCGTTTGGCCGGGTGGGTGACGGCCGACGACGACAAGTTGCGGGACGATCTTTCAAAAATCATCGGCGCGCCCGCTAATCCCGATCTGATGCAACGCGCGCGAACGCTCTTCGCACTCGCCATCGAGACGCCCGGCGGCCTCAAGGTGCAGACGATTCACGCATTCGCTGAACGTTTGCTGCAACGCTTCCCGCTCGAAGCGGGTGTGCCACCAGATTTCAAGATCCTCGACGATCAGGCGGCGCGCGAACTCAAGGCCGACGCGATCGAAGCAACGCTGACGGAAGCGACGAGCGCACCGAATTCAAAGCTTGGAAAAGCGCTCGATTTCGTCATCCGATACGCAGCCGATTCCCACTTCGATCAACTGATCTCCAAAGCGGTCGAAGAGCGCAAATGGCTCGAAGTATCCGCTCACGTCGAACCCGGCAAGATCGAAGACGAGCTTGCTGCGATGGATGCGGAGTTGCGCAAACAGCTGAGCGTACGCGCCGCCATAGCCAGCGCCGACCTCCATACCGAATGCGCGAACGTTCTTTCGAAGGATGAGATCAAGGAACTCTGCGAGTTGCTGGCGAGCGGCTCGACCACCGACGCCGGTCATGGTGCGACGCTTTCCGCGACGATGCAGAAAGACGATGCCCAGCACGTAAGCGAACTGCTGGCGAAATACTTCCTCGTCGAAAATGGCGAGAAGATACGCGCGAGCCTCATGACGAAAGCCTTGAGCAAGTCGCGGCCGGGCTTACACACGCGTTGCCAGGAAGCACAGCAGAATTTCTTCAGGCTTTCCCAGGAAGCGAGAGCCTTGACGTTGATCGACGCTTCGCTCGCGCTCTATCAGATCGCCGGCGCCGTTCTCCGACGCTACGCCGCCGCGCGCAATTCCGCCGGGGCGCTCGACTTCGACGACCTCATCTTGAAAACCCGCGCGCTTCTGACAAGCGATAATGGACAAGCGCAATGGGTGCTCTTCAAGCTCGACGGCGGCCTCGATCATATCCTCGTCGATGAAGCTCAGGACACGAGCCCCGAGCAGTGGGAAATCATTTCCGCGCTCGCTCGCGAGTTCTTCGGCGATATGGGAGCAGGCACGCTAACACGCACGGTTTTCGCGGTCGGAGACGAGAAGCAGTCGATCTACTCGTTCCAGGGCGCTGCGCCGAAAATGTTCGCCGAGATGGGCCAACGCTTCGCGACGCTCGCGACCGACGCAAATCTCTCATGGCGGCGCGTGCCGCTCACGCTTTCGTTCCGCACAGTCGCACCCGTTCTGACGGCGGTCGATCGCGTGTTTGCCGATCCGGTGCGCACGCCGGGTCTGACCGCCGGCAACAGCACCATCTCGCACGCCGCCCACCGCACTGGACATGCGGGGCTCGTCGAAATCTGGCCGACCGAGATTCCCGATGACACCGTCACGGCCGATCCCTGGAACCCTCTTTCCGATACGAACGAGCAGTCACCCGCCAACCGGCTCGCCGACCGCATCGCCGATACGATCAAGGCATGGATCGCGCCGGAGAGCAGCGAACGTCTGCCGTCGGAAAATCGTCCGATCCGCGCCGGCGATATCCTGATCCTCGTACGCAAGCGGAACCCGTTCGCCGTGCCGATGGTCGCCGCACTCAAACGGCGCGGCATCCCCGTGGCGGGCTCCGACCGGGTCAAGCTGACGGAACAGATCGCAGTTCAGGATCTGATCGTGCTCGGCGATTTTCTGACGCTGCCCGAAGACGATCTGGCGTTGGCAACCGTTCTCAAAGGCCCGCTCTTCAACCTCACCGACGACGATTTGTTGAAGATCGCGCACGAACGCAAACGCACGCTGTGGACGGCCCTGCTCGATAAGGCCGAGGTAGACCTCTCATTCAAGGACGCCGCCGAAACACTGAAGCGATGGCGCGCCAAAGCCGACTTCACGCCGCCGTTCGAGTTCTACTCGGGGATTCTCGATCGCGATGGCGGACGCGAAAAAATGCTGAACCGGCTTGGCCCCGAAGCCGCCGATGTCATCGACGAATTCCTCGACCTGGCGCTTTCCTACGATGAAAGCGATCCGCCATCGCTGACACAGTTTCTTGCCCAGCTTCGCGCCGCCAACCCCGAGGTGAAGCGCGACATGGAGCACGGCCGCGACGAAGTTCGCGTGATGACCGTGCATGGCGCGAAAGGCCTCGAAGCGCCAATCGTCTTTCTGCCGGACACCTGTACCACGTCATCGGGCGACGACGCATCTTCGCGCCTCGTGAAAATCGGTGCTCGCGCGAGCACTGACGGAACCGCAGAACCCATTGTATGGAGCGTCAAAGGAACGTCGCGCGTTCCCGCCGTCGAAGCCGCGCGCAGAGAGCGGGAGGCTGCCGACAAGGAAGAGCGCAATCGCCTCCTCTACGTCGCCATGACGCGCGCGCGGGACAGGCTCTACATCGCCGGCTTCGAAACCAAACGCGGTCGCACGGCAGGCTGCTGGTACGATGTCGCGACAGAGGCGCTGATACCGTCGATGACCGAAATCAATCTCGGCGACGGCAAGAAAATTTGGCGCATGGAAGCGCCGCAAATCGCGGAACCAAAAAAATCCGATCACGTCGCATCAGTCGACCGGACTGCATTCACGCGTCCCGAGTTTGCATTGCGTCGTGCTCCGGCGGAGCCGAAGCTTTCGGTGCCGCTCGCCCCATCGCGGCTCGAGCCTTACGCACCCGACGCGGAGGGCGAGCCGCTCGCCCCCGCAAAACGCGACGTGGCGGCGACAAACGATAGTCCGTCTCCGCTCAGTGTCGGTGGCGCAAATCGGTTCTTGCGCGGAACGACTACGCACGCGCTCCTGCAGCACTTGCCGTCCATTCCCAGCGACAAGCGCGAGATGATCGCGACCGCCTTCGTCGCCAAACGCGGCGCGGCGCTCCCGGCAAGAGTGCGCGCGAGCATTGTGAACGAAACCCTCGACGTTCTGGCGGACCAGCGTTTCGCCCCGATCTTCGGACCCGACAGTGTTGCAGAGGCTCCGATCGCCGCTGTCATCCCGCGGCCGAACGGTAAAGGTCCGGCTCTCGACCTGTCCGGGCAAATCGATCGCTTGGCGCTGACCAAAGGCGAGGTGCTGATCGTCGATTACAAGACCAACCGCCCGCCGCCCGCCGAAGTGCACAACGTTGCAGACGCCTATCTTTACCAGCTTGCGGCATATCGGCTTGCACTCGGAGAAATCTATCCGGACCGGACCGTGCGGGCCGCGTTACTCTGGACGGATGGGCCCCGACTCATGGAGATTCCGAACGACGTTCTCGATCTCTATACGGCGCGCCTTTGGGACCTGGAACTGGGGAGCCTTGACGCCTCCTGACGTAATCCCTACTTCATGGGTCGGTTTTCATTTGCTCGCCCCCGGCGGCAAATCGGAATTCGGGCCCGCAGAATCGGCCCGGAAATGGAGCAGAATCAAATGTCTAACGCAGTGACAGACGCAAGCTTCGAAGACGAAGTTTTGAAGTCCAGCGAACCGGTCCTCGTCGACTTCCACGCGACGTGGTGCGGGCCGTGCAAGGCCATGGCTCCGGCGCTCGACCAGGTCGCCAAGGAAATGACGGGCAAAGTCAAAGTCGTGAAAGTCGACGTTGACGCAAACCCGCAGGTCACAGGCCATTACGGCATTCGTGCTATGCCGACACTACTGATCTTCAAGGGCGGCAAGGTCGCGGCGCAGCACACCGGCGCGATCGTGCAGAAGAAGAAGCTCGAAGACTGGATCAACTCGAGCGTCGCTGCTGCAGTTTGAGGCACCGTCGAATTTGAATTTGAAAAACCCCGCTCAACGCGGGGTTTTTTGTTTTTGGCCTCGCCAGATCAATAGAGGCGATCAGTCCGTGATCTTCTCCGCCGTCGGCACCACGACAGCAAACATGTCGTTCAGCGCCACGAGGCTTGCCTCGTGAAGCTCCTTCGCCGAAACAACGCCGCCGCAGGGATTTGGGAGCGACCGGGTCGCCGTGGCATTCCCGACGACCGTCGCGCGATAGCCGTGATTGAACGCAGCGCGCGCCGTTGAATTCACGCACACGTGCGTCATGAATCCTGCAATCGTCAGATCCTCGACGCCAAAGCCCTTGAGAAGATCATCGAGGTTCGTTTTTTCAAACGAGCTCGGATAATTCTTCACGACGACAGGCTCGCCGGCTTTAGGCGCGACGACGTCAGCGATGGCGCCGATGCGATCATTGACGTCGTAAGGCGATCCGGCGCCAGCATCGTGCTGAATGTGAATGACCGGCCGCCCCGCATCGCGATAGCGCTTCAACAGGCCCTGACATTCGACAAGCGCAGGCTCGACACCTTCGAGCTGCATCAAGCCCTCGCGATACGTATTCTGGCAGTCGATAAGGATCAACGCCGAGTTGGCGATGCGCGCAGGCGTATAGCCAAGCCCCGCAATGTCGCGCAGCGTCCTTGAAACCGTCATCGGTTATTCTCCCGAATTGATTGATTGCTTTGCCTATAGAGGCGGATGCTCGACACCGCTCGGCGGCGGACCCAAAGCATCGAGTTCGTCGTTTTCGGCATCCGAAAAGATGCGCGACCGCGTCAGGAAACGAACGCCCTCCGGACCTTCGACCGAAAAGCCCGATCCGCGCCCGGGCACCACATCGATGATGAGATGGGTGTGCTGCCAATATTCGAATTGCGACTTGCCCATGTAGAACGGCTGGCCGCCGATCTCGCCCATGTACACGTCTTGAGCGCCGACCTTGAATTCGCCCCGCGGGTAGCACATCGGCGCGCTGCCGTCGCAACAACCGCCGGACTGATGAAACAGCAGCGGCCCGTGAATGCCTTCGAGCTTCTTGATGAGTGTCAGGGTATCGGGCGTCGCCGTCACGCGATTGACCATCTGGCCCTCCGGATTGAGAAAAAGGGCATGCACCGGCTCCGGCGCATGCCCTTCGATCTGCGGCTTAGCCAGGCATCAGAAGAAGCCAAGCGCCTTCGGGCTGTAGCTGACGAGCAAGTTCTTCGTCTGCTGATAATGGTCAAGCATCATCTTGTGCGTCTCGCGACCGATGCCCGACAGCTTGTAGCCACCGAACGCAGCGTGCGCCGGATAAGCGTGATAGCAGTTGGTCCAGACGCGGCCCGCCTGGATCGCGCGGCCCATCCGATAAGCCCGCGTTCCGTTACGCGTCCAAACGCCGGAGCCGAGGCCGTAGAGCGTGTCGTTGGCGATGGCCAGCGCTTCCGCTTCGTCTTCGAAGGTCGTGACGGAAACGACCGGCCCGAAGATTTCTTCCTGGAACACGCGCATCTTGTTGTGGCCTTCGAGCACGGTCGGCTCGACGTAATAGCCGCTCGCAAGCTCGCCACCTAGGTTGGCGCGATGACCGCCCGTCAGGACGCGAGCGCCCTCGCCTTTGCCGATTTCGATGTAGCTCAGGATCTTTTCGAGCTGATCGTTGGACGCCTGAGCACCGATCATCGTCGAGGCATCCAACGGATGGCCCTGCTTGATCTTCACGACGCGCTCCAATGCCCGCTCCATGAACTTCTCATAGATCGAGCGCTGGATGAGCGCGCGGCTGGGGCAGGTGCAAACCTCACCCTGGTTCAACGCGAACATCGTGAAGCCTTCAAGGCACTTGTCGAAGAACTCGTCGTCGGCTTCCATGACGTCGGCGAAGAAGATGTTCGGTGACTTGCCGCCGAGCTCCAGAGTGCACGGAATGATGTTTTCCGATGCGTACTGCATGATGAGGCGACCCGTCGTCGTCTCGCCGGTGAACGCGATCTTCGCGATACGCTTGTTCTGAGCGAGCGGCTTACCGGCCTCGATGCCGAAGCCGTTGACGATGTTCAACACGCCTTCCGGAATGAGGTCCGCGATCAAGTCCGCAAGAACCATGATCGACATCGGCGTCTGCTCTGCAGGTTTCAGAACGACGCAGTTGCCGGCAGCGAGAGCGGGCGCGAGCTTCCAGACCGCCATCAACAGCGGGAAGTTCCACGGGATGATCTGCCCGACGACGCCGAGCGGTTCGTGGAAGTGATAGGCGACCGTGTCGTGATCGATCTCAGCGATCGAGCCTTCCTGGGCACGCACGCAACCGGCAAAGTAACGGAAATGGTCAATGGCCAACGGAAGGTCGGCGTGCGTCGTCTCACGGATCGGCTTGCCGTTGTCGATGGTCTCGACGAGAGCGAGGATGTCGAGATTTTCTTCCATGCGGTCGGCGATTTTCGACAGCACGCGGGCGCGCGCCGCGGGAGAGGAATTACCCCAAGCGTCCTTGGCTTTGTGCGCGGCGTCGAGAGCGAGTTCGATATCTTCGGCCGTCGAGCGGGCAATCTCGCAGACCTGCTGGCCCGTAATCGGCGTAACGTTAGAGAAGTACTGGCCGCGGACCGGAGCCACCCACTTGCCGCCGATGAAATTGTCGTAGCGCGACTTGATGATCTGCCGCCCTTTTAGCTTGTCCATAGCTACGTGTTGCATCGTGCATCTCCTCCGAATGACGCCTGTACCGGCGATCTTGTTTGCTTGATCGTGAAACGCTTTTTAGTAGCCTTGCTATGCTTCGTCTTGACCGTCCTCAATCTTAGTTGGCAAAGCAGCTATGCAAGGGCTCTAGGTCCGAGATAGTCGCGCCAACCTAGCGGGTTTTTATGACCTTTCGAACAGCAAATATCGAACGTGGCCGAAGCAATTTGAATTTGCGCGACCGCCGACCCTATCGGGCGGCTAATTATTCGAGGTTTTGCTGCAATGAAAGCACGTGTCCGGCAAGATAAAGCGAACCGCAGATAAGAACGCGCTTCGGCCCCTTCGAAAGCCCGGCGATCGTCTGCAGCGCCTCAATCACATTTTTGCGATCAAGAGCTTGCATGCCGGCCCCGCGCGCGACCTCGGCGAGATTTTCTTCGTTGTGCGGCGCCTCGTGGGCACCGGGGATCGGAACCGTATAGATGGCCCGGACAAGTCCGCGAAATGGCGCCAGAAAACCCAGCGCATCCTTCTGCCCCATCATGCCAACGATCAGATAGACGGGCTTCGGCGACTTCTCATCGAGCGTCGCGAGCGTATCGGCGAGCATATCTCCAGCCGCGGGATTGTGACCGCCGTCGAGCCAAAGCTCGGCCTGGTCTCCAAGAATTTCAGGCAGCGGCCCGTACGTCAGGTGCTGCATGCGGGCCGGCCATTCGACAGTACGAAGCCCTGTCTCGAGAGCGCGTTCATCGATCCCGAGCGACGGAATTCTTTCGCCGAGCATCAGCGCCGCAGCAACGGCCGTTCCGGCATTGACGATCTGATGCCGCCCGATGAGCGCGGGCAGCGGCAGGTCGAGCAGACGATCGTTCTGTTGAACGATGAGACGCCCCGCCTGTTCATACGCGTCGTAATCACGGCCCCAAACGGTGAGCGGCGCCCCGACCGAGCGGGCACGCGATTCAAGCACCGTGAGAACGTCATCGGATTGCTGCGAGACGATGCCGGGAACGCCGCGCTTCAGAATGCCGGACTTTTCGAACGCGATCTTCGCAAGCGTGGGCCCTAGCTTCTCGGCGTGGTCCATCGAGATCGGCGTGATGATGGTGAGTGCTGGCTCCGCAATCACGTTCGTCGCGTCGAGCCGTCCGCCGAGCCCAACTTCCAGCAGCAGAACGTCGGCCGGCCGTTCGGAAAATGCGAGGAACGCCGCCGCTGTCGTGATCTCGAACTGCGTGATGTCTTCGCCGTCGTTGACAGCGTGGACGCGCGTCAGAACATCGACGAGCGTGTCTTCGTCGATCGCATGCGCCTTCCCGTCATCTCCGGCAAGCGCGATGCGCTCGTGAAATCGGACGAGATGCGGCGACGTATAAATGTGCGCGCGCTTACCGGCTGCTTCCGTGAAAGCCTTGAGATAGGCCGTCACTGACCCCTTGCCGTTCGTGCCAGCGATGTGGACCACTGGCGGAAGCTTCTTTTCGGGATGCCCGAGCTTCGCAAGCAAACGCTCCACGCGGCCGAGCGACAGGTCGATCAGCTTGGGATGCAAGAGCATCATGTCGGCCAATAAGGCGTCGCTTGTAGGTCGTGTCGTCGACGAGGTCATGCCGCCCCGCAATACCTTCGAGAATTGCTAGGCGCCCTGGGGCGCATCCTTAGGCTTCGCGGACGAAGCCGATCCGGCTTCATCGCGGCGCGGCTTGTCGCCCTTGCCCGGCTCGAACCTTTGACTGTTCGGAACAGCCTCGGGCTCCACGACGCCGCTTTCCCGCGCGGCCGTCTCAATGACCTTGCCATCGACGGGCGCGCCGTTGACGTAAGGCTTGCCGTTCATCTTGCGCGTGTCTTTCGGCTTCGCCGCCTGCACACCGCTCATCAATAGCTTGGAGATGCGCGCAAGCGTTTCGCGCATTTGGTGGCGATGCACGACCATGTCGATCATGCCGTGCGAAAGCAAATATTCCGCACGTTGGAAGCCATCTGGCAATTGCTCGCGGATCGTCTGCTGAATGACGCGCGGCCCTGCGAAGCAGATGAGCGCGCCGGGCTCCGCGATATGAATATCTCCGAGCATCGCGTAGGAAGCGGTCACGCCACCCGTCGTCGGATCCGTCAGAACGACGATGTAGGGAAGCCGGGCGTCTCTCAGACGTTGCACGGCGATCGTCGTGCGCGGCATCTGCATGAGGGAGAGAATACCCTCCTGCATGCGTGCTCCACCCGAGGCCGCGAAAAGAATAAATGGCGTCCTGAGTTCGAGCGCGCGCTGCATGCCAGCGATAATCGCTTCGCCAGCCGCCATGCCGAGCGAACCCGCCATGAAACGGAAATCTTGAGCTGCCGCGACGACCGGCAAGCCCTCGAGCTCTCCTTCGCCAACGAGGATCGCATCTTCGAGCTTCGTCGCCGCCTTCGCGTCTTTCAAGCGATCGGTATATTTGCGCCCATCGCGAAACTTCAGCGGATCCTGCTGAACGGTTGGCACCGGGACGGTGCGATATTCTCCGCCATCGAACAGATGCTGCAGGCGCTGCTGCGAACCCATACGCATATGATAGTTCGAGCCGGGCACCACGAACTGATTGGCCTCGAGGTCTTTGTAGAAGACCATCTGGCCCGTCTCCGGGCACTTCACCCAGAGGTTATCCGGCACATCGCGCTTCGCCGTCGATAAAAGCCCGCTGATCTTGGGGCGGACGACGTTGTTAATCCAATTCACGTGCTCTTGGCTCCTTGTAAGCCGCTCCAAGCGCCTATCGCATCAACGTGCGGGCACAATGGCAAGCTCCTCACAGTCCGCCATTTTTTAGCGCCACATGAGGGGCCGACGCTAGGACAATGCCCAAAATGGGGGTGTAGAAGGCCGTATCCAATAGAGCTTTCCCGGGGAAAGCGCTAGTCGGCCGATAGGGCCGAACTCAATTCCCGGACGAGATCCGTTACACCCTTACGAGTTCTCTCCGTCGCCTCGCCCTTCGGCCCGAGGGATTTTTCTATAGTAGAAACAATGGCTGAGCCGACAACGACACCGTCAGCCCCTTTAGATATGGCCCGGGCTTGCTCGCCTGACCGCACACCAAAACCAACAACCACGGGCAGCGGCGTTTCCGCCTTGATCGCCTTCACTTGACTGTGAACGTCGTTAACGACGGGTGCCGCAGCCCCGGTGATGCCGGTGATCGAAACATAGTAAACGAAACCTGACGTATTCTTCAAAACCGCGGGCAATCGCGCCTTGTCCGTCGTCGGCGTTGCGAGGCGGATGAAATTGAGCCCTGCGGCGAGCGAGGGGAGGCAAAGCTCATCGTCAGCCTCGGGCGGCACGTCGACGACGATGAGACCATCGACCCCCGCCGACTTCGCATCCTTGATGAAGCGCTCGTTGCCGTAGACGTAGATCGGATTGTAGTAGCCCATCAGCACGATCGGCGTCGTCGCGTCCTTGGCACGGAAATCGCGAACGAGCTGCAGCGTCTTGATCATATTCTGACCGGCCTTGAGCGCTCGATGCGACGAAGCCTGGATCGCCGGACCATCGGCCATCGGGTCCGAGAACGGCATACCGAGTTCGATGATATCGGCGCCGGCTTTGACGAGGTCGTCAAGAATCTGCGCGCTCGTCTCGAGATCGGGATCGCCCGCCGTAACGAACGTAATGAGCGCCGGTCGCTTTTCTTTTTTCAATGCTTCAAAACGGGCATCGATGCGTGTGACGTGCTTGGTCATCTTAGATCTTCATCCCAAGATGTTTGGCGACCGTGAAGAGATCCTTGTCGCCACGACCGGATAGATTCACGACCAGCAGATTGTCTTTCGGAAGTTTCGGCGCAAGCTTCATGACTTGCGCGAGCGCATGACTTGGTTCGAGCGCCGGGATGATCCCTTCAAGACGCGTGCAGAACTGCAAAGCCGCGAGCGCTTCTTTGTCCGTCACGGCGACATACTTCACCCGGCCGATATCCTTGAGCCAGGAATGCTCAGGCCCGACGCCGGGATAATCGAGGCCCGCGGAAATCGAGTGACCTTCGAGAATTTGTCCGTCGCTATCCTGCAAGAGATACGTACGGTTTCCGTGCAGCACGCCCGGCGAACCGCCCGTCATCGATGCCGCGTGACCGTTCTCGACGTCGAGCCCGTGGCCGCCCGCTTCGACGCCATAGATCGCAACGTCCTTGTCGTCCAAGAACGGATGGAAAATGCCGATGGCGTTCGACCCGCCGCCGATGCAGGCAACGATCGTATCCGGCAACCGGCCTTCCGCTTCCATCATCTGCGAACGCGTCTCATGGCCGATGATCGCCTGGAAATCGCGAACCATCGCCGGATAAGGGTGCGGACCTGCCGCCGTGCCGATGAGGTAATAGGTGTCGCGCACGTTGGTGACCCAATCGCGCAGCGCTTCGTTCATCGCGTCTTTCAACGTGCCCGCGCCCGACGTCACGGGATTGAGCTTGGCGCCGAGCAACGTCATGCGCGCGACGTTCGGCGCCTGACGCTCAACGTCAGTCGCGCCCATGTAGATCTCGCAGTCCATGCCGTACTTCGCGCAAACCGTCGCGACGGCGACGCCGTGCTGACCGGCCCCCGTCTCCGCGATGATCCGCTTTTTGCCCATCCGGCGCGCAAGCAGGATCTGCCCGAGGCAGTTGTTGATCTTGTGCGAACCCGTGTGATTGAGCTCTTCGCGCTTGAAGTAAATCTTTGCGCCGCCAAGTTCCGCCGTCATGCGCTCTGCATGATAGAGGGGGCTCGGCCGGCCAGCGTAATGCAGGCTGAGAAAATCAAGCTCGCGCTGGAATTCGGGATCGGCTTTTGCAGCTTCGTAGGCGCGCTCGAGTTCCAGAATCAGCGGCATCAGCGTCTCGGCAACGAAGCGGCCACCGAAGATGCCGAAAAATCCCTTGTCGTCGGGACCTGTCGCATAGCTGTTGAGAGCGGCGTCCGCCGTCTTCTGAGATTTCGTTGCCATGAAAGCCTCGTTTCTCCGAGCTTGAGCCGGGAGATGAAATTGTCAGGTCTGCTTAGCTGTCTTTACGGCCAGAAGAAAGCGACGGATCTGTTCAAGGTCCTTGATGCCCGGCGCGCTTTCGACGCCCGACGACACATCGACGGCGATCGGATGCGTTAACGCGATCGCATCCGCCACATTATCGGGGTCAAGGCCGCCCGAAAGCATGAACGGCAGCGCTTCGGCGACACCGTCGAGCGCATGCCAGTCGAACGTCCGGCCGTTACCGCCCGGCAGCGATGAACCCGGAGGCGCCTTCGCGTCGAAGAGAATGAGGTCGGCAGCACCCGCATAACCCTGCGCTCGCGCGGCGTCGTCCGCTGTGGCGACGGAGATCGCCTTGATCACCTCACGACCGAACTTCTTCTTGATGGCCAGAACCCGTTCGGGCGCTTCACTGCCATGAAGCTGCAGAATGTCTGGCGCCACGTCTTCGACGATGTCTTGCAACGTCTCATCGTCCGCATCGACCGTTAACGCGACGATTCCGACCTTGCCGCGCGCCAACTCAGCAAGCGCCTTGGCCTGCGCGATCTCGAGATGACGCGGGCTCTTCGGGTAGAACACAAGCCCGATGTAATCGGCGCCACCGGCTATCGCGGCATCCAATGCTTCAGGCGTCGAGATCCCGCAAATTTTGGTTCTTGTGACCATAATATTTCATGCGTTACGCAGTGGGCGCACCAGCGAGACGGCGCTTCTGCCAGCGCTTAAGGGCGATAAACGTCCAAACGCCTTCGACCAAACCGAAAGGCCATGCGCCCTGCAGAAATCCATAGACCGAACCCATCGCGCAAGCGACGGAAAATCCAAGGATGCACCAAGGGCTGCTGTCCTCGAACGTGTAGAACAAAAGCATCAGACTGACCGCTACGAGCCCGAACAGCGTCAACGCATCGAATGTCATCGGGAACGTAGGCTCACAATCAACGGCTCGAGATCGCCAAGTGCTGGTCTGCGGCTTCAGCGGCAGCTTCGCGTTCGCGCGCGAGGCGGTCCGCCTCCGCTTGCCAGCGCGCTGCTCGCCGGCCTTGCGAACGGGCCGTTTGACGCCATCGGCTTTGCCCCATCCAAGTCGCAACGCCGCCAAGGATGACACCGAGAACGAGAGCCGCCATCAGATAGATGTAAAACGGCAGCTCGATCGAAAGCGCCGGCGTTTCGGGCCGGAACGGATCAAGGATCAGATCCACCGGCTGGCGGTTCGAAACCGCGATCGCAACGAGAATGATGCCAAGCGGAAACCCGATAAGCAGCGCGAGAATACGCCTGAACATGATCTACCTCACTTGGCGGGGCACGAAAATCCGCCGCGGCCATCTCGTCAGTGGTTGCTCGTCAGTGTTTCGCGCCGTTGAGCTTATTTAGCCGGTCGCGAAGTTCTTTGCCCGTCTTGAAGAATGGCACAAATTTCTCGGCGACGGCGACGGTCGTGCCGGTCCGGGGATTTCTTCCCTGTCGCGACGCACGATGCTTCACCGTGAATGCGCCGAAACCGCGAAGCTCGACGCGATCACCTCGCGATAAAGCATCGACGATTTCGTCGAAAATTACATTGACGATGCGTTCGACGTCACGATGGTAAAGATGCGGATTGGCAGTGGCAATCCGTTGCACCAGCTCCGATTTGATCACGTTTCGCTCCCAGCTTCGGCGACCATTTCTTCTTATTTTTCAGAAGGGTGCCAAACTGAGAGAAGACCGTCAAGTCCGAGCGTGGAAATCATCCGATCACGAACCAAAAAATTTACAGCGTCGCCCGCCGCCGGTCCCAACAGCCAGCCCGCAATGCTGGCCGACATCCCTGCAAAGCCGTAACCACTGCTGCTCGCGGGCTTCCAATCGGTGACTTTGGCCGTCTGCGGGACGCTTTTCACGTCTTTGAGCCATTTGACCGCCTCATCCTCACCGCCGAGTTGATCGACCAACTTGGCGTCGAGAGCCTCGCGGCCTGAATAGATTCGGCCGTCCAGCAGGCCTGGAATATCGGCAGCCTTGACGCCGCGGCGGCTCTCAACCAGCCCGATGAACCATTTGAAGCCGTCGGCCACCATGCCCTCGGCGACCTTCTTGCTCGAGTCGTCAAGCGTCTCGAACGGCGACGGCGAAGCCTTCAGCGGACCGCTCTTAACCTCGTTCATCTTGACGCCGATCTTGTCGAGCAACTGGACGACTTCCGGCCACTGCACGATGACGCCGACAGAGCCCGTAATCGTATTGCCACGGGCAACAATGTGGTCCGTGGCGAGACCCGCGATGTAGGCCGCCGAAGCCGCCACGGTGCCGAATTGCGCAACGACAGGCTTCTTTTTGGAAAGCGCACGGATGCCTTCGAAGAGCGCCTCGCCCCCCGTTGTCGTGCCGCCGGGACTGTTGATGAACAGCAGAACGCCAGAGACGCTGGCGTCGTCACCAATATCCTTCAGCAATTTAAGCTGATCGCGATCTTCCGTAATGGTGCCTTCGATTGTGACGCGGGCAATCTGCTTTTGACCGGTAAGGGAAGCAAGCTTGTCGCCCCCTAATGCCAGCGCACCGATCGCGATAAGCAGACCGGCGAGCCCTGCGGCGCGCCAAAGCGATACCGACCGGCGAAGCCGCCTGCGATCGAGAACCGTTTCCGTTTCAAGCATTTGGGGTGGTGCCCTTTCGTCATCTCGCGGCAAGTCGAGCGGGAGGCCCGTCAACGCGGCTCGTTCTGGGGGCGAACGTAGGCAAGGTTGGGGCCGCGAGCAACGGGGAAGCCCGCGACCTCTCGCCCAAAAGTTAAGGCGCGCGGCAGGGTTTGCCGCGCGCCTCTCAATTTCCAGGCTAAGCCTAAGCCGATTACTCGGCGTCTTCCGCGCCTTCGCGCTTCTTGATGGCAGCCTTGAAGATGTCGCCGAGCGAAGCTCCCGAGTCGGTCGAGCCGTACTGAGCAACAGCCTGCTTCTCTTCCGCGAGTTCGAGCGCCTTGATCGAAACGGCGATACGGCGTGCTGCCTTATCGACCGAGACGACTGCCGCATCGACCTTGTCGCCGACGTTGAAGCGTTCCGGACGCTGCTCCGAGCGATCACGCGAGAGATCGGCGCGCTTGATGAACGACGTCAACTCGCTGTCTGCGATCCGGACATCGATACCGGCTTCGTTGACCGCGGTGACGGTGCCGGTGACGGCGTCGCCCTTCTTGTACTTCGCCATGGCGTCGGCCGGGTCGCCGCCCAGCTGCTTGACGCCGAGCGAAATGCGCTCCTTCGAGCCGTCGACATCGAGAACGATGGCTTTGACGTTGTCGCCCTTCTTGTAGTCCTTGATGACTTCGTCGCCGGCCTTCTGCCAGTCGAGGTCCGAAAGATGGACCATGCCGTCGATGCCATTGTCGAGACCGATGAAGAGACCGAACTCGGTGATGTTGCGGATCGGACCTTCGACGACCGAGCCCTTCGGGTGCTGCGTCAGGAACGCATCCCACGGGTTCTCCTGCGTCTGCTTCAGGCCGAGCGAGATACGGCGCTTCTGCGGATCGACTTCGAGAACCTGAACTTCGACCTGCTGGCTCGTCGAAACGATCTTGCCAGGGTGCGTGTTCTTCTTCGTCCAGCTCATTTCCGAGACGTGGATCAGGCCTTCGACGCCCGGCTCCAGCTCAACGAACGCGCCGTAATCGGCAATATTCGTCACGGTGCCCTTGACGCGAGCGCCGACCGGATACTTCGCTTCGATTGCCGACCACGGATCGGACTGAAGCTGCTTCATGCCGAGCGAAATACGCTGCGTTTCCGGGTTGATGCGGATGATCTGCACCTTCACCGTATCGCCGACGTTGAGGATTTCGGACGGATGGTTGACGCGGCGCCATGCCATGTCGGTGACGTGAAGAAGACCGTCGATGCCGCCGAGATCGATGAACGCACCGTAATCGGTGATGTTCTTGACGAGACCGTCGATGATCTGGCCTTCGGCGAGACGAGCGACGATTTCCGTCCTCTGCTCTGCGCGGCTCTCTTCGAGAACCGACCGGCGCGAAACAACGATGTTGCCGCGACGGCGATCCATCTTCAGGATCTGGAAGGGCTGCTGCTGATGCATCAGCGGTCCGATATCGCGAACGGGGCGAATATCGACCTGGCTGCCCGGAAGGAACGCCACGGCGCCGTCGAGATCGACGGTGAAACCGCCCTTGACCTTGTTGAAGATGACGCCCGTAACCTTCTCGCCCTTTTCGTAGAGGCGCTCGAGGCGGGTCCAGCTTTCTTCGCGGCGAGCCTTGTCGCGCGAGAGAACTGCTTCACCGAGCGCATTCTCGACGCGCTCCAGGTAGACTTCAACGGTGTCGCCG
This sequence comes from Hyphomicrobium sp. 99, assembly GCF_000384335.2. Lineage (NCBI taxonomy): Bacteria > Pseudomonadati > Pseudomonadota > Alphaproteobacteria > Hyphomicrobiales > Hyphomicrobiaceae > Hyphomicrobium > Hyphomicrobium sp. 99. Next base: position 3,738,673 of record NZ_KQ031382.1, read on the forward strand.
ACTTTGAGGTCGCCCGGCTTGCCGCCGACGCCGAACTCCTTCATCGCGACGCGGCCTTCCATCTTGAGGCCGACGTCGATGATCGCCATGTCTTTTTCGATGCCGACGATCTTGCCCTTTACGACGGAACCTTCGAACAGGTCGTCCTTGGCAAGGCTCTCGGCGAGCAGCGCGGCAAAATCTTCGCGCGAGGGATTGAAATCAGTGTTGGTAACTTCGGCGGACATTCGTTCTCCTTGATAACGACGTGGTGCCCGGCTCGGCGGTCGGGCGAGTTTGGGTTGATGTTTGAAGCGCCGATAAACAGACCCGCGCGAACGCGATGCCTGGCTTGATGGCGCTGATGTCTGGGTGTGATGTCGCCGTGATGGGCCGCAGCCCTGCCGGTCAGAATTCGGGGACCCCTATGGGGCGCCCAACCGGCTGATCTTCCTCTTGACCATCCGACAGCGACGTCGAATGGCGCCGGTATAGCCAACCGCCCCTTCAAAAGCAAGGCCCAGGCAAGGGTCAGAGCCCTAGGCCCGGACCCGGGACGGTTTGGGCGGCATCAGGTCCGTACAGACGCCTTCCGCCACTTCCGCCGCCATGCCAACGGACTCCGACAGCGTCGGATGCGGGTGGATGGTTTTCCCGATATCGACGGCGTCCGCCCCCATTTCGATGGCGAGACAAATCTCTGAAATGAGGTTTCCGGCTTCCGTGCCGACAATGGCCCCGCCGATGATCCGCTCGGTGCTCTCGTCGAAGAGCAGCTTGGTGAAGCCCTCGTCCCGCCCGTTGGCAATGGCCCGGCCCGAAGCGGCCCAAGGGAACACGGCCTTCTTATAAGCTATGCCTCGGGCCTTAGCCTCAGTTTCGGTCAAACCGGCCCAGGCGATCTCCGGATCGGTATAGGCGACGGACGGGATCTGGCGGACGTCGAAGAAACTTTTGCCCCCCGCCGCATTTTCCGCCGCGACATGCCCCTGATGGACGGCCTTATGCGCCAGCATCGGCTCATCCGCGATATCGCCGATGGCAAATATGTTCGCAACATTCGTCCGCATTTGGCTATCGACCGGAATGAAACCACGGTCCGAGACGGCGACCCCGGCGTTGCCGGCGCCGATCACCCGGCCGTTAGGCCTCCGCCCGACGGCGACAAGCACCATACCGTAGCGCTGCGGTTCGGACGGCGCGTCGGCGCCTTCGAAGGTCACGTGGATTCCATCCGGCTTTGCTTCCACCCCGACGACTTTGGTCTTCAGCATCACCTTGTCGAAACGGCGCGCGTTGGCCTTCTGCCAGACGTTGACGAGATCGCGGTCCGCCCCCGGCATCAAACCATCCAGCAACTCGACGACATCGAGCCGCGCGCCAAGCGTCGAATAAACCGTCGCCATCTCGAGGCCGATGATGCCGCCGCCGATGACGAGCATCCTCTCCGGAATTTGCGGCAGCTCGAGTGCACCGGTTGAATCGACGATGCGCGGATCGGATGGCATGAACGGCAGCTGAGCCGCCTCTGACCCCGCGGCGATGATGGCCCTTTCGAAACGCACTGTTTCTTCGCGCCCATCGTCGAACGCGACTTTCAAATGATGATCATCGACGAACGTGCCGGTGCCGCGCAACGTCGTGACCTTACGCGCCTTCGCCATCGACGCGAGCCCGCCCGTCAGCTTGCCGACGACTGCGTTCTTATAAGCGGCGAGCTTTTTCAAATCGATTTTCGGCGCGGCAAACGTAATGCCGTGTTTGCCCAGCGCAGCCGCTTCATCGATGACGAACGCCGTATGCAGCAGCGCCTTCGAGGGAATGCACCCGACGTTCAGACAAACGCCACCCAGCGCGGGCCACCGATCGACGAGGATGGTCTTCGCGCCGAGATCGGCCGCGCGAAAGGCGGCGGAATAACCTCCGGGGCCAGCTCCCAACACCAGAACTTCGCAACTATGATCTGCGTTTCCTGAGAACCTCTCCGCCGCAACCGTCGGCGCCGAGGGAGCTTCCTTTTTCGTCGGCGCCGCTTTGGCCTTTACCGGCTCTTCTTCGACCGCATCCGACTGCGTTTCGAGCGTCAGGATCGGACTGCCTTCGCTGACCTTATCGCCGACCTTGAGCAGAACCTCGACGATCTTTCCGCCTTCGGGAGCCGGCACATCGAACGAAGCCTTGTCGCTCTCGAGCGTAATGAGCGCGTCTTCGGCAGCGATGGTCGCTCCCGGCTTCACATGCACTTCAATGACGGGCACGTTCTCGAAATCGCCGAGAGCGGGAACGCGGATTTCCTTCTTGCTCATCACACCGTCCTACAAGACGAGCTGGCGAACGTCGGCCAGCGCATCGCAGATCTTTCTCAAGAAACGCGCAGCAAGCGCGCCGTCGACCACGCGATGATCATAAGAAAGGCAGAGCGGCAGCATCAGCCGCGGCTGAAATGCCGAACCGTCCCAATGAGGCTTCATCTGAGCCCTGACCGCTCCGAGAATGGCGACTTCTGGCGCATTGACGATCGGCGTGAACCCCGTGCCACCGATGCCGCCGAGGCTCGAGATAGAGAAGGTCGCGCCTGAAATATCCGTCGGCGTGATCTTGCCCTCGCGCATGCGTGCCGAGACGGCCGTCAACTCCTGGCTGAGTTCAAGAACGCCCTTGCGATCGACGTCGCGAATGACCGGCACGACGAGCCCATCAGGCGTGTCCACCGCAACACCTATGTTGTAGTAACGCTTGAGGATCAGCGCATCCTTGCCCGGCGCGAGGGACGAATTGACCTCCGGATATTCCTTCAGTGCCGACACCGACGCCTTCAGCAGAAATGCAACGAGCGTCACGCGATAGCCTTTGCCTTTCGCAGTTGCATCGAGTTCCTTGCGGTAGGCTTCAAGTTCGGTGATGTCGGCTTCGTCGGAATTGGTGACGTGGGGAACGTTCAACCAGGCGCGATGCAGGTTGGGACCGGTCAGCCTCTTCAGCCGTGACATCGGCTTCGTTTCGATCGGCCCGTATTTCGAGAAATCCTGCGCCGGAATTTCCGGAATGCCCGACGTCTGACCGGTGCCACCCGGCGCTGCTGCGGGTTGAATACTTCGCGCGATGTAAGCCTTTACATCGTCTTTCGTGATGCGGCCCTTGTCGCCCGTCCCTTTGACCTTCGTCAGATCGACGTCGAGGTCGCGCGCGATACGGCGTACCGAGGGGCTCGCATAAACGGAGCCGAAATCTCCGAGCGGAGCTAACGACGCCCCTTCTTTTACTTCGGCGGGTTTGGTTTTCTCCGGCGCGCTCGGAGCCTTCGCCGGAGCCTCAGGCTTGGCGTTGTTCTTGGCCATAGCCGGAGCTGCAGCTTTCGCCTCACCCGCCGTATCGAGCTTGATGATGGTGCTGCCTTCGCTGACCTTGTCGCCGATAGCGACGAGGATTTCAGCCACCTTTCCTTGGAAAGGTGCCGGCACATCCATCGCGGCCTTGTCGCTTTCGAGCGTGATCAGCGGATCGTCGGCCTTCACCTCATCGCCCGGCTTTACCTGAATTTCGACGACCGGGACATTCTCGAAATCACCGATATTCGGCACCTTGATGTCGACGAGCGGCATGTATTCGAACCTGTCCTGATCAGCTGTGAGCCGGATTGGCCTTGTCGGGATTGATCCCGTATTTCGTTATCGCTTCCGCGACCTTGATCGACGGAATTTTGTTCTCGTCGGCAAGCGCCTTGAGGGCGGCGACCGTCACGAAGTGCCGATCGACCTCGAAGAAATAACGCAATGTCCGACGGTAATCGGAACGCCCGAAACCATCGGTGCCGAGAACCGAATACCGGTTCGGAACCGAAGGCCGGACCTGATCGGCGTAGAGCTTCATGTAATCGGTCGAAGCGATCACCGGCCCGTCGCCACGTTCGGAAATCTTTTGCGTCACGAAGGGAACACGCGGCGTCTCCGTCGGATGCAAGAGGTTCCAACGCTCGGCATCGTGCGCTTCCCGTGCGAGTTCCGTAAAGCTCGTCACGCTCCAGATGTCGGCGGGCACGCCCCAGTCATCGCGCAATAGATCAGCTGCGGCGATAACCTCGCGCAGGATCGCGCCCGAGCCCATCAGCTGCACTTTGTGACCGGGCGCACCTTCCGGCGCGGCCCTGAACAAGTACATGCCCTTGATGATGTCATCCTCGACGCCTTCCGGCATCGGCGGATGCTCGTAGTTCTCATTGAGCAGCGTCAGGTAGAAGAAGACATCTTCCTGATCCGTCAGCATGCGTTTCATGCCGTTCTGGATGATAACCGCGACCTCGTAATTGAATGTCGGATCGTAGGAGATGCAGTTCGGCACCGTCGCAGCGATGAGATGGCTGTGGCCATCCTCATGCTGCAAGCCTTCGCCGTTGAGCGTCGTGCGTCCCGACGTGCCGCCGAGCAGGAAGCCGCGGCAACGTTCGTCGCCCGCCGCCCACGCGAGGTCGCCGATGCGCTGGAAACCGAACATCGAATAAAAGATGTAGAACGGCACCATCGGCACATCCGACGTCGAATAGCTCGTCGCGGCAGCGATCCATGACGCCATCGCGCCAGCCTCGTTGATGCCTTCCTCCAGCATCTGGCCGGACTTGTCTTCCTTGTAGAACATCAGCTGATCGGCATCTTGCGGGCGATAAAGCTGGCCCACCTGACTGAAGATTCCGAACTGCCGGAACATGCCCTCCATACCGAACGTGCGGCTCTCGTCCGGCACGATCGGAACGATGCGCTGGCCCAGCGTCTTGTCGCGCATGAGCGCCGTCAAGATCCGCACGAACGCCATCGTCGTCGAGATCTCGCGGCCTTCGGAACCCTTGAGCTGCGATTCAAATAGCGATAGCGGGGGCGCCTCGAGCGTGACGGTTGACTTGCGGCGCCGCGACGGCAGATAGCCACCGAGATTGCGCCGCGTCTTGTGCAGATATTCGTCCTCGGGAGACCCCTTCTCGAAACGAATGAACGGCAGGTTGGCGAGTTGTTCGTCGGCAACCGGAACCTTGAAACGATCGCGGAACTGGCGAAGCGCGTCGACATCCATCTTCTTCGATTGATGCGCGAGCATCTGACCTTCGCCCGCTTGTCCCATGCCGTAACCCTTGACGGTCTTGGCCAGGATGCACGTCGGCTGGTCCTTGTGCTGCGTCGCCGCCGCATAAGCCGCGTAAACTTTCGACGGGTCGTGCCCGCCGCGCGTCAGGCGCCAGATCTTCTCGTCCGACCAGTCTTCGACGAGCGCGGCCGTTTCCGGATACCGCCCGAAGAAGTGCTTGCGGATGAAGGCGCCGTCCCGCGATTTGAAGACTTGGTATTCGCCGTCGACGCACTCTTCCATCAACTGGCGCAGTTTGCCCGTCGTGTCGCGGGCGAGAAGCTCATCCCACTGCGAGCCCCAGATGACCT